>DATLLQ010000108.1:0-19991 GCA_035537775.1 Vicinamibacterales bacterium | reverse complement strand
CCGGTGGAGCTTCAGGCTGAGCCTCAACGGCAACGCCAGCGGCGAAAGCTCCAGCAAGTCCTACAACATCAGCACCAACGTGAGCGCAAACCGTGTCACGCACGCCTCGAAGGTGAACTTCAACGCGAACATGAACTATCGACAGAGCAAATACGATCTGCCGGATGGGCGCACGTTCATCTCACCCAATCGTGACTATGGCTGGAACGGGCTGTACGTGAAGTCGCTTGGCGGCCACTGGTCGGCTGGCATGCGGAGCAGCTGGGGCTCGTCGACCTTCAGCAACCAGAACTGGGCCTTTGCGGCCGGCCCGGCCATCGAGTGGGATCTGTTTCCCTACACCGACTCGACGCGCAGGATTCTGACCTTCAACTATTCAGTGCGTGCCCGCTCCTGGGATTACAAGGAAGTGACGATCTTCGGCAAGCTCCAGGAGACGCGCCTCTCGCAGTCGCTCGAAACGTCGATGTCGTTGCGTCAGCGGTGGGGGACGATTGGATCGAGCTTCGAAGTCGCCTCGTTCGTTCCCGACTTCGATCAGAACCACGTCAGCGTGTGGGGTGAGGTGACGCTCAATCTGTTCCGGGGGCTGTCGCTCAACCTGTACTCGAACCTGGAGTCGGTGCGCGATCAGATCTCGCTTCCCGCAGCGGAAGCGACGAGCGAAGAGGTGCTCGTCAACCAGCGACAGCTGGCGACGAGCTACCGGTATTACACGTTCTTTGGTGTGAGCTACTCGTTCGGCTCGATCTTCAGCCCGATCGTCAACCCCCGGTTCGGGGGCGGCTGACGCGCTGTTTAACGCGCCGCGACCTTCAGCTGCCCGAGCCGCGCGATCATGTCTTCCGCGGACGTCTCAGGATTCACCGCGCGATCGATATAGGCAATGCGTCCGGACTTGTCGATGTAATACGTCCAGCGGTTGGCGAAGCCGCGCGACGCCAGCACGCCGAAGCGTGTGGCGACGCTCTTGTCAGGATCGCTGAGCAGCGGGAAGTCGGCCTTCTCGGATTGCGCGAACTTCGCGTTGTCGTCCGGAGCGTCAACGCTCGCCATGAAGTACGCGACGTCGAACTTGCGAATTCGATCGCCGTTGGCCGCGAGCGACTTGCACTCGAGCGTGCAGCCCTGCGTGAACGCCTTGGGGAACCACGCGATGACCACCGCCTGCTTGCCACGGAAGTCCGCGAGTGAATAGGTCTTGCCGTCCGATCCGGCCAGCGTGAAATCGGGCGCCGGATCGCCAACCTTGAGTGCTGCCGGCGCCTGGGCGCTCGCAGCGATGGTCAAACCAGCTACGAAGAGAGCCGACAGCAGAGTCTTCATACCTGTCTATTCTACCGGCAGGCCAACGAGCTCTGCGCGTACGCGGTCGCGCTCGCGATCGATCTGATCAGCTGTCGCGCCGAGCCGGCGCAGCACAGCTTCGGTCATCGCCAGCGCAACCTCGCCTTCACCGGCAAACACCTGTTCAGCTCCAGCGGAGCGCAACGGCGGTACATCGCGCAAGTAGGCGCTGCGCACGATGGTGTGCACGCGCGGATTGATTTCGCGCGCATTCTGAATGATGTCCGGGGAGCCTGTGTCGGCGCCGCTGATGATGAGCGTTCCGGCGTGGCGCAGCCCGGCAGTAACCAGGGCGTCGCCGTGCCGCGCATCGCCGTATACGGCTGAGACGCCGCTCTGTCTGAGTTCACGGACGGTGTCCATGTTGAGCTCGACCACGGTCGGCGAGATGCCGTTCTCCTGAAGGAGTCGTGTGACGGTTCGTCCGGTGGGTCCGTAGCCGATCACGATCGCACGGGTCTGTGGATCGAGTGACGACGATGCGCCTTCGTCTTCGCTTTCCTGCATCGCCTGACGCCGAAGTCTCAGAATCAACCGTTCGGCCGGTTCAATCAGCCGTGACACGAGCGGGTTGACCACGATCGATGCAATCGAAACGGCAACGATGATGTCCGTGGCGACGGCCGGAAGGACGCCGAGCGAGCGGCCGAGCGCCGCCAGGATGAACGAAAACTCGCCGATTTGCGCGAGCGCGGCCGGGACAGTGAGCACCGTACGAAGCGGATACCCGAGAAGCGCCAGCAGCAGGACGACGACGAGCGGCTTGCCGATGACCACGATGGCCAGTGCCGCGGCTGCCAGCCACGGTTCGTCGACGAGGGCAGACGGGTCGAGCAGCATCCCCACCGACACGAAGAAGAGCACGGCGAAGGCGTCGCGCATCGGCAGCGCGTCGCTGGCCGCGCGCGAGCTGTAGTCCGAGCGGTTGACGACCATGCCGGCGACGAAGGCGCCGAGCGCCATCGACACGCCGAAGAGCAGCGCCGCGCCGACCGCAATGCCAAGCGCGAGCACCAGAATCGCCAGCGTGAAGAGCTCGCGCGAACGCGTCGCCGCCACGCGATCGAGCAGCGCCGGTATCAGCCGCTGCCCGAAGACGATTGCGAACGCGACCAGTGCCCCGACCTTCAGCAACGCAATCCCGAGATCGATGGCGATGGAGCCAGGGGTGACCGTGCCGACGGCGAACGCCGGCAGCAGCACGAGCGTGACGACGGTGAGGAGATCCTCCATGACCAGCCAGCCGAGCGCGATGTGCCCGGTCGGCGTGTGGAGCTTTCGCGCGTCCGACAGCACGCGCACCAGTACGACCGTGCTGGCGACCGACAGCGTGAGCCCGAACACGATCGACGCCGGCCACGACCAGCCGAACATCCGTGCGGCGAACGCGCCGAGCGCCGTGGCCGTTGCCATGCCGATCGGTGCGCCCGGTAGCGCGATGCGCCGGACGGCGAGCAGCTCTTCGAGATGGAACTGCAGGCCGACGCCAAACATGATGAGGATCACGCCGACTTCGGCGAGCTGTTCGGCGACCGCTGCGTTTGCCGCGAAACCTGGCGTGTGCGGACCGACGGCGACGCCTGCGATCAGATAGCCGACGATGGGCGAGAGGCCCAGGCGCTGGGTGAGGTAGCCGAAGATCAGGGCTGCGCCAAGGCCCGCGGCAAGGGTGAGAACCAGGTCAACGCCGTGCATGAATCGTCAATCGTACCGTAGTGTCCGGCTTCAGCCGGACCTTCCACGGAGCGTCCGCCTTCAGGCGGACCTTATCGAGCACGACTTGTCGACACGGTCGAGGAGTATCCGTTCAGTGGCTAAAGCCGGATGCCACGCACGAGTGTTCGCCTGAAGCCGGACACCACAGGTCCCGTTCGCGGTTCCCCGGGCGGTCGAGGTTCCTCGCGAGCGAGGGCCGATGCGTTGCGCAACACGTTGACCGTCAGCGCGATCGCCATGCCGGCGATGCCGGCAAGCCCGCCGACGTCGAACAGCCGCATCCGGCCGAATGCTCCGAAATCCACGTGCGGGTCTCGAAAGAGCGCAATCGTCCCGACCGCGAGCAGGATTCGCAGCTCCGTGGGGCCGAAACCGGAAAACGACATCTTGAAGACGCGCCGGACGCTCGTTGCCAGGAACACCTCCCCGGACACGAGCAGGTAAGCGACAAGCAGCGAGAGCGCAATGACCGGTGTCATGAATCCGGAGGCCGCGAGCCCGCCAAACAGCAGCGTTGCGCCGACGATGTCGAGCACGTGATCGACGTAGAAGCCATAGCGCGGCCGTTCGTGGTGACGAACGCGCGCGACGGTGCCGTCCAGGCTGTCGCCAAACCAGTTGACCGCCAGGGCGGTGATGGCGAGCCAGAGGAACCGTACGTCCCACCGTGCGAGCGCGTAGGCGGCTCCCCCCATGCCCATCGCCAGCAGCCCCAGCGCGGTCAGGTGGTCCGAGTTGATCCATGTGGGCAGCCGCCGGGCAATGGCGATGAGGAGGCGCTTTTCGGCTGCCGCGAGGACGCTGCGATGGTCACGAACGTGTTCTGCCATGGAAGGCTCCCTTTGCTCTGCCAATGAAGGTGCAAAGGGAGCGGAAAGCGGCTCAGGAAGGATCTGATAACATTCCTCTCTTACGGTTCTTCCAGAATTCGTCACAGAGGGATGACAGACGCTCCTCGACCCAGGACCCGGGCCCCGCTCGTCGTTCGCGGCGCGCGGACGCACAACCTCAAGAACATCGACGTCACGCTGCCGCACGGCAAGCTGATCATCGTTACGGGTGTCAGCGGCTCGGGGAAGTCGTCGCTGGCGTTCGATACGATCTACGCCGAGGGACAGCGCCGCTACGTGGAATCGCTGTCGGCCTACGCCCGGCAGTTCCTCGAGCGGATGGAGAAGCCCGACGTCGATCGGATAGAGGGGATCTGCCCGGCCATCGCGATCCGCCAGAAAAACAGCATTCGCAATCCGCGGTCGACTGTCGGCACCACCACGGAAATCCACGACTACATGCGGCTGCTCTTTGCCCGGGTCGGCCGCACCTACTGCCGGCAGTGTGGGCAGGAGGTCATCCGCGAGACGGCTGAGGTCGTGGCCAGACGGCTCGGCGAACTGGCTGGCGCCAGGCTGCTGCTCGGATTCGAGATCCCGGTCGTCGCCGATGCGCCGCGCGGTTTCGTCGCCGACGAAGCGGAGACTCTGGATGAAGTGGACACCGCGCCGGCTCCGAAATCGTTCGATCCGGTGGCGGAAACGATTGAGACGCTGCGCCGCCGCGGGTTTGGCCGGCTGCTGGTGGACGGTCCGGCTGAAGCCGGACACTCCAGGCCCAGCGCCGTCGTCTTCGAAGAAGTTGATTCGGCGGCCCTGAAGTCGCGCACACACCTCGAGGTCGTGGTCGATCGCCTGCGCATCGAAGGCGACCTGCGAAGCCGTCTGACCGACTCGATCGAAACGTCGTACCGCGAAGGCGGCGGGGCGGCGTTTGCCGTCAACGCCGACACGGGCGAACGGATCGACTTCTCCGAACGGTTCGAGTGCCGGACGTGCAACATCGCGTACGAGACGCCACAGCCGCGGCTCTTCTCCTTCAACAACCCGTTCGGCGCCTGCCAGACCTGCCACGGCTTCGGCAACGTGATCGAGCTCGACATGGACCTCGTGGTGCCCGACCAGTCGAAGTCGGTCGCCGAGGGCGCGATCGAGCCCTGGAGCAAGCCTCACTACCGCGCACAGCTGGCGGAGCTGAAGCGTGCGGCGAGGAAGGCGGGCATCCGTCTGGATGTGCCATGGAGTGATCTGACCGACGACGAGCGGCAGTTCATTATCGAAGGCGACCCGGCAAGCGGACGCGGCACCGACTACGAAGGCGTGCGCGGATTCTTCCGCTGGCTCGAGCGCAAGAAGTACAAGGTTCATATCCGCGTCTTCCTGAGCCGCTATCGCGGCTACCTGTCGTGCCCGGATTGCGGCGGCGCTCGACTGCGAAAAGAGGCGCGTGACGTACGCGTCGGCGGCCGCACCATTGACGCCGTCTCCGCGCTCACCGTGAAGCAGGCGCGGCAGTTCTTCGCCGAGCTCACGCTCTCGGAAAAGGACGCGGCCGTGGCCGACAAGGTGATGCGCGAGATCGAACGGCGCCTGTCGTTTCTGAGCGATGTCGGTCTCGACTACCTGACGCTCGACCGCCTGTCTTCGACGCTTTCCGGAGGCGAGTCGCAGCGGATCAACCTGGCGACGTCACTTGGCTCTGCGCTGGTCGGCACGCTGTACGTGCTGGACGAGCCATCGATCGGCCTCCACTCGAGAGACAACCAGCGGCTGATCGACATCCTCCAGAAGCTGCGTCAGCAGGGCAACACCGTTCTCGTGGTCGAGCACGACGAGGACATGATTCGCGTCGCCGACCACATCGTCGATATCGGCCTCGGTGCTGGCGAGCAGGGCGGACGCGTGGTGTATTCGGGCGATCTGCCCGGACTGCTGCAGGAAACGCGATCGCTGACGGCCAAGTACCTCCGGCACGAGCTCGTGATCCCCGTCCCGTCGCCGCGCCGGCGTGGGCTCACGCAGAAGATCAAGCTGCGCGGTGCGACGGAGCACAACCTCAAGGACGTGGACGTCACGATCCCGATGAACACGCTGACGTGCGTCACCGGCGTGAGCGGATCTGGCAAGTCCACGCTCGTGCACGACGTGCTCTACGCCGCGATCAAGCGCGCCAAGGGCGACTGGGATCGCCGCGTCGGCAGCTTCCGTGGTCTCGAGGGGCTCGAGTACATCAGCGACGTGATCCTCGTGGACCAGACGCCGATCGGACGCACGCCGCGCTCGAACCCGGTGACCTACCTGAAGGCGTTCGACCCGATCCGCGAGCTGTTCGCGCTGACCCGCGACGCGAAGTCGCGCGGGCTGAGCGCCAGCCACTTCTCGTTCAACGTTCCCGGCGGGCGATGTGAGGCATGTCAGGGCGAGGGCGAAGTGCGGGTCGAGATGCAGTTCCTCGCCGACGTCTTCGTTCCCTGCGATCAGTGCGACGGCATGCGCTTCAAGCCCCAGGTGCTCGAAGTGAAGTATCGCGGCCGGAACATCCATCAGGTGCTGGGGATGACCGTGCGCGAGGCGCTGGCGTTCTTCAGCACCTCGCCGAAGGTGCTGCGACGGCTCCAGGTCCTGGACGAGATCGGCCTCGGCTACCTTCGTCTGGGTCAGCCCGCGACCACGCTCTCCGGCGGCGAGGCGCAGCGCATCAAGATCGCCGCACATCTGGCGTCGGCCGGCGGCGAGCGGCTGCTCTACATCCTCGACGAGCCGACCACCGGCCTGCACTTCGATGACATCGCCAAGCTGCTCACGGCGTTCAAGAAGCTCGTCGAAGCCGGACACACGCTGGTCGTGATCGAGCACAACCTCGACGTGATCAAGACGGCGGACCACGTGATCGATCTGGGACCCGAAGGCGGGGACGGGGGCGGCGAGATCATCGCCACCGGAACGCCGGAGCAGGTCGCGCAGGTCGACGAGTCGCACACCGGCCGCGCGCTGCGGCAGGTGCTGGCCGACAGACGGTCGAGTTATGCCGCAAGGTAACGTTCGAGCCGTTCGAAACGTTCTGGACCGCGATTTCTACGACCGCCCGACCCTGACTGTCGCGAAGGAACTGCTCGGGAAGGTCCTGGTGCATCGCACGCCAGCCGGCGAAGTGGCCGGGATGATCGTCGAGACCGAGGCGTACATCGGCGAAGACGATCCCGCGTGCCACGCGGCGCCGGGGCCGACGCGGCGCAACGCGCCGCTCTACGGTCCGCCGGGATTCGCCTACGTCTATCTGAACTACGGCATCCACTACCTCGTGAACGCGGTGACAGAGTCGGAAGGGCATCCGGCTGCGGTGTTGATTCGAGCGCTGGCTCCGGTGGACGGAATCCCGTTGATGGAAAAGCGGAGGGTCCGGCTAAAGCCGGACACTACGAACGATGGGCGTCAGATCGACGTCGCTGGCTTGTGCCGCGGTCCAGGCAACCTGACCCGCGCGATGGGTATCACGCTCAACGACAATCTTATCGATCTCGTCTCAGGCCGCCTGGTGATCGAAGACCGCGGCCATGTCCCCGACCGTATCTCGTGGGGGCCGCGCATCGGGATCACGGTAGGCGTGGAGAAGCCCTGGCGCTGCTGGGTCACGGATCACCCGGCCGTTAGTCGTTCGAACCGTTCGGACCGTGCGGACCGTTCGAATCGTTCGGATCGTTCCCGGACGTCCTTGGCCACCCCGAGGCAGGTGTTACGATCGAAGAACGGCTCGAACGTTCCGAACGCCTCGAACGACCCGAACAAT
Source organism: Vicinamibacterales bacterium (assembly GCA_035537775.1). Classification (GTDB taxonomy): domain Bacteria; phylum Acidobacteriota; class Vicinamibacteria; order Vicinamibacterales; family UBA2999; genus Gp6-AA40. The sequence goes on along the minus strand of DATLLQ010000108.1, from coordinate 12,311 downwards.
TAGATAAATGGGCAAGACTCTTCTGAAGAAAGTGTGGGATCTCCACACCGTTCGCCAGCTGCCGACCGGACAGACGCAGCTCTTCATCGGCTTGCACCTCGTCCACGAGGTGACGAGCCCGCAGGCGTTCGACGCCCTGCGTCAGCGCGGCTGGAAGGTCTCGCGTCCTGATCGCACGTTCGCGACGGTCGATCACATCATCCCGACGATCGAACGAAAGCGGCCCTTTCTCGACGTCGTTGCCGAGGACATGATCGCGTCGCTCGAGCGGAATTGCCGTGACTTCGGCGTCCGCCTCGCGGGGTTGGACGATGACCGGCAGGGGATCGTGCACGTCATCGGGCCGGAGCTCGGGCTGACGCAGCCGGGCATGACCATCGCCTGCGGCGACAGTCATACGTCCACGCACGGCGCGTTCGGCTCCGTCGCCTTCGGCATCGGCACGTCGCAGGTGCGGGACGTCCTGGCGTCGCAGTGCCTGGCGATCGAGCCGCTCAAGGTCCGCCGCATCCGCATCAACGGCCAGCTGCCGCCTGGCGTCTACGCGAAAGACGTCATCCTCGAGATCATTCAGCGGCTCGGCGTGCGCGGCGGCACGGGCTACGCCTACGAGTATGCCGGCGACACCGTCGAGCGCATGACCATGGACGAGCGGATGACCATGTGCAACATGTCGATCGAGGGCGGCGCGCGCGTCGGCTACGTCAATCCGGACGACACGACGTTCGAGTATCTGAAAGGCCTGCCGTTTGCGCCGCAGGGCGACGCGTTCGAGCGGGCGAAGCAGTGGTGGCGATCGATTGCTTCCGATGCCGATGCGGTCTTCGATGACGACGTGGAGATTCGAGCGGAAGAGCTGAAGCCGGTCGTCACGTGGGGAGTGAATCCAGGTCAGTCGATTGCCGTGGACGAGCGCGTGCCGGCGCCCGACGAGGTGGAGGAGTCGCAGGCCATTTCAGACGCGCTGGACTACATGGGACTCGAGCCGGGACGGCCGATCGCCGGGATGAAGGTCGACGTCGCGTTCATCGGTTCCTGCACGAACGCCCGGCTCTCCGACCTCCGCGAAGCCGCGCGCATCGTCAAGGGACGTCACGTGGCGCCGCACGTCAAGGCGCTGGTCGTTCCCGGATCGGTGGGCGTCAGCAAGGCCGCGGAGCGTGAAGGACTCGCAGATGTGTTTCGTGCAGCCGGGTTCGAGTGGCGTGGAGCGGGATGCTCCATGTGCCTCGGCATGAATCCCGACAAGCTCGAGGGCAACCAGGTCTGCGCGGCGTCGTCGAACAGAAACTTCAAGGGCCGGCAGGGAAGTCCCACCGGTCGGACGCTGCTCATGAGCCCGGCAATGGTGGCCGCGGCGGCTATCGAGGGCAAGGTCGTCGACGTGCGGGAGCTGTTGAACTGATGGGAGCGATCACACAGATTCAGGGACGAGCGCTGCCGATGCGCGGCGACGACATCGACACCGACCGGATCATGCCCGCGCGGTTCCTCGTCGGCGTCAGCTTCGAGGGCCTCGAGAAACACGTCTTCGAGGACGACCGCAAGGCGGCGGTGCGTCCACACAACCGCCACCCGTTCGACGTCGGGCAGTATCAGGGCGCGAAGGTCCTGATCGTCAACTCGAACTTCGGATGCGGATCCTCGCGCGAGCATGCGCCCCAGGGGCTGCATCGCTGGGGCATCGACGCGGTGATCGGCGAATCGTTTGCCGAGATCTTCTTCGGCAACTCGGTGATGATCGGAATGCCCTGCGTGACCGCAGAGTCGGCGGATATCCGCGCGTTGATGGAGCTCGTTGAAAAGCGGCCGACGATTGAACTGGCGATCGACCTGGCCGCCGGCACCTGCATGGCGGAAGGGTTCATGTGCCGCGTGTCGATCCCGCCGAACGCGCGCGATGCGTTCACGTCAGGCGCGTGGGATACGACCGGGATGCTGCTGGCCCGCTACGAACAGGTTGACGCCGCCGCGGCGCGCCTGCCCTACGTCACCGGCTTCTGACCCGGGCCGCCGGTTCTTCGTGATCTTCGATCTCTTCGTGAACTTCGTGTTTCCGCTTCTTGTCGTCCACTGACGTCAGGAACGCGGACGCGGCGTGAGAGCGTTCGCCGCCTTTGCGAAACACCAGCCGCACGTGGCGCCGCAGGCGCACTTCCGGCATCGCCAGCGCGATGAGCTCGCCGCGCACGATTTCGGATTCCGCGCAGCGGCGGGGGAGCAGCGCTACGCCCATTTCCATCGCGACGGCGCGCTTGATGCCTTCCAGGCTCGGCAGCGACACCAGGATGTTGGCGGGAATGTGATGCTGCTCGAAGAGCCGGAGCACCCGGTCGCGCACGTGCGACGGATCGTTGTGGGCGATGACGGTCTGTCGCGCGCACTCGGAAAGCGTCACCTCGCGGCTCTGCGCCAGCGGGTGCGCCGGGTGCACGAGCATGACCAGCTCGTCCTGGCCGAGCACGATTGAGCCGAGCTGTGTTTCGGCAGGTTGAAACGTGAGGACGCCGAAGTCGAGGGAGCCCTGCGCGACTTCAGCGCCGAGCTGACGCGCGGGAATCCGGCGAACGTCCACATGCACCAGCGGATAGCCGTTCCGGAACCGATCGATCAACGGCAGCACCGCGTGAACCGAGGCTTCGTTGCACCCGATCAGCACGCGGCCGCGGCGCAGGTCCCGGAGGTCCTTGACCGCCTCTTCTGCTTCTTCTGACAGGCGAAGAAGGCGGTCGGCGTAGTCCCGAAGGAGCTTGCCGGCCTCAGTGAGGGTGGCGTCCTTCGTTGCCCGGTCGAACAGACGCTCCCCGACGCTGTCTTCGAGCCGGCGGACGGCCTGGCTGATGGCAGGCTGTGTCCGGTGCAGCTTCATGGCGGCTTTGGAGAAGCTGCGTTCGGAGGCAACCGTGAGAAAGACTCGTAATTCGCTTAATTCCATGGTGCGTGGCCGGCCTGGGGGTCGGCCTCTAACCGATTCGGGACTACGGGTTGAGGGCCAGCTATCGGGGGTCGAGGCCGGTTTTCAGACCAGCCTTCGATAAGCAATCATGATTCAACCAGAATGATTATCATTTTGACAAATCTTTCCAGGTCACGTCTACTGGAAAGGCGGTAACCCCGAGAAATCCGGCTAATAGGGCGGGTGACGGAGGACTCCACATGGCAGAGCAGGTTCGAATTTTCGACACAACGTTGCGCGATGGTGAGCAATCGCCCGGGTTCTCGCTACGTGTGTCCGAGAAACTTCTGCTGGCGCGGCAGCTCGACCTGCTTGGGGTGGACATCATCGAGGCCGGCTTTCCGATCGCGTCGCCAGCAGACGCCGAAGCGGTCCGGCGCATCGCGACGGAAATCCGCCGCCCGGTGATCGCCTGTCTCGCGCGCTGCCACCCGAAGGACCTCGAGAGAGCCGCCTGGGCGATTCAGCCGGCAGCGCAGGGGCGCATCCACACGTTCATCGCCACATCCGATCTGCACCTGCAGGCAAAGCTGCGCATGTCGCGCGAGCAGTGCCTGGAGAATGCGATCACGTCGGTGCGCTACGCGCGGCACCACACGTTCGACGTCGAGTTCTCGGCCGAGGACGCGACGCGCAGCGATCTCGATTTCCTCTGCCGTGTCGTCGAAGCGGTGATCAAGGTCGGCGCGACGACGATCAACCTGCCCGATACGGTTGGCTACTCGACGCCCGAGGAGACGCGCGCGTTCTTCCGCGCCGTGCGCGAGCGCGTGCCGAACTCTGACAAGGTCATCTTCAGTGCGCACTGCCACGACGACCTCGGGCTGGCGGTGGCCAATACGCTCGCCGCGATCGAGGGCGGCGCCCGTCAGGTCGAGTGCACGATCAACGGCATCGGCGAACGGGCCGGCAACGCCGCACTCGAAGAGATCGTGATGGCGATGCACGTGCGCAGCGACCGCATGCCGTTTACCGTCGGCGTCGATACGAAGCAACTCTACCCGTCGAGCGACATGCTCACGCAGCTGACCGGGCAGGGCGTCCAGGTGAACAAGGCGATCGTCGGCCGCAATGCGTTCGCGCACGAGGCGGGGATCCACCAGGACGGCATTCTGAAGGACCGGCGGACCTACGAGATCATGCGCGCAGAGGACGTCGGCGCGCCGTGGAACCCGCTCGTGCTCGGCAAGCACTCAGGCCGGCACGCCGTGCAGAAGCGCTGCGCAGACCTCGGCTTCGAGATTCAGGGCGACGAGCTGATCGAGATCTACCGCGCACTGATGGCGATTGCCGACGACCGGAAGACGGTCACCGACAACGACGTCCGATCGGTCATTGCGACCGTGCGCAGCGTACAGGTGACGACTGTCGTCGATGTCGATCCGTTCGACACGCCCGCGGCGCCGGTGCACGTCGCGCACGAAGCCGGGTACGGACACGGGGTGTAGGCCTTTTACGTTTCCGCGGGCTTCTTCCGCTCGATCGTTTCGACGAACGTAATCTGACGCGTGGGCGAGTGGATCCCGCGCTCGCGCAGCAGCCTCGCAATCCGCTTCCGCAGTTCCCGTCCAACCAGCCACTGCTTCTGCGGCACGGTCTTGATTCGGCTCTTCACCACCAGCCGATCGGATTCGAACGCGTCGATGCCGTAGACGTCCAGCGGCGCCAGGATGTGCTGCTGGAACGCAGGATCTTCCATCATCGACGCGCCGGCGTCGTTCAGCGCCTGGACGACGCGGTCAGGATCGTCTTCGTAGGAGACGCCGACGGAGATGACGTAGTAGGCGAAGTCCTTGGACATGTTCGCCAGCGTCTTCACTTCGCCGTTGGCGAACACATGCACCGTGCCCTGCTCGTCGCGGAGCACGATCGTCCGCAGGTTCACCTCTTCGACCAGGCCGCCCTGGCCGTTGACGACGGCGCTGTCGCCGACGCGGACCTGATCCTCCGCGATCATGAAGAAGCCGGCGATGAGATCGCGGATGAGCGTCTGCGCGCCGAAGCCGAGCGCCACGCCGACGACGCCGAAGCCGGTGACCGCCGCCGAGGTGTTGTAGCCCAGCTGTTCGACCACCATCAGGCCGGCGACGATGGTGATGATGACCGTCAGCGCGCGCTGGGTGATTCGTCCGAGAGTCTGAGCGCGCTTGGTCCGCTCAATGAGGTCCGGGCCCGTGCCCCGGCTCATCTCGCGTTCGAAGCGGCGGGCCGCCGCGGCGCCGATGCGGATCGCCAGGTACGCGACGATCGCGATGCCGGCGATGGAGAGACCGGGATGGCGCAGCCAGCCCAGGACAAGCGCCCATGTCAGATCAGGCCAGTTCGCCGGCATGCGAGGCTACGAGGCGCCGCGCTTCTGCACCGGCACGCGAACGTCCATGCGCTTGCCTTCTCGGATGATCCGGAGGGTGGCCGTGCTGCCGATCTGCGATTTGGACAACAGGCGCTCGAGCTGCCCAGGATCCTCGACGTCAGTGCCGTTGAACTGGACGATGATGTCGCCGGGCGAGAGGCCGGCTCGATACGCAGCAGAGTCGCGATACAGCTCGAACACGAACGCGCCGCGTGTATCTGGCGCGCCATACTCCCTGGCGTAGCGCGTGGTCACGGGGACGAGCCGGACGTTACCGAGGGAGCCCCGTCGAACCTCGCCGTTCTGCCGCAGTTCGTTGAAGACCTGCCGCGCCAGGTTGCTCGACACCGCGAAGCCGATGCCCTGGTAGCCGCCGCTGCGGGAGAAGATCACCGTGTTGATGCCGATCAGCTCGCCGCGCGCGTTGATCAGCGCGCCGCCCGAGTTCCCCGGGTTGATCGCCGCGTCGGTCTGAATGAAATCCTCGAACGTCGAAACGCCCAGATTCGTCCTGCCGACGGCGGAGACGATCCCGAGCGTGACCGTCTCGCTCAGCTGATACGGATTGCCGATCGCCAGCACCCACTCCGCCACTTTCAGCCTCGACGAATCACCCCAGGGCATCGTCGGCAGGTTGCGTGCGTCGACCTTGAGCAGCGCCAGGTCGGTCGCCGGGTCGGTGCCGATCAGCTTGGCGGGGAGCTCGCGCTTGTCCGACAGCGTAATCGTGACATTGAGCTTCTCAATCGTCAGGTCGCTGCGATTGGCTTCGCCGGTCACCACGTGGTTGTTCGTGAGGATGTAGCCTTCGGGGCTGACGATGACGCCTGAGCCGACGGCGTTGGCAACGCCGCGCTGCGAGCGCAGGCCGCCTCGCCGGCCGTAGAACAGCTCCGCGAACGGATCGATGAAATCCTGGCGGACGATCTGCTCCGCCGAGATGTTGACGACGGCCGGGATTGTCCGTTCGGCGACAGCGCTGAAGTCCTGGAGCGTTCCGGCTGGACCGACTGGTCCAGGTGCCGTGACAGGTGGAGCAGCGGCCCTGTTGTTCTGGGCGCCCGCTTCGTTCGCATCGCGCATGCGGCCGGTGAGAACCATGCTCGCGGTAAACGCGATTGCGATGAGCATCAGGACGTTGAGGATTCTGTGTTTCATCAGGACACCTGGATTCGCCGCGCCGCACCGTCGCCGGCCTTCGGGCAGGTCACCGTCAGCACGCCGTCGCGGAGATCGGCAGTCACCTGGTCGCTGGCGACAGGCACCGGCAGGTGGAACGAGCGATTGAACGTCCCGTGGCCGCGCTCGATGCGGTGGAACTGCTCGCACAGGCTCTCGCGTTCCCGGCGCACGCCTGCGATCGTCACCCGTCCTTCATGAACGCTGATGTCGAGATCCTCGCGGCTCATGCCCGGCACCTCCGCCGTGATGATGAACTGATCGGGCGTCTCCTGGATGTCTACGGCCGGCATCCAGCCGTCCGGGCCGGGCGCGTAGCGGTCCAGGCGCTGCTGGATGGCCAGCAGGTCGCGGATGGGATCCCAGCGGGCAAACGCCACGAGAAAATCGTAACTCTTTGCCAGTGTGTCGAGTCAACCCACGAGGGCCTGCCCTGAGCGAGCGCAGGCGAGTCGAAGGGTGTTACGATCTAAAGGTTGTACTGATCAAATTATGGCCACCTTATCTGCCAACCGAATGAAGAAGGGCATGCTGATCAAGATTGGCGAGGATCTCTTTCGCCTGCTCGAGGTTCGGCATATGACGCCCGGAAACCTGCGCGCCTTCGTCCAGGTGAAGATGCGCAACATCCGCAGCGGTTCGCTGGCGGACAACCGGTTCCGCTCGGAAGACACCGTCGAGCGCGCCACACTGGACGAACGCGAAATGCAGTACCTCTACCAGGATGGCGACGCCTTTTACTTCATGGACACGTCGTCGTACGAGCAGGTGCACATCTCGAGCGAAGCGCTGGGCGACTCGATCAGCTACCTCAAGGCGGAGATGACGATCCAGGTCGAGTTCTACGGCACCGAACCGGTCGGCATCGAGCTGCCGATGACCGTGGATCTCAAGGTCGTCGAGACGGCGCCCGGCATCAAGGGCGCGACAGCCAGCAACCAGATCAAGCCGGCGACCACCGAAACCGGGCTCGTCGTCAACGTGCCGCCGTTCGTGAACGAAGGCGACATGATTCGCGTCAGCACGGAAACCGGCGAATACCTGGCCCGCGCGTAGGATTAACCACGAAGTTCACGAAGAACACGAAGATTCAGATCATTCCGTTGTGATCTTCGTGTCCTTCGTGGTTTAAGAAGTGACATGGACGTCGTCAGACAGCCGAATCAAGGCTGGATTGAAGTCATCGTCGGCAGCATGTTCAGCGGCAAGAGCGAGGAGCTCATCCGCCGGCTGCGGCGTGCGCAGATCGCTCGCCAGAAGGTCCAGATCTTCAAGCCGGTCATCGACCGCCGCTATTCCGACGACCACATCGTGTCGCACAGCGAGATGCGCATCGAGTCGTGCGCGGTACCGAGCTCGCAGGCGCTGCTGGACAGTGTGGCGCCGGGGACCGAAGTCGTCGGCATCGACGAAGGGCAGTTTTTCGATCAGGAACTGCCGATGATCTGCGACACGCTGGCGAATCAGGGGAAGCGGGTCATTGTCGCTGGACTCGACCAGGATTACCTCGGGAAGCCGTTCGAGCCGATGCCGCAGCTGCTGGCGATTGCGGAGTACATTACCAAGACGCACGCGATCTGCATGGTCTGCGGCAACCCTGCCAGCCACACCCAGCGCCTGGTTGCCAGCGGAGATCGCGTCCTCGTCGGCGCGCAGGGCCTATACGAAGCGCGCTGCCGACGCTGCTTCGACCCGCTGCTCGCCGGCGCCCCCAAATAGTTTCAACTTCCAATTGGGAGTTTTGCCGGATGGATCCAAATGGCAAAATCGGGGTCCAATGCGGGTATTGGCTGGCACCGCACTTGAAGCACTAGCGGCGGAGTCCGGCTGAAGCCGGACAAGACGCTGTAGCTGCGCTGATGGATTCTCAGACGCTCTTGCCGTGGTTTCAGTGGGGCGCCCCGCGACTTCTTTTCGTCCTGGGGATCGGCTTCCTGGTCGCAAACATCAAGGTCGGGATCGATCTGCTCAGATACAGGCGCCGGCGGCAGTCAGCGCTGCTGACGTGGCGTGGTCCGCGTCCCTCGTACTACAAGTTCAACATCCTGCTCGCCGTCACGCTGGGACTGCTGCTGGCGGCGAAACTCGTCCGAAGGGAACCCGATCGGGCGTTCGGCGAGGCGATGATGTTTGTCTACTACGGCTGCGCGTTTCCGCTGAGTACGCGCATCGCGCGCGGCTTTTATGGCGACGGCGTCTGGTCCGACAGTGGGTTCATGCGCTGGGCGCACATCTCGGCGGTCTCCTGGAAAGAGGAGGGCGGGGTCACGCTGGTCCTGAGCTCCAGGCTCCGGAGCATCGCCCGCCGGCTCGACGTGCCGCCGCAGCTGTACGGTCAGGCCCGCCGGGTTCTGAGGGACAAGATCAAAGACCACGACCTGCACATCGGCGGCGCCGGGCTGGACCTTGGGATAAGAGCCGAGGGCGATTCCATCTAGGGCGTCGATCTAAATTGTTGAAAGCGTGCCGCTTACGCCACCACGCCGCACGCCTTTGCCCCTCGCACCCTGCTCCCACTGAACCCGGAGGCGTGCAAAACCGATAGACTCCGTGCATGCCTGCACGCCCAACCTGGAAAGGCTTCCTCAAGGTCAGCCTGGTGAACATCCCCGTGAAGGTGTTCCCGGCCACCGAATCCGCGGCCACGATCTCCTTCAACCAGCTCCACGCCGAGTGTCAGACGCGCATTCAGCAGAAGCGCTGGTGCTCGCACTGCGACCGCGAGGTGCCGCACTCGGAGATCGTCAAGGGCTACGAGTTCGAAAAAGGCCGCTACGTCGTTGTCAGCGACGACGACATCCAGAAGGTGCGCGTGGAATCGACGCGGGTGATCGATCTGGCGCAGTTCACCGACGAGACCGAAATCGATCCCATCTACGTCGATCGCGCTTACTACCTGGCGCCGGATGGCCCGGTTGCGTCCGATGCGTTTGCCGTGATGCGCGAGGGAATGGCGGGGAAAGCGGGCATCGGCAAGGTGGCGCTGTACGGCCGTGAGTATCTCGTCGCCGTGAAGCCGCAGAAGAAAGGCCTCGTGATGTACACCCTGCATCACGACGCGGAGATCCGGAGCATCGACGAGGTCGAGGAGCTCAACTCGGTGCCGTCGAAGGTGAAGCCCGAGGAGATGAAGCTCGCGAAGCAGGTGGTCGCGACGTTCGACAGCGAGCTGAACCTGAAGGACTACAAGGACGAATACCGCGAAGGGCTGCGCAAGATCATTGACGCCAAGATCGCCGGCGAGGAGATCGTCGCGACGGAGATGCCGGAGCCGCCGAAGGTCGTGGACCTGATGGAGGCGCTGCGCAAGAGCCTCAACGCCGTCAGCACGGAGAAGAAGAAGCCGGTGAAAGCGGCGATCAAGAAGGCGAAAGCCAAGGCCGTTGCAAACGGCGCCAGAAAGCGCAAGGTCGGTTAGCCCTTCCGTACTGTCCGGCTTCAGCCGGCCCCCTCCTTCCGATCTTCTGGTTGATCTGGCCAACCAGATGAAGCACGATGCGTCGCCACTGAACGCAGGTGCTTCCTGCCTACGGCGAAGGAGCCTATATGAAGAGATGGTCGAGCCTGGTCCTGGTCATCGGCGCATGCGGGCTGGCTTCTGCTGTCGCCTGCACGAGCACGACCAGTAACTCGTCTTCAGATACCGCGGCAACGGCTGCGTCGGGCGCAGACGCTGAATGGTCGATGCCGAACAAGAACCAGTCGGCGACCCGCTACAGCACCGTCAGCGACATCAACACCGAGAACGTCAAGGACCTGCGCGTGGCGTGGTCATTCTCGACCGGCGTCCTGCGCGGCCACGAGGGCGAGCCGCTCGTCGTCGGCAGCACGATGTACGTGCACACGCCGTTCCCGAACAACGTCTACGCGCTCGATCTGTCCAAAGAGGGTGCACCGGTCAAATGGAAGTACACGCCGAAGCAGGATGCAGCGGTTATTCCTGTCGCCTGCTGCGACACGGTGAATCGCGGCGTCACCTATTCCAACGGCAAGATCTTCCTCAATCAGCTCGATACCAACACCGTGGCGCTCGATGCCGAGACCGGCAAGGAACTGTGGAAGGTGAAGCAGGGAGACTACCGCAACGGTCAGACGATGACCTCCGCGCCGATGGTGGTGAAGGACAAGGTGATCTCCGGCGTGTCGGGCGGCGAGTTCGGCGTGCGCGGTTTCGTGACGGCGAACGACGTGAACACCGGCAAGCAGGTCTGGCGGATGTACAGCACGGGGCCTGAGGAAGAGGTCGGGTTCCCCGGGTCCGTGGAGACATGGAAGGGCGACGAGTGGAAGCGCGGCGGCGGCACGACCTGGGGCTGGTATAGCTACGACCCCGAGCTCGACCTCTTCTACTACGGCACCGGCAACCCCGGATCGTGGAACCCCGATCAGCGTCCCGGCGACAACAAGTACTCGATGACGATCTTCGCCCGCAATCCCGACACCGGGAAGGCGGCCTGGGCCTACCAGAAGACGCCGCACGACGCGTGGGACTACGACGGCATCAACGAGAACGTGCTCGCCGACCTCACCATCGGCGGTCAGGCCCGCAAGGTGCTCGTGAACTTCGATCGCAACGGCTTTGCCTACGTGCTCGACCGCAAGAGCGGCGAGCTCCTCAAGGCCGATCCGTTCGTGGCCGTGAACTGGGCCACCAGCATCGACCTGAAGACCGGCAAGCCGGTCGAGAACCCGGAGAAGCGGACGTCCGCGACCAAGAACACCAAGGACATCTGCCCCTCGGCCATGGGCGGCAAGAACCAGCAGCCCGTGTCGTTCTCGCCGCGCACCGGCTTGTTCTACGTGCCGTCGAACAATCTGTGCATGGACTACGAAGGCGTGGAAGTGAAGTACCAGGCCGGCCAGCCTTACGTGGGCGCGATTGTGGTGAGCAAGGCGGGTCCCGGCGGCCACCGCGGCGAGTTCCTCGCGTGGGATCCGGTCGCCGGCAAGAAGGTGTGGGGCATCAAGGAGCCGCTGTCGGCCTGGGGCGGCGCCCTGGCGACCGGTGGCGACGTCGTCTTCTACGGCACGATGGAAGGCTGGCTCAAGGCGGTGAACGCCAAGACCGGGGACGTGCTGTGGAAGTTCAAGACGCCGTCGGGCATCATCGGCAACCCGATGACCTATGTGGGGCCGGACGGCAAGCAGTACGTCGCGATCCTCTCGGGTATCGGCGGCTGGTCGGGCATCGGCGTCGCTGCCGACATGAGCCTCGAGGACGAGAGCGCCGGTCTCGGCGCGATCGGCGCCTTCAAGGATCTGGCCCAGTTCAGCAACCAGGGCGCCGTGCTGACGGTCTTCGCACTGCCGTAAGGTTCGTGCCGCGCCTGGGGCTCATCGCCCTCCTTCTTGCCTTCTCTTGCCCGGCACTCGCTGCCGGGCAGGAGCCTGCCTCGCCGAAGCGTGGCGAAGGCGGGAAGCCTGTCGCGCCGAAGCCGGCATCGCCAGCAACCGGCGGAGGCGGATTCCGCGTCTGCGCCGATCCCGAGAACATGCCGTTCTCCAACGACAAGGGCGAAGGGTTCGAGAACAAGATCGCGGCGCTGGTCGCCAAGGACTTTGGCGCCACGCCCAGCTACATCTGGTGGGGGCAGCGCCGCGGCTTCATCCGCAACACCATGAACGCGACGCTCAAGGAGGGGCGCTGCGACTTCGTGATTGGCGTGCCGGCCAACTACGATCTGGTCAGCACGACGCGGCCCTACTACCGCTCCACCTACATGTTCGTCTACGCCAAGAACAAGGGGCTGTCGATACGATCACTCGACGATCAGGTGCTCAAGAAGGTCAAGATCGGCGTGCACCTGCTGGGTGACGACTACA
>DATLLQ010000107.1:0-11875 GCA_035537775.1 Vicinamibacterales bacterium | reverse complement strand
GGTGGCGTGTACGGCGTTGCCCAGGGCGCCGGTCAGCCCGGATCCACCTTCTTGCGGCGCCCGCGGCATCGCGCTGTCACCGAGACCGAACCGCACACGTTCGACCGGCACGCCAAGACAATCGGCCGCCAGCATGGTCATTACCGTGTAGGGGCCAGTCCCGATGTCAGTGGCGCCGCTGCGGACGAAGACCGTTCCATCTCGTCGAACGGTTGCGATGGCTTTGCATGGGGGCTGGTACGCGCCCAGCGCCCCTCGTGCCATGCCGTATCCCACGAGTTGCCCGCCCTCCCGAGTCGATCGGGGCGCCGAATGGCGGGCAGACCAGCCGAAGCGTTCGGCGCCCTGTCGATAGCACTCGAGCAGCGCATTGCTCGACCACGGCAAGCCCGAGTGCGGGTGCACGTGCGCGTGATTCTTCACCCGCAGCTCGATCGGATCGATGCCCAGCACGTACGAGAGCTCGTCGATGGCCGACTCCAGAGCGAACGAGCCTTCGGCTTCCCCGGGCGCACGCATCCAGCCAGGCGCGGGAATGCTCTGGCGAACCTGGGTTGCCTGAGTCGACACATTGGGACATGCGTACGCATGGGCGGTCCCGAACGTGATCAGATTGATCAACTCGTCTGCCATGCCGATCGCCGAGGTCGAGACATGTTCAATCGCCGTGAGCTGTCCGTCCCGGCGCGCCCCGATCGACACCTGCTGAATCGTGTGTGGCCGATGACCGACCGTGGTAAACATCTGGGCCCGCGTCAGCACCAGCTTCACAGGCCGCTTCGTGACCCGCGCGGCAAGGGCCGCGAGCAGCACATGCGGCCAGGCACGCAGCCCTGCACCGAACGCACCACCCACGAACGGCGCCAGCACGCGCACGCCGGCCGGCTCGACGCCGAAGGCGGCCGCCAGTGCGTCGCGGACGCCATGTGGATGCTGGGTCGTGTCGTGGACGGTGAGCGCGTCGCCGTCCCACGCCGCCACGGTGGCGAACAGGCCGATCGGGTTGTTGGTGTTGTCTGCAGTTGTGTAGGTCTGCCTGACGTGCACGTCGGCCGCCGTCGATGCGCCGGCGAAGTCCCCACGCTTGTAATCAGGGGTCCATGGGTGGGAGACCCGCGATGCCCGCGCGTCGTGGAACGAAAGCACCGGCGTGTCGCGCTCATACGTGATCTCGAGCAGCGCCGCCGCCGAGTTCGCTTCTTCCCACGTTCCGGCGACGACCATCGCGACGTGCTGCCCGTAATGCAGGACGGCGTCGCTTTGGAACGGCGGCAAGGGCTGCGGACCGATCAAGGTGACTGGCGCAGGCGCTAACGGGGGCGCATTCAGGTGCGTGATGACGGCCAGAACGCCAGGTGCGCGCCTGGCCGTCTCCGTCGCAATGTGACGGATGCGCCCGCTGGTCACGGTGCTTCCCACCAGAACGGCGTAGGCGAGGCCGGGAAGGTTCACATCGATTGGATAGGTGGCGGCACCCATCACCTTGAGGCGCCCGTCAACGCGATCCAGGGGGGTGCCGACCGTCGTGGCGGTGCTCATACCCTCGCGTCTCTCGCGATGGCAAACGCGCGCACGATGGTGCGCTTCGCCAGTTCGATCTTGAAGCCGTTGTGTTCTCGCGCGACCGCTCCCGCCAATGCCATCTCAGCGGCCTTCCGAAACGCGTCGTCAGTCGCCTTGCGGCCCGTCAGGATCCGCTCGGCGTCGGTGGCGCGCCAGGGTCTGGTCGCGATCCCGCCGAGGCCCAACCTCGCGGCGCGAATCGTGTCACCGTCGAGATCGAGGACGACTGCCGCTGCTGCGAGCGCGAACTCGTAGCTCGCACGATCTCTGACCTTGAGGAAGTGCGAGCGCCGCCCCGCCGGCAGGTATGGAACGACGATATGGGTAATCAGTTCACCGTGTGCAAGCGCCACTTCGACGTGCGGCGTATTGCCGGGAGCCTTGTGAAACTGACCAAACGGGATCGAACGTGCGGTCCCATTGGCCCGTATCGTGTGAACCTCAGCATCGAGGACGGCCATCGCCACGCACATGTCGGATGGATGGGTAGCAATGCAGTGGTCGCTGACGCCCAGCACGGCATGGCCTCGGTTGAAGCCGTCGAGCGCATCGCAGCCGGATCCGGGCTGTCTGCGATTGCACGACGCATGGACATCCCGGAAGTACGGACAGCGGGTTCGCTGCAGGATATTGCCCGCGACCGTCGCCATGTTGCGGATTTGGGTCGTCGCGCCCGACAGGATGGCTTCCGACAGCAGCGGCAATCGATCGCGCACGACCGGGTGCCACGCCAGCTCGCTGTTGGTGACTGCCGCACCGATGGCTATCCCACGCTCGGTCACGTCGATGCTCGACAGACCAGGAAGCCGGACATCGACGACGGTGTCTGGCCTCAGCACGTCGACCTTCATCAGATCGACAAGCGTCGTCCCGCCAGCCAGGAACATCGCACCAGGCCGAGACGCCACAGCTCCTGCGGCCTCCTTCGCGCCCGCTGCCTGCTGAAAGGTGAACGTATTCATGAGGCGGACAGGACCTGCCGCACGGCGGCAACGATGTTCGGGTACGCGCCACAGCGGCAGAGATTGCCGCTCATACGCTCGCGGATCTCCTCGTCTGTCAGCGTCGCGCTGTCGACCGTCTGTCGAACGTCTCGCGTGACGTGACTTGGCACACCAGCGTGCACTTCCTGGACGGTACAGACCGCCGAGAGGATCTGCCCGGGAGTGCAGTACCCGCACTGAAAGCCGTCGCAATGCAGGAAGGCCGCCTGCATCGGGTGCAGTTCGCCGTTTGTCGAAAGGCCCTCAATCGTGACGACATCACGACCCTCGTTCGCCGCTGCCAGCGTCAGACAGGACAGGACGCGCTGGCTGTCCACGATGACCGTGCACGCACCGCAGGCGCCCTGATCGCACCCCTTCTTCGTACCGGTGAGGCCGAGCACGTCGCGAAGGGTATCTAGCAACGTCAGGCGAGAGTCGATGGAGAGTTCGTGGGTTCTACCGTTGACGCGAAGAGTGGTATTCACGGGGTCACTTGATCCGCTTCCGGAGTGATTGGAACGCAGCACGAACTTCCGCCGCGAATAGATCGGGTTGTACGTCTGGAGGAGGTCGAACACTATGCATTACCGGCAACGGTCAATGACGACCGGTTCAGCTAGTGGTCATTCCAACTCTTTCGGTCTCCACAATCGAACCAGCGTGCCACGCGTCGAAGTGGTGAGGTCGCGCCACGAATCGATCGGGAGAGCGATCTGCGCCAGAGCAGCGGTCGGAAGGTCCTCCGGCTCGCCAGTCAACTGCGCCACCAGTTCTTCCAGGCCGGGATTGTGTCCGACGAGCATCGCGGTCGCGACGTTGTCTTCGAGCGCGCTTCGCAGGACAGCGAGGATGTCGGCCACGCTCGCGTGATAGAGGCGCGGGTCCAGCAGAATCTGCCCGCGGTGGCCGGTGGCGTCGGCGATTGCCTGCGCTGTCAGCCGCGCGCGGAGTGCGTCGGAACTGATGATGAGTTCGATGGAGAGGCGTGTCTCACGCACGCGGCGTCCCATCCGCGGCGCATCCCGCTCACCACGCGCGTTCAGTGGCCGCTCGTGATCGTCGACGGTTGGATCCTCCCAACTCGATTTCGCGTGTCGCACAACGAGGAGAGTTTTCACTCTGGACGCTCAATGGCAGGTCGAGATTACTGTAACCGTTGCGATGGGACGAGGTGGAGCCGGACGTATCCGGCCCCACCTTGGTTGGAGTTGATCACGCCGCCTCGGGCGTTGCTTCAGGTTCAGCGGCGGCGGCGACGTTCTTCCGTCTGGGCTTGCCGACCCGGCGCTCGCGCTTCCACGCGGCCATCGTCGCCGCGTCGCCGGCTAGATGGTTCGGCACCGTGAGGTCCAGCGTGTCGAGGGCCTCGAGCGCACGCGCCATCGACGGGATGATGCGTGCGCGCGCCTGCGCCTTTTCACCCCGTTGCACCCCGCGGTCGTTCAGCGCGATCTCGTAGGGCTCGATCAGCCCTCCGAGCGCCGCGATCGCGATTCCGTGCGCCGCGAACGCGTCGGCATGTGGTGCGATTGCCGCCTCGAACTGACGCGCGACCGTCAGCAGCAGCCGATCGTCCATCGGATCCGGCAGATCGACGTGTCCCGCGAGCTGCGGGACGCTCCTGGTCAAGGCCCGGGCGGTGTTCTTGGCGCGGGTGAGCCACTCCAGGAGCCGCTTGCGCGCCTCCCCCTTCCGCGCCGCCCGCGAGGAGTGCGACGCCACCCGCTCCGCGACGTCGAGCGCCTCGAGCTGCGGCAGCTCCGCGGCGATCACCGCGAAGGCCGCCGACGCGGAACTGGTGTCCGGGAACAGCTGTCGATGGGCCGCGCCGAAGTTGCGGACGCGGACCAGCATTTCGTACCGACGTTTCTCTGCGTAAGTCATACATCTACCCTCCGACGCGATGGTGGAGGAGAGATGCGCGGCGAAGCTGAACAATCGCCTGACAGAAGCTGACAGGTCTGTCAGGTTGCGCGTGGATCGAGAGCAGTTACCGCGACAAAGTCGCAACGTCGCTCGGATCTGGCACGCTCTCGCTCAAGATGTCACACGTCACGCGGATCAGCGAGTAGTTCGCACTGGATCGGCGTCACTTCATTCGGCGCAGGAATAGTGCGCGCGGCTCGATAAGAGTTGTCTCTAACGCACACCGCCGCGCCTCGAAAAGTCCTTCAGGCGGACCTCACGTGGCGCGCTCGCGGACGATGGCGAGGATGTCGTCCCAGATGTCCGTTCGCGCGGAGACATGGAGGATCGGCTCGACCGGCAGGATCCATCCCGCGTGGGCCCGGTGCCCTGACGCCAACGCCCCGCGATAGATCTCCGCCGCATCGCGATGCCGTCCTGCGCGCGCGAGGGCGACCGACCGGGCGACGACGACGTTTGCGGCTCGTGGATCCGCAGGCGCAAGCGCAGGCAGTGGCCGTGCAAGAGCTGCCAGGGAGAAGAGGTGTCCAGGCGCGATCTCGAGCGCTCTCTCGAACGCAGCGTTGGCATCGCGAATCTGTCCGCGCCGCGCGCGAACGGCCCCGCGGGCGTACCAGGTGTTTGCCGCGCACTCGCGCCAGTAAAGCTGGCCGCGATCGGGTCCCGCCAGTTCCGCGACGAACTCGTCTTCCGCCTCGGCCAGGCGTTCCTGCGCGGCGAGCACGAGGCCGCGCAGCAGGTGCAATCCGATAGCAGGGTAGTCGCCGGGGACGGTCTTCTGCCGGTCCTGTGCGGCGCAGCCGGCCTGCAGGTCCGTCAACGCCGGCTCGAAGGCTCCGCGCGCGACGAAGACCGTGGCTTTCAGCCAGCAGGCGAGCGCGAGGTCGGGCCGAAGCGCCAGCGCCGACTGTGCCGCGTCGATCCGCTCGTCGCCCCACGTGACGAAGGCCAGCCGCAGCTGGTGGCGCCAGGTCGCACGGTCGATGGCGACGGCTTTCAAGGCGGCCACCGTCGCCGCCTCCGCGTCGCCCGTCAACGAGAGGACGAAGCCGAGCGTGCTCCAGCCGTCCGCCGACGCCGGATCGAGCATTGTGGCCACGCGGGCGTGGTCCACGGCCTGGCTCAAGGCGTCCATGTCGCACTTCTCGTCCACGCGGGAGGCTTCGAACACGAGCGCGCACGCGTGCGCCAGGCTCGTGTGGGCGGGCGCGTAGTCCGCGTTGTGCTGCAGCATCTTCTCGAAGCCGCGGCGGGCCTGCTCGATCGCGTCCAGCTTCAGCGTGGCCAGATCGCGTCGGCCCTGCAGGAATGCGCGGAGCGGCTCACTGTCCAGTCCGAGTGCGGCGATCGGGTGCTCCGATTCCCGGCGCTCGATCGGCGCGACGAACCGGTATCCCTCGTTCCGCACCGCTTCGACGAACGTGGGTCCGCCGCGCTCGCTGAGCGCTCTTCGCAGGCGCGAGATCGCCTGCTGAAGATTTTCATCGGACGTCGTGCCGCCCCAGCCGGCGCGCGCCAGCGCGTTCTTGTCCACGATCTGCGGCGCGTGCGAGACCAGGTGGAGGAGGAGGGAGAGCTGCGGCTCCGTCAGGCGGACGCGTTCCGCTCCCGAGACGAGCCGCCGGCTCGCCGGGTCGAGTTCGAAGGCGCCGAAGCGGTAGACGAAGGCGTTTCCACGCATGCGGACGACGGCCGAATGACTCGGCGTGATCGATGAATACGACCGGGTGCGATCGATTATTACGGCGTGGCTCAATCAATGACGCGTGTAACAGACAAAAGCTGTGCAACAACGCGCCGGTGTGGCGTGGCTACGAAAAAAGAGTGTGCAAACCGGCTCACTCAACCCTGAGGAGCACCAGCCGGTTGTTCGCATCCACCTCGTATACCTCACGCTGCGTGATCCACTCGCCGGGACCGCCTGGGACCACCGTGGTCACAATCCGCCGGACCACTCGCAGCGGTGCACTTGGAGTCGCACGGCTCACCGATTCCAAATCTTCCACCGTGTAGCGCCCGCCATCGGGGGTCGCCGTTGTCGTCCGCGTGATTCTCTGGGTCAGTGGCGGCCGGCCATTGACGGCCCGGATGTCTTGGAGCGACGAGTATGTTTCGATCACCATCTGCTCCTGTCCCGGTGTGCTGGAGCTGCGCATGACGTTCGTTTCAGCGATGGATAGCTTTCCGTTCATGTCAGGAAGTCGCACCGTCTCTTCCTCGATGCGCTCCGCTCCAACCCTCCGGACCTCGCCCCGCCGCATTTCGACGGGCTTCCACCGCCCGTTGACGTCGCGAACCGAGCTCGTGCTCTCGTTCCGGGACAACTCGGGGCTGATCTGCTGTGCTTTGTACTCAGTGCGTCGCGCTTCTCTGGTCGGTTCGTTGATGCCCGGCACCAGGAGCGTGGTGTCGACCTGCTGCATACCAGGCCCATACGATCGCGCCTCTTCGACCAGCTGCGTCCGCAGGCGAAGACGGCCATTCACGTCTCGAACCCAGCTGTTCCGAACGGCGGTCGTATCTCCGTTGGCCTGGGTGTCCACCCGGGATTCAATGGATTCCGCGAATCGACGCTGGTTGTTGATGTCGATCCAAAACAGGTCTTGTACGGTGCTCGTGGCGCCCGGCCGCTGTGTCGTCTCCGTCACGACTTCCTCGAGCGACCTCAGCCTGCCCTCGATGTCCGGCGCGATGAGGTTTTCGACGACTCTCCGGCCGCCGTCCTCAACCCGTGTGACCGTGCGAGGCAGGTAGTTGCCGGGCCCATACGTGGGCTGAACCATAGTCGTGCCCGGTGAGTACGGGCGGCCCACGATATTGCCCTGCCGCTGGCCGTATGCGATTGCAGATGTGATGACGATGCAGAAGCAGATGCTGGCGGTGCGTTGAAAGGCCATGGCTACACCCCGTCCCGCCGTACAAGAGTGCATATGACCTGCCGCGATCGGGGCGCCGGAATCAGGGTTCTTTCAGCAGCTGATGTGCCTCGCCGTGACGGCGGGCGGGCGGTGACGTGCTCAGCGCGCGAGCGTTCAGCTTGAATCCGTTTCTCGAGATCCTCATAGTGGTTGATTCGCTGTCCCGAAAAGCTGAACTGGAGGGTTGAGATGGCTACAGCGGCAAAACCGAATCCAGCGTTGAGTCAATTGCATTACGCGATCGATATCGAGGCGCCGCGCGAGAAGGTGTGGCGTGTCCTCTGGGACGACAAGAGCTTCCGTGACTGGAGCAGTGTGTTTGCGGAAGGGTCGTACGCCGTGAGCGACTGGAAGGAAGGGAGCACCGTTCAGTTCATCGATCCCTCGAGCAACAGCGGCATGCAATCGATCATCGAGACGAAGCGCCCCAGCGAGTTCATCTGCTTCCGCCACGAGGCTGAAATCAAGGACGGAAAAGTTCAGCCGGCGCCGGCGTGGTCGGGAGCCCGCGAGAACTACACGCTGACAACCAGCAACGGGCGGACGACGCTGAAGGTCGATCTCGATGCGGCGGACGAGCATCGTCAGATGTTCGAAGACAAGTTTCCGAAGGCCCTGAAACGGGTGAAGGCACTCTCCGAGGCGGCGTAAATGAAGAATGAGCTCGTGGTTCAGAAACCCACTCAGTCGATTCCCGCGGTGTCCGTTGGCGCGACGTCCGTGGGGGCGATGTCCATCGCGGCGATGGCGATGGGCGCGATTGCCATTGGCGCCACCGCGCTCGGCGCGCTTGCCGTCGGCCGCCTCGCCATTGGCGTGCTGACGATGCGGAGGGGCCGGGTGCGCCGGCTCGACGTTGACGAGTTCCACGTGGGTCGGCTCCACATCCGCGAGCTCATCGTCTATCGCGATCTCTCCACACGGTAATCGGTGAGGCCGGGCCCTCGATGGGCCCGGCGGCTGCCATCTGCTCCTGCAAGGTATCCTTACCGGCTATGAGCATCCAGATGTTGCGTTGGTGTGGCGGTTGCGCCCTGGTCGTGTGCCTGACAGCGCCCGCATTCGCCCAGACTCCCGCGACCCTCACTGCAGAGGACCGCACGGCAATCCAGGGATTGGTCAGCGGTTATGGGCGGACGCTTGGCGCGTGCGCGGCAGAGGAATACGCGGATCTCTTTGCTCCTGGCACCGGCTATTTCGCCAGCGGCATTCGCGGTCACATCGCCGGCCGCGAGAAGCTGATCGCGCTGGTGAAGAGCGAGCGTCACTGCACGGCCCCGGCTGGTGCGACACCGGCGCCGCGGCCTGGCGGTGGCAGCGGGCCCGCAGTGAACATCGAGGTCACGCCGGCCGGTGTTCGCGGGATCGCGGACCTCGGAGGGGCGGGCCAGTATCAGGACGAATACGTGAAGACGGCGCAGGGCTGGCGGTTCGCCGGACGGACTGTTCTCATTCCGGCTGAACGGGCTGCCGGTCTCGACGCGACCGAGATGCTGGCGATTCGCCGTCTGTCGGCCAACGAGGCTCTTGGCGACTACTACACGTCGGATCAGAGCGGCGCGAAACGTTTCCGGACGTCAGGCGTCGAGATCATCGTCAAGGACGGCGTGGTCGGCGGCCATGTCTACCTGAAAGACGGCCGCATGCACGAAGACGTCTACGAGAAGTCCGGGCCGGGGCAGTGGCGGATCAAGTCCCGCACGACGTCGCCGGCGAAGTAGCTCACCAGGCAGCTGGAGGAGCGCTCATGGCTGTTGCCACCCCCCCGATCCGAAGGACGTCACCGTTATCCAGGCGCCTAGTCGTCGTGGCCCTCGGGCTGATGGCGCTGGGTGGGGTCGCCGCACAGACGCAGACACCAGCGACGACGAACGTGACGTTCGAGGTCGCGTCGATCAGGCGGAACCCGCAAGCGGAGCAGGAACGCGCGGCGGTCCCGGTGTACGTCCCGGTCGTGCCGGGACGCGCCCAGACGCTGCCGGGCGGACTCCTGCGCGGACGCGGCATGAGCGTTCGCGAACTCATTCGAGACGCGTACGGCTACCGCAACCGCGCCCACAGCGAGGTAGTCGGCGCACCGGGATGGGTCGATAACGAGCGCTACGACGTGGAGGCCAGGGCAAGGCAGGAATTTCCGGGCTCCACGCGCGCCGGCCTTCCGCCAGCGGCCGAGTCCGCGCTGCGCGTCTTGTTGGCCGACCGCTTCAAGCTGAAAGTGCGAACGGAGACGCAGCGCCGCCCGGTCTACGAGCTGGTGATGCACCGCGCGGATCGCCGGCTTGGCCCCAACCTCGTCCCGTCCAAGGGGGGATGCCGTTCCTTCTTCCAACGCGAGCCGGTCAACACAGCCATCATCGTCCTCGACCCGAAGGACGGCGAGCCGCAACCGCTGCGCCCGTGTCCGCTCGGCGTCGGCGCCACGGCAATCTTCGCCGAGAACATGCCGATGTCCGACTGGGTGAAGATCCTGGGACTGCGACCGCAACTCAATCGAACGGTCATCGATCGCACGGGCCTGACGGGAGGCTTCGATATCACGCTGCAGTATCCGTTCGAGGATCTCGGCGCGGGAAACCCGCTGCCGGCGATCAAGCCGCTGCTCGAAGCCCAACTCGGTCTCACGCTGCGAGACGCGGAAGGGCCGGTGGAGATCCTCGTGGTCGAGAGCATCGAACACCCGACTGAAAACTGATTTCCTGAGGTCCGGTAAACTCCCATCATCCAATGCTCCTGACGTCCGGTTCGCGCCTCGGCGCGTACGAGATCCTCGGTCCGCTCGGCGCCGGCGGCATGGGGGAGGTTTACCGCGCGCGCGACAGCCGTCTGCGGCGTGACGTCGCGATCAAAGTGCTCCCGGCCGCATTCGCCGCCGACCCGGATCGGCTCGCCCGATTCGAGCAGGAGGCACGCGCGGCGGCGGCGCTCAATCATCCGAACATCCTCGCGGTTCACGACCTCGGGCAACACGACGGTGCCCCCTTCATCGTCACCGAGCTGCTCGAAGGGATGTCGCTGCGCGACGCGCTCGAGAATGGCCCCGTGGCGCCGCGCAAGGCCATCGCCTACGGCGCGGCGATTGCCCAGGGGCTCGCCGCGGCGCACGACCGAGGGATCGTCCATCGCGATCTGAAGCCCGACAACGTCTTCATCACGGCCGACGGTCGCGTCAAGATTCTCGATTTCGGCGTCGCAAAACTCACACAACCGGACGTATCGAGCGAGGGGCTGACGTTTGTACCGACGACGCCCGCGCAGGGGGGCGCCCCATCGACGGCTGCCGGGATGGTGGTCGGTACGGTCGGGTACATGTCGCCCGAGCAGGTTCGCGGTGGCGTCGCGGATTCCCGCAGCGACATCTTCTCGCTCGGGGTCGTCCTATACGAGCTGCTCTCCGGCAGGCGCCCGTTCAGCGGCAATACGCCGGCGGACGTCATGTCCGCCATCCTCAAGGACGACCCGGCGGATCTGCCCGTCACCGAGCGTCGCATCCCGCCCGCGCTTGCGCGGATCGTCGGCCGCTGCCTGGAAAAGTCCCCATCGGCGCGCTTTCAGTCGGCGCGCGATCTGGCCTTCGCCCTCGACGCGCTGACCTCACCGACTGACTCCATGACGTCCGCCGCGGAGGGAGACCCCGCTGTGCCGCGATGGGCTGTTCCGCTCGCGGGTGGTGTCATCGCCGTGTTGATCACCGGGCTGCTGGTTGCCGGCGCAGTGTGGATGCAGAGACCAGCTCCGTCCGAAGGGACGCGTGTCGCGAAGCTGTCGATCGCGTTTCCCGAAGGCGATGACATCCCGTTTGCCCAGGGTCCCGAACTGGATATTTCCGCCGACGGGCGGCATGTGGTGTTCGCCGCCCGGCATGGCGACATTGTGCAGCTGATGCTGCGCGCGCTGGACAGCACCAGCTGGCAGCCGCTGCCAGGGACCAACGACGCGTACGGGCCGTTCTTCTCACCCGACGGGAAATCGATCGGGTTCTTCGCACGCGGGAAGCTCCGGACGATCACCATCTCCTCGCTCGAGGTCCGGGAGCTTGCCGATACGCCTGTCGGGCGCGGTGGCTGGTGGGCAGGCGACGGGTTCATCTACTACGCGCCGGGCAATACCACCGGCATCATGAAAGTGCCGAGTGGCGGCGGAACGCCGGTGGCGGTGACGATGCTCGATCGCGCGAAGGGTGAGGTCAGCCATCGCTGGCCACAGGTGCTGCCGGGCGGTAAGGCCATGCTCGTAACGGTGTGGACCGGGCCGGCGCGCGACAACAAGTCGGTGCAGGTCGTACGGTTCGATTCCGGCTCGCGCGAGACGATTGCGACCGGTGGCGACACCGGACGGTATGTACGGTCGGGCCACGTGCTGTTCGGCCGGCTGGACGCGCTGATGGCGCTGCCGTTCGACGTCGAACGCCTCACGGCAACAGGCACAGCGTTCCGGACCGGCGTGCCCATCAGGATCGGGTCGGAAGGCGCCAGCTACGCCGTG
>DATLLQ010000106.1:0-6359 GCA_035537775.1 Vicinamibacterales bacterium | reverse complement strand
CGGCCGGTGCCTGATCGATGCGCATCTGGCCGAGGGACGCTACGACGGCCCGCTGCGCGAGATCATTCACGCGTTCAAGTACGAAGGCCGGCGGTCTCTGGCGCAGCCGCTCGGAACGCTGCTTCGCCAGAGCAACAGTCGAGCGCTCGAGGACGCCGCCTGTGTGGTGCCCGTCCCGCTGTTTGCCGGACGCAAGCTCCGCCGCGGCTTCAATCAGGCGACGGAGCTCGCGAAGCATCTCGATCTGCCGGTCGTGCACGCGCTCTGGCGTGTCCGAGTGACCGCATCGCAGACCGGTTTGACCGCGATCGAACGGCGGCGCAATGTCCACCGGGCGTTCCGCTTGTCACCCTTCCTCTCAAGGGAAACACGCCTCCGCTGCATCGCCGGCCGTGTTGTCGTGCTGGTTGACGACGTGATGACGACCGGCGCCACGTCGGAAGCGTGTGCGGACGTCCTGCGGCAGGCGGGAGCGCGCGAAGTGCGAGTGGTGACGCTGGCTCGGGCCGCGGTCAACTGAGACGCGGGCGAATGATGCCCCAGACATCTTCCGCGACGACTGCTCGATCACGATTCGCGTCGAGCACGGGCCAGCCGGCGGCCGCGGCCTGGCGCGTGTAGCTGCTGCGCACGCGTCCCAGCAGCGCCAGGTCGCGTTCGTACTTGTCGCGCTCGACAGTCTTCCTGCGCGCCGACACGTTCGGGTCGATGTCCAGCAGGAACGTCACGTCGGGCTGCGGCAGGTACTTCTGGATCTCCGTAAGCCACATCGGATCGAGACCCTGCGCTTCCCCATACGCAATGCTCGACGCGAGATAGCGATCGCAGACGAGCACCGTCCCGCGATTCAGCTCGAACTCAATCTGCGGCTTCCACTCATACCGGTTGGCCACATAGAGAAGCTGCATCACGTCTGGCCCGTAGTCGCGGTCACCCTGCAGCGCGCGCCCGATCTCGGTGCCGATGGCTGTGTCGTAGGCGGGAAACGAGAGCAGCCGGACGAGGCGCCCAGCTTCGACGACGCGGTCGCGGAGGAACTCGGCCTGCGTCTGCTTACCGCTCTGGTCGAGCCCTTCGAACGCAACGAGCAGCCCTCTTGTCCCGCCGAAGCGATCTTGCGAAGGCGGACGCATCACAGTCGCCACCGCTATGTCTCGAGCGCCAGCAGATCGTCGATCGTCTGCCGCCGGCGGATCAGCGACCAGCTTTCCCCGTCCACGAGCACTTCGGGCGCCAGCAGCCTGCGGTTGTAGTTCGACGCCATCACCGCGCCGTATGCGCCGGTATCGAGGATCGCAACCAGGTCGCCGACGCGGAGCTCCGGCAGCTGCCGATCCCTCGCGAAGACGTCGCTGCTCTCACAGATCGGGCCGACGATATCCCACGGCTCCTCGGGGGTCCGGTTCGGCGTCACCGGGACGATCCGGTGAAACGATCCATAGAGTGCGGGACGCATCAGCTCGGTCATTCCGGCGTCGAGCACCGCAAAGCGTCGCCCATCCGGATACTGTTTCACGTCAACAACCCGAGCAACCAGTGCTCCCGAGTGACCCACGACGGCGCGGCCCGGCTCGAGGACGACAGGGATGTTTGCGCGGCGGAGCTCGGGCACAACCGCTGACGCATATTCAGCGGGCGTGATGAGCGGCCGTCCCTCATAGGCAATGCCCAGTCCTCCACCCAGATCGACATGCTCGAGCGGCACGCCATCGTCGCGCAGCTCCAGCGCCAGCGTCGTCAGCGCCGTTGCCGCACGGTGAAGCGGCTGGGCGGTGGTGATCTGCGAGCCGATGTGGATATGGACGCCGACGAATCGCAGGCCAGGGTCGCCCAGACGATCGCGATACACGGCGCGGGCATCCTGCAGGGCAACGCCGAACTTGTTGCTGCGGAGTCCGGTGGAGATGTTCGGGTGGCTCTGCGCGTCGATATCGGGATTGACGCGCAGCGCAACGCGAGCGACGCGGCCGGCAGCCTGCGCCCGTGCGGCGATACGATCCAGCTCGCCGGCAGATTCAGCGTTGATCGTGCCGACATCGTGGGCGATCGCGTACTCGAGCTCCTCGGCCGTCTTGCCCACGCCGGTGAAGACGATCTCCCTTGGCGCGAATCCGGCGCGCATCGCCACGTCGATCTCGCCGCCGGAGTTGGCGTCGGCGTGGCTGCCAAGCGATTTCAGCAGCCTGACGATCGCCAGCGTCGAGTTGGCCTTGAGCGCGTAGTGAATTGCGTGCGGGTAATCAGCAAATGCCGTGTCGATCGCGCGATACGCCTCACGAATGGAGCGCGCGCTGTAGATGTAGGCTGGAGTGCCGACGTCGGAGATGATCGATTGAATGCTGACGCCGTCGCACGCGAGGCCGCGCGCACCAGCTTGAAACGGTAGTTGCACGGAAGAGTCGCATGTTATCATGCGCGCATTCCCACCTTTTCTGCGCGATCAGCACTCCGCCTGCCGCCTTCGCCCGCTGCGGGCTTCGGCGGAACAAGGAAGTCAGACACTCCGCTGATGCGGACGCTGCACGTGCACGGCTGATGGCGTCCGACATCAGAACACCGCCGCTCGCGTCCGACGAGATCATCGAGCGCTGCCTGAACGGCGATCAGCTGGCCTGGGAAACGATCGTCCGCCTCTACTGGCGCAAGGTCTTCAACGTCGCGTACAAGTTCGTCGGCCGCCACGACATGGCCGAGGATCTCACGCAGGACGTGTTTCTGAAGCTCTACAAGTCGCTCGACACGTTCGACCGCCGCGCGAACTTTCAGACCTGGCTGATCAGCGTCAGCCGCAACCTGTGCATCGATCACTACCGCAGCGTGCGGAAGGAGCGCGAGACGATCAGCCGCGATGTGGACGCATCGGAGCTGCATCCGGTCTCGCACGATCTGCCCGCTGACACCCGCCTCGAGCGCGCGGATCGCGTCGTCATGCTGCGCCAGGCGCTGGACAAGCTGGCGCCGACGCTGCGGACGGCGGTGATGCTCAGGGACATCCAGGAGCTGACGTATCAGGAAATCGCGGACCAGCTGCGCCTGCCCGAAGGCACGGTCAAGTCACGCATCAACCGCGGGCGAACGGAGCTGGCTCGCCAGATTCAGAAACTGCGCGAGCAGCAGGACGCCGCCACGAAAGCCGGAGCACAGCATGAACCTCACAACCGCACGTAATCAGGACGTGTCGATCGTCCGGGTCAACGAAGCACGCCTGATGTATCCGATCCTCGGCGAGTTCGCGAACACCATCACCTCGCTGATCGGCAGCGGCGAAAAGAAGCTGCTCCTCGACATGTCGACCGTGACCTACGTGGACAGCGCGACGATCGGGTGCCTCATGGATCTCTACCGTCAGGCGTCCGCCGCCGGCGGCGCGCTGAAGCTCGCCGGCGTCCAGAAGCGTGTCGAGACGATGTTGACGATGACGGGCGCGCAGAACTTCCTGGAGATTCACCCGGACGAGGCATCGGCGGTCAAGAGCTTCGGGGCGTAGCCATGAAGACCATCAAGACGACGACCGGCGCAGAGATCACGCTCGACGGCGATCTCCTGGCAGTGATGGAGACGCTGTACCGCGAGGTCACCGCGCGCAAGGAGCTCGAGCGCTCGTTCGAGGACATGATCAAGGAGATCAACCACCTGATCGATCAGATGGACGATGCGGCGAGGCGCGCGTATCTGCTGGAGAGCCTGTTCCTCAATACGGTGAAGTACGAGAACGACAAGCTCGAAGCGTATATGAGGAAGATCACGAAATAGGAGTCGTTCGAATCGTTCGGGTCGTTCGAACCGTTCGGTGCGTTCGTTTCGTTCGAAGCGTTCGAGTCGTTAGTCGATAGCGAGGAATGCGCGCAATCCGGCGCGCTCGTCCGCAAGTGCCTGGCGAAATCGCCGATCGCGTGGCGGCTGCCCGGCGACATACCCGACTTCGATGGTCAAGACCCGTCCCGCGACGGAGGCGTTGGCCCAGCCAATGACGCGATCCCGCCACAGCATCGGCAGCGCATAGTAGCCCCACTGGCGTTTCCGCACCGGTGTGTAGGCCTCAAATCGATAAGCCCAGTTCCACAGCAGCTCGAAGCGTCGGCGGTCCCAGACCACGGGATCGAATGGCGCGAGCAGACGAACGGTGTCGCCCGGCTCGGCGTCTCCCACCTGTTCGCCCGCCGGCCAATACCAGTCCACGCCATCGACACGCGCGTGCGCGAGGCGGCGTCTGGCGCGTTGCAGGGCCGCGGTCACTTCGTTGCTCCATTGCGGCACAGCAAAGCGCAGCCGTCGGACTGCCTGGGTCAGGCTCGCGGCCGGCAGCGGCGCGTAGACGTTGACGACGACATCGACCAACGCATCGAGGCGGATGCGGCGTTCGCGGGCATCCAGTGGGCCCTGGGCGTGCTCGTGCACACCGTAGACTCTGATGCCGGCTTCGCGTCGAACCACACGCAGCAGACCGCGGTAGTGCATCGCATCCAGCAGATGGGTCGTCGCGTTCGACGAACCGCCCCAGTAGTTCGTCACTGTGCCGAGCGAAAAATGATCGTCAACCTGCCGGGGGTGCACCGGACCGCGACTCCGGATGAACTCCAGCAGGCGCTTGACGTGCCTGCCGCCCGCGGCGCTCCACGGCGCCTGCCGCCGGCGGGGATGCATCAGCCGGAAGACCCGCTCGGTCACGAAGCCGTAGTTGATGAAGAAGTCCTCATGGACGTGCAGGGAGGAATACCGGCGCTCCAGATCACCGGCGCGGTAGTTCGTCACACGGTGGCGGAGCGTCAGATCCTGCGCACGGGCCGGCGCTCGAATCGGGTCCGCCTGCACGAAGCCGAGGGCTTCGAGGGCCTTCGCCAGGGACGTCGGTGGAAAGAGGCTACGCGCGACCGCGTAGCGGCGCAATTCGTCGATTGTCAATCGACGTCAATTATCGCGAACGTTTCGAACGATCCGAACGACCTCGAACGATTCGAACGATTTAGCTAACGTGCGCGGCGGCCGCGACGGCCGCTGGCGAGGGCGCATTCTCGGGCACGCTTTCGACGAGCGTCCAGGCGTCTGGCTGCGCAAGGATCTGCGCGGCAAACGCCGTGTGCAACGCATGGCCTCCGCGATGCGCGACGAGATGGCCGATCATCGGACGGCCGATCAGCGCCATGTCCCCAATCACATCCAGGATCTTGTGGCGCACGAACTCGTCGTCGAAGCGCAGTGCGTTGTTGAGGATCCCCGTGTCGCCGATGACGATCGCGTTTTCGAGCGAACCACCAAGCGCCAGGCCCGCCTGACGCAGACGCTCCACCTCGTTGAGGAACGTGAAGGTGCGCGCCGGCGCGATCTCCTCGACGAAGATGTCTTCGCTGAGGCGAATCGTGCGCGACTGGTGGCGCAGCATCGGATGGTCGTAGGCGATGCTGTAGGTGACCTTGAAGTGATCCGACGGGTAGACCGCGATGCGCTTGTCGCCGCGCGTCAGCGACATCGGGCGCAGCACCTTGAGGTACTTCCGCGGCTGCGTCAGCGTCTTCACGCCCGCTTCCTGAATCAGGTAGATGAAGGGCGCCGCGCTGCCGTCCATGATCGGGACTTCAGGCGAATTCAGCTCGACCACGACGTTGTCGATGCCGAGGCTGACGAGCGCCGCCATCAGGTGCTCGACGGTGTCGACACGCACGGCGTCACGCGTCAGGCCCGTGGCGAGGTTGACCCCTCCGACGTGCTCAGCCGCCGCCGCGACCTCGAGGCCGCCAAGGTCCGAGCGTCGAAACCGGACGCCGGAATCCGCGGCTGCTGGCTTGAGGGAAAGCGTGACCTTATTGCCGGAATGGAGACCGATCCCGGCGCAGGAGATTGATCGTCGAATCGTCCGCTGATGCTGCATCAGGCTGTCGACCGTATACGGGGCAGTGCGCTGGTTATAGCAAGCCCGATACCCGGTTGGCGGCCATGCGACGTTCGACGCGTAAGTCGTTGTTCGAATGGCAGTTGCAGTCCAGAACCTCCCCTGCCACGACGGCTCGGCTTAAAGCGGTTGTGTGAGCCCAGCCACAAAACGAGCCGTCAGAAGTGTGGCGATTTTACCACGGCGGAGATCAAGCTGGACGCGGTTTTGGCCTGGATTCGAACAAAGGGCGCAGGAATTGTCCCGTAACGGAGCGCTGGTTTGCGGCCACCTCTTCCGGGGTGCCGGACGCGATGAGCCGTCCGCCAGCCGCCCCTCCTTCGGGGCCGAGGTCGATGAGGTGGTCGGCGCACCGGATGACGTCGAGGTTGTGCTCGATGACCACGACCGTATTGCCCTGCTCGACGAGCTTGTTAAGGACATCGAGCAGCTTCCGGGTGTCCTCGAAATGGAGCCCGGTGGTCGGCTCATC
>DATLLQ010000105.1:0-20015 GCA_035537775.1 Vicinamibacterales bacterium | reverse complement strand
GTTGATCCGCGCTTCAACGTCGCGTTGGAAGCATCGGCCGGCACCGGCAAGACGCGCGTGCTCGTCGATCGATACGTCAATCTGCTTCGTGCCGGTGTGGATCCGTCGAACATCCTCGCCATAACGTTCACGCGGAAGGCCGCGGCCGAGATGCGCGAGCGCATCCTCTCGACCCTGCGGCTGGCGGCCGAGCGCGGCGAAATCCCTGCGGCCCGCTGGCGTGAGCTTCGCGACCGGACCGGCGATATCAACATCAGCACGATTGACGCCTTCTGCCTGTCGTTGCTGCGGGAATTCCCCCTCGAGGCGGACCTCGATCCCGGCTTCTCGCTCGCCGATGACATGGAGGTGCCGCGCCTCATCGACGAGTCGCTGGATCGAACGCTCCGGATCTGCCGCGCTGTCAGCCGCGAGGACGAAGCCGTCGCGTTGGTGTTCGCGCAGCTCGGGGAGCGCCGCGCCCGGAGCGGGCTCGCGGTTCTGCTGGGCCGGCGGATCGTGGCGGCCGCGGTCCTCGACCGCTTTCTCACCCGGTCCCGGTCCGATCTCGACGTGAGCTCCGCGGCCAGGCGCGGCGGCTCAGCCCTGTCGGGGATGTTCACGCGAATGCCGGGCGGTCTGGAGCGATTTCTTGAAACGGGCCCGCCAGAGACGTCGTTCCTGCTGCTTGCACGGCAGATCATGGCCCTCGAGCGGCAGGTCGAGGCTGGTGCTGCCCTCGATCCATCGGCCGTGTCCGCGGCGTTCGCTGCCTGTCGTGAGTACTTCTTGACGCAGGACGGCAAACCCCGCAGCCGCTTGACGATTCCCAAGAACCGGTTCGCGTCCAACGCGGCCTGGGACGCTCACCGCGCGCTCGTCGTGGATCACGCCGGAGAGCTTCTGCGTGTCTGGCTGGACTTCCGGCGCGATCTCAACGTGCTCGTGTCGCGCGGCGTTCGCCGGATGTTTGCGATTGCCGAGGCCGAATATCGACGGACGCTCGAGGCGCACGCCGTGCTCGACTTTCACGACGTGCTGATCAAGGCGCTCGAGCTGCTCCGTCAGATGGAAGAGTTCGCACAGAGCCGCTACCGCCTCGAAGGGCGCTATCACCACGTGTTGGTTGACGAGTTTCAGGACACCAGCCGCGCGCAGTGGGAGCTCGTGGAGCTTCTCGTCGCCTCGTGGGGTGAGGGCGCCGGGCTGGCCCACACAGGGCCCCTTCAACCCTCGGTGTTCATCGTCGGCGACAGGAAGCAGTCGATCTACGGGTTCCGCGATGCGGACCTTTCCGTGCTGCGGGATGCGGTTCGCCATCTCGAACTGCTGCGCCCCGGCGGCGACGTCAGACGCTCGATTTCCAGGAGCTTCCGCTCCGTGTCACCCCTTCTGTCCTTCGTCAACGACGTCTGCCAGTCGATGGACAGTGCTCCTGCCCGGTCTGATGCGTTTCTGTACGAAGCGAGCGACCGGTTTCCGGTTGAAGGCGCGGATGATGGAGATGAGCCGCTTGCGCTGGTTCCGGGTGACACGCCGGAGTCCTGCGCAGAACTGGTTGCCGATGAAATCAGCCGCCTGGTAAGCACCGGCGTGAGCGTTCGAGATCGCGACACGGGCGTGCGACGTCCGATCAAACCTGGCGACGTCGCGATTCTCTTTCGCACGCGCGAAAGCCATCGCGAGTTCGAACAGGCGCTCGAGCGACGCAGAATCCCTGCCTACGTCTATAAAGGTCTCGGGTTCTTCGATGCCGACGAGATCAAGGACGTGCTGGCGCTCCTGCGTTACCTGGCTGACCCGACATCGGACCTCAGGGCCGCGGCCGTCATGCGGTCCGGCTTCGGCCGCATCACCGACGAAGGTTTGCGCCGCCTCGCTCCGGGCATCGCTCATGCCCTCCGCGAGTCCAGATCCGACACGTTGTCCCGTCTGGACGACGAGGACCGGCGCACGCTGGAGCTGATGCGCGCGAGCCTGCAGCGCTGGTGCGGGCTCGTGGACCTCATGCCACCTGCCGAGCTCCTGGATCTGATTCTCGAAGAATCCGCTTACGCGATGGAACTGCGCGGCGCCCGCGTGTCCTACGCTCGCGAAAACCTCAAGAAGGTCCGTGCGTTGATCCGGCGAATCCAGAACCGTGGGTACGCCACGATGGCCCGCATCGCCGACCATCTCGACCGCCTCGCTGTCGGCGACGAGCCCAACGCGGCGATCGACGCGCTCGACGCCGTGAGCCTGATGACCATCCATGCTGCCAAGGGCCTCGAGTTTCCGGTGGTCTTCATCGTGAATCTGGCCCGCGGCACGGGAAACCGTCGTGACGCGATTCGCATCGCGGGAACGCCTACCGCCGACGCGGTCTCCGTGGCGGTCGGGGACTATCGATCGGAGGCAGATGACGACGACACCGCCCGGGAACGTGAGGAGACGAAGCGGCTTCTGTACGTGGCGCTCACCAGGGCGCGCGATCGCCTGTATCTGAGCACGGCTTTGAAGGACGGACGTGTTCAGCCGGGACGAGGCTCCCTCGCCGAAGTGCTGCCGGCGTCTCTGCTGGGTACGCTGGTGCAGGCATATATAGGTGCGGATCGCGTGGATTGGAACGCGGGGGATTCCGTGCACCGCCTTCACGTGGTTGCCGCGCGGCAGCCGATGCCGTCCGCAAGCAGCGACGAGCCGGTGGCGATTCCTCAACCCCCCGGTGCGCCGTCGGATTTCGAACCGATCCAGGATTCAGCGATCGTCCGGCGCGGCGTTGTCGCAGTCGCCTCTCTGGAATCACCGGCTACCGTCGATGACGCGGCACCGTCCAGCCGCGTCATCGGGCGGCTCGTCCATCGTCTGCTTCAACGCTTTGGAACAACGGAACCGCTCGACGACGAGTCTCTGATCTCGGCAGCCGCGGAGTTCCTT
The DNA here is from genome assembly GCA_035537775.1 of Vicinamibacterales bacterium. Lineage (GTDB taxonomy): Bacteria > Acidobacteriota > Vicinamibacteria > Vicinamibacterales > UBA2999 > Gp6-AA40. The sequence continues at coordinate 17,120 of DATLLQ010000105.1, read as the reverse complement.
CGACGAGAGGAGCGTGCTGAACTGCCGTCGGACGGAGATGTCATTCAGGATGCGATCTCGAGGTTCCGCGTGCTTCGTCGCGATCCCAGATTCGTCGCGGCGCACGAGTCGGGCGAAGTGTTTTACGAGGTCCCATTCACGTTTCGTGAGGATCGTCAGATTGTGCGCGGTGCGATCGACTGCCTTGTTCGTCAGGCGGACGGGAGGATTCAGATTCTCGAATTCAAGACGGGTCGTCCCCGTGGGGAGCACGCGAGCCAGGCGGAGGTGTACCGGCGAGCTGCGGCCGCTGTCTTCCCGGATTCGATGGTCGCCGTTGAAATTCTGTACCCGCTCGAAGAATTCTCTCGCCTTGGGATCGGCAGTGGATCACAATAGCGCCGCAACCCCCGTCAACTGGAACCAGGTGGAGACTCCGGCAGTCTAAACAGATACATGTACATTTCACCCACGCCCGCACGCCACCGCGCCGCAGCCATGACGTTGCTAGCCCTGGAGCCGATGCCGTGCGGATGCGTGGCCGGCGTGTACCAGGCGCGCCCGTCTGTCGTGGAGGTCGAGTTTGTCGAGGCCAAGGGACCCCACTGCGTGTTTTCACGGCATCGCACTGGCCATGTGACGCGCCTGGGAGTTCCTGAATCGCTGGTCGTGGAGACCGGCGAGCCGCTCGTCTAACCACAGACGGCGCGAAAACGGGAAAAACCGGCCCAGCTGGGGCCTCCTCTGGCTGAATTCCGGATTGCCCCGCCGAACCCCATCCCATACAATCAGATTTGGGGGTTCTATTGACGACGAAAGAGGAGACCCGAGTGTCGTTGACCTGTCCCAGCTGTGGGAACGATCAGAATTTTCTCGTGAAGACGCTACAGATGCACGTCGTCCATCTGGAGGACTCCAGGGTCGAGGTGTCTGAGGAAGAGCGGCCGCAGGTACTGGAAGTGCTGTGCGACGAGTGCGAGACCGCGCTGAACTTCGACGAGATGGACGAATCGATCCAGAAGGAATTACGGCTGACGTTGGGCGCCCGTTAACGGGCGCAGCCGTTCCCCCCGGTCAGGTCCGCGCGGCGGACATCAATCACCGACATCCTCGAAGTAATCGCATTCCGGGCAGACCCATTCGCGCTGCCGGGATGTTTGTGTCTGGGGTGTGCCTGGAACGCGATCGGTAATCTGCTGCTCGCGTATCCGCATCGTCTCGCCGCACATCGGACAGTCCTTGCCGGGCATTGACTTCTCCTCGAGCGATCCCTATCGTAATCGCAGTCTGATGGCACACGCGTTCGGACGATTTGGCGGTACGCACGCGGCGGTGATGACGCGGGAAGATTCGCGCCACCACGCGAACTGGTTTGCCGACGAGGTGACCATCGACTTTCCGTCTGTGGCGCCCGCCGTCGAACGCATGCGACGCTCATTTCTCGCGGAGGAGCGTCCGCAGACGCTCAGCGCGTCGGTCGAGATCAACCCTCTCGAGGCGGTGCGCGGTGTGATTGTCCCGCTCGACGTCCCCGTTCAATGCACCTGCAGCGGCTGCGGAGGACGCGGCGAGTCGTGGACCGAACCGTGCGGCACCTGTCGCGGAGACGGATTCGAGTTGCTGCGGCATGCCGTGCAGGTGACGATTCCCGCGGGCGTGCGACATGGTGCTCGCTTCTTTTTCACCGTCACCCCGCGTAATAACCGCCCGACCCGGATTGAGCTGCGTGTCGCAGTCTCAGCCGGCCGCTGACCCGTCCAAACCGCTGAAGTGAAAAGGCACGTCGATCTGCTCGGCACGCTTGCCAGTCTCTGGGGCGCGCTCGCGATGCTCGTTGGCGTCTCGATGCTGCTGCTGGCAGCGGGCGCGTTGACCGAGCTCCTGGCTCCGGTCGCGAACCGCGTCGATTTCGCGGCCGGCCTGACAGCCGCGGTGTTCGTGCTGATCGGCGTCTTTGCGCTCATCTGGGGCGGGGCGCACGTCTGGGCCGCTGTGCTTCTGAAGCGGCGCCGGGCGTCCGGCCGGGTTCTTTCCCTGGCCCTGGCGGTGGTCAACCTCCTGGTGCTGCCGTTCGGGACGGCGTTCGGCGCCTACGCCCTGTGGGTACTGCTTCGCGACGAAGGCCGCCGCCTGTTCGAGCCGGCACGATAAGATCGGGTGATGTCATCCTCGCCCGATCGCGACGCGGTGCTGAGCGCCCTCCGCGTTGTCGTCGATCCCGATATCCGCCGCGACATCGTGACCCTCGGTTTTGTCAAAGACCTGTCGATTGCGAATGGACGAGTTGCGTTCACGATCGAGCTGACCACGCCGGCATGCCCCGTAAAGGACCAGCTCCGTGAGCAGGCGATGAACGCGGTTCGAGCCCTGGGCGGGGTGAGTCAGGTCGATGTTCAGCTGACGGCGAAGGTCCGGTCGGCCTCTGCGCCAGAAACTGGCCGCCCTCCGCTTCCGGGTGTGAAGAACGTCATTGCGGTCGGGGCCGGAAAGGGAGGCGTCGGGAAGACCACCGTGGCCGTGAACCTGGCGGTTGCCCTTGCGAAGTGTGGCGGCCGCGTCGGGCTGCTCGACGGCGACATCTACGGGCCGAATATTCCGTTGATGCTCGGCCTGAGCACGCAGCTGACGACTGACGGCAAGCAGATCGTTCCCGCGGAGAAGTACGGGGTGCAGGTCGTCTCGATCGGATTCCTCACTCAGGATGATGCGCCGATCATCTGGAGAGGACCGATGCTGCACGGCGCGATCCAGCAGTTCTTCCGCGAAGTCGCGTGGCGCGATCTTGATTACCTGATTGTCGACATGCCGCCCGGCACGGGTGATGTGGCGCTCAGCATGAGCCAGACCGTACCGGTTGTCGGATCGATCGTGGTCACGACGCCGCAGCAGGTCTCTCTGTCAGACAGCCGGCGTGCGGTGAAGATGTACCAGAAGCTCAACATCCCCACGATCGGCATCGTCGAGAACATGAGCTATTACCAGTGCACGAACTGTCATCACGAGGCGGACATCTTCGGCCACGGTGGCGGCGAAAAGCTTGCGGCGGAGCTGAGTGTGCCGTTCCTGGGCCGTCTCCCCGTCTATCAGCCGATTCGTGAAGGCAGCGACGCCGGTGTGCCGCTGGTCGTTGCGGAGCCGGAGTCGGCGGCCGGGAGGGCATTTCTGACGCTCGCCGAGCGTACGGCGGCGCAGGTGTCGATCGCGGCATTCAAGACAGCTGAAGCCAATCGCGGAAAGATCCCGCTCATTCCCGTCCGATAGCCTGCGACCTGTGACAACCATCGGCCTTCCGTTCACGAAGCACACGCTTGGCAACGGCCTCGACGTGATCGTTCACGAGGCGCATCACGTGCCAATCGTCGCCGTGAACGTCTGGTACCACGTTGGCTCGAAGAACGAACGGCCGGGCCGGACCGGCTTCGCGCACTTCTTCGAGCACCTGATGTTCGAGGGGTCGAAGCATCATCCCGGCGGATACTTTCCGCCGCTTCAGAACGCGGGCGGACTGTTGAACGGCTCCACCAACACGGACCGGACGAATTACTGGGAGGTGGTTCCGACCAGCGCCATCGACCTCGCGCTGTGGATGGAGTCGGACCGTATGGGATACCTCCTCCCGGCCGTGACCGCCGATCGATTCGAGACACAGCGGGATGTCGTGCTGAACGAGCGGCGCCAGAACTACGAGAACCGGCCGTACGGCATGGCGATCATCGCCCTCAGCGCCGCTCTCTATCCCCCGGACCATCCCTATCACTGGGTGACGATCGGCGCGGCCGAGGACCTGAAGGCGATGCGGCTGGACGAGGTGCAGCAGTTTTTCAGGACGTACTACCACCCGGCGAACGCCTCGCTGGTCCTGGCCGGAGACATTGACACTGCGAGAGCGCTCGACCTTGCCGATAGCTACTTTGGAGACCTGCCAGCCGGCCCCAGGCCAGCCCGCATTACCGTCAGCGGCTCGCTCGCGCGTGAGTATCGATTGAAGATCGAGGACCGCGTCGAGCTGCCCCGCGTGTATATGGCGTGGCACTCGCCCGCGATGTTTGGGGATGGCGACGCTGAGATGGATCTGCTGGCGGATCTCCTGGCCAACGGGAAGACCTCGCGTCTCTATCGCACACTCGTCTACGAGCGCCGGATTGCCGTGGACGTGTCGGCGCACCAGAGCTCGCGCGAACTTGGCAGCTTCTTTCTGGTGGCAGCGACCGCGGCTCCTGGACAGTCGCTGAGCGACATCGCGTCGGCGATCGACGCTGAACTGCAGGCCGTCATTTCGGAAGGGCCATCTGCAGCGGACATGGAGCGGGCCGAAGCGCAGATCGAGGCGCACTTTCTCTACCGGCTGCAGACGGTGGGTGGCTTTGGCGGCAAGTCCGACCAGCTGAACGCTTACAACGTGTTCTGCGGCGACCCGGCGTTCTTTGCGCGCGACGTCGCGCGATATCGTGAAGCGACGCAGGAAACGGTCCGCGCGGCAGCGGCTGACGTGCTGCGGTTCGACGCCCGGGTGATTCTCAGCATCGTTCCACTAGGCCGGCATGAGCTCGCACTCGCGGGCTCCGAGCCGATCGCGGTGTCGTGATGAACGTCGATCGTTCACGGCTGCCTGACGTCGGAGCCGATCCCGACTTCCGCTTTCCCGTCATCGTTCGCCACACGCTGTCCAACGGGCTCAACGTGCGTACCGTCGAGCATCACACGGTGCCGATCGTCACGATGGTGGTTCAGGTTGAAGGCGGCTCGGGGGCGGACCCGTCAGGTCAGGAAGGTCTGGCCGCGATCACCGCGGACATGGTGGACGAGGGTACCGGTTCTCTCAGCGCGATTGACGTCTCGGACGCGATCACGCGAATCGGCGCGGAGTACGACCTCGACGTTGCGCCAGACGTCACGACGTTTTCGCTGACGACGCTGGAGCGCTTTGCTGGTCGCGGCGCTGCGCTGCTCGCGGATCTGCTGGTTCGGCCCAGCCTCCGCGACGACGATTTCGAGCGCGTGCGCCGGCTGCGCGTCGATCGACTGCGCCAGCTGAAAGACGTCGCACCGGCGGTGGCTGAACGTGCGTTCCTGCGCCTCATGTACGGACAGCACCCCTACGGTCATCTGTCGATCGGGAGCGACGCAGCCCTGCGGGAGCTTTCTACCGGCGACGTGGCCGGATTCCACTCGAGCCGGTTCGTTCCGTCCACGGCCACGCTGGTTATTGCCGGAGATATGTCGCACGACCAGATGTTCGATCTGGCCGAGGAGGCTTTCGGCGGCTGGTCGGGCGATCCGCTGCCCGGTTGGGTGAGGGCGAGCGAAGTCGCGCCGCCTGACGGGCCAGTCCGCCGACTCGCCATCGTGCCCCGCGACGGCGCGGCGCAGTCAGAGCTCCGCATCGGTCACCTGTCGGTTGAGCGCAACACGCCTGATTACCCCCCGCTGCTCGTGATGAACTCGGTCCTGGGTGGCCAGTTCGTGAGCCGCGTGAACCTCAAGTTGCGTGAGGAAAAGGGTTACACCTACGGCGCTCGAACCGGTTTCGACTGGCGCCGGGGGAAGGCCCCGTTCGCCCTGCACGCCAGTGTGCACACCGCCTCGACCGCCGACGCGGTGAGGGATTCCCTGGAGGAGCTGGAAGGCCTGCGCGGCGCCCGCCCGGTCACCTCTGCCGAACTGGCTCTGGCAAAGGCGTCTCTGACCCGGGGGTATCCCCGGAATTTCGAAACCGCAGGGCAAGTGGCGCGCGGCGTCGCTCAGCTTGCACTCTATGGCCTTCCAGACACGTATTTTCAGGAGTTCGTGCCCAAAGTGAACTCCGTGACCGTCGACGAGGTAAGCAGGGTAGCGGCCACGTATCTGAGGCCCGAAAGGCTGACAACGCTGGTGGTTGGCGATCATGCCGCTATCGGCGAACCGCTCAGCCGGCTGCTCGGCGAGCCGATTGTGCTCTCGCCGGAGATGTAAAGCCCTCTGGACGGGCGTGCTAGGCTGATTCCTTCTTCGAGAAAGCCGTATGGAAGTGGTAGACCGTGAGCCTGAAGACAATCCCGATCGCGGGCTCGACCGTGTCACCAGCCTCGGTGTCCTCATTGGCGTCGCATCGGCAATCGTTGCCGGAGCGACAATCTGGCTGGTTGTCACCGACCCGGTGACCATTGCCAGCGCGGTTGAGGACGGCGAGGTTTCGCCCCTCGTCCGCCGCCTCGCCGAAGTCCTCTACAACGCCCTCGCCGGACTCCTGACCTATCTCTAGGTCCGAGGGTCTTCTACAGACGCGATCGCAGGAAGCGCGTCAGCACGTAGCCGTCGAAGAATTTGAACGGGATCGAGCCGGTGCTGTAGTGACCGCAGCGCAGGAGCGTGGCCTCGTGCGGCAGCCCGCGCCGGCGGAATTCGTCCACGAGGATCTTCGACAGATCGAGCGGGAACGTCAGATCGTAGGCCGCATAGACGAGGAGCGTCTGCGTCTTCCGGATCTGATCCAGGTACGACCACGGGCTGATCGGCCTCCATACTCGACGCAGGCGATCGAGATCGATGTGACCATCGAGCCCGCGCCGCACGTGCTCGGTCGAGAGGCCGCGCCAGACGACGTCCGCGAACCACGGCGAAACGTGATTCAGCGCCTGCGCGCGGATCAACGGCTCGTGCGCCGACGTCAGCATCGACAGGCACGAACCGAGGCTCGTCCCGACGATGCCGATTCGCTCGAAACCGAGCGACGCGAGCCAGGCCACCGCGCGGCGCGCATCGAGAACAGCCTGCCGGCAGACCTGCACCGTGCGAACGATGTTCGAGCTGACGATGTAATCGGCGCGTGTCAGCTCGGGCGGCATCCGGACGTCATGGTAGGGAAGGCTGAGGCGCAATGCCGACACGCCGAATCGCGCCAGTACCCGCGACAGGCCGATGTGCCCACCGGCGTCGGAGTTCCACTGGGGAAGTACCACCACGGCGCGGCCGCGATGCGTCTTGCGCGTCAGGCTCTGGTCATCGGCGGCAGGAAACCAGCGGCCGGAGACGATGTTGTTTTCCGGGTGCGGGGTCGTGAGCGCGCTGGGAAACGTCAGTGTGCCCGCTTCACCTTTGGTGCGTGGGCGAGCGCCGTTCGTCGAGAAGTCGTAGTCGGTCGTCGGCGCCGCGTGAAAGAAGGACGGCGTGTCCTGCATCACGTCGTCTATCCACTGTTCAACGAGGGCGTCCTCCGACGCCTGTGAGGGGACGGCGTCCGCGAGCCAGTCGGTGCCCCACTCGAATGGCCGCACGACGCGATCCTTTGTGGCAAACGCAATTCGACGTTCCCAGGCGTGAAAAAACCGGCTGAGCATCCTGAAATCAGTATCCCTGGTTCTGCGAGAGGAGGGCCTCGACGGCGGCCGCGGCCGAGAGCAGCGCGTCGGTCCCGTTCCGGCCGCCGACGAGCTGCGCTCCGATGGGCAGGCCATCCGTTGTCTTCGCGCACGGCAGCGTTATCGCTGGATGTCCCGTGACATTGAAGAGTTGTGTGAGCCGCAGCATGACGTTGCGAACCGGTTCCTCGACCGCGCCGATTCTTACTGTTGCCGCGCCGAGCCGAATGGCCGGGACCCCCATCGACGGTAATAGCAGCACATCCCTGCCGCCGAGAGCCGCATCGACTTCCGCAATCAGGACGTCGCGGCCCCGAAGCGCCCGCACGTAGTCCTCGGCCAGGATATAGCGCCCCATTTCGAGACGGATGCGGACGTTCGGCGTGTATTCATCTGAATGGCTCTCGAGCGTCTTCGCGTGGTACGCGGCCGCCTCCGCGAGGACGATGTGCAGGTAGATCGGGGCGATGTCTCCAGCGTGCGGGATATCCACGTCGTGGAGCAGGGCGCCGGACCCGGTCAACGAGGTGCACGTCCTCTCGAACGCGTCGGCCACCTGCGGGTCGAGGAGCGACGTGAAGTAGCCGCGCAGCACGCCGACGCGAAGCCCCTTGACCTGCCGTGGCTGACGGGCCGGCGCCTGACCGCCGCGCAGCACATCGAAGATGATTCCCGCATCTTCCACGGATCGGCATAACGGCCCGACGTGGTCCATCGTCGTGCTCAGCGGCACGACGCCATCAACCGGAATCTCGCCCAGTGACGGTTTCAGGCCTACGAGACCGCACACCGCCGACGGAATCCGGATCGATCCGCCTGTGTCCGTGCCGATCGATGCGTAGGCCATGCCGTCGAGGATCGATGCGGCTGAGCCTCCGGACGAGCCTCCGGGCGATCGGCCCGGATCGAGCGGGTGCCGTACGGGGCCAAACGCGGAGTCCTCGTTGGTGGTGCCAAACGCGAACTCGTGGAGGTTGGCCTTTCCCAGAAACACCGCGCCCGCCTTGCGGAGCCGGGCTGAGACCGGCGCATCGTCAGCCGCCACGTGTCCGTCCCGCACTCTGCTTGCCGCGGTGGTCGCGACGCCGTTGATGTCGATGATGTCCTTGAGGGAGAACGGCACGCCGTGGAGCGGACCGCGATCGTGTCCGCGCGCGAGCTCCGCATCCGCCTGCCTTGCCTGGGCCAGCGCCTGATCGGCGAGAACCGTGATGAATGCGTTGATGGCGGGATTGCGTTCCGCGATGCGGTCCAGACATTCAGTCGTGGACGCTTCCGCCGTGGTCTCGCGCGCGCGCAGGGCGCGGGCGAGCTCGGCAATCGTGCGTGCGCTAGCGGGCATCCGGTGCGGAGGTGCGAACGGGCTCACCGGTGGCGTCGGCGTTCCAGTCTGCGCTGCGGAGCGCCGACGTCGATCGCGCCAGTGACTCCAGCAGCGGGCGGAGGCCGGGAAGGTTCCTCCGCTCCGCGTCCTGGGTGGCTGTCTCGAGCCACGTCTTGACGGTCATCTGACGGTTATAACCTATCTCCGTCGTGCGACAGACCAAGATCATCGCCACCGTCGGCCCGTCCTCCGAACGCGAAGAGGTCATACGTGCCCTCGTCGACGCCGGCGTGGACGTGTTCCGCCTGAACTTTTCCCACGGAAGCCATGTGTCCCATCGCGCGATTGCGGATCGCATCCGCCGTGCAGCGGCCGATGCCGGACGCGTGGTTGCCATCCTTCAGGACCTGAGTGGTCCGAAGATTCGCACCGGCCTTCTGGCCGGCGGCAAGCCGATTCGGCTGCAGGCCGGAGAACCGCTGCTGATCGAAGTCGGTGATTTCGCGGGCGGGCCGGGCCGCGTGTCCACGACCTTTGCTTCGCTTCCGTCGGCGGTGCGCCCGGGCAGTGCGCTCCTGGTGGACGACGGAAAGATCCAGCTCAAGGTTGAGGAGACAACCGGGACCACAATCCGGACGACCGTCGTCGACGGCGGTGAGCTTGGCGAGCGGAAGGGGATCAATGCGCCGGGCGTCGAGCTGCCGGTGGCTGGCCTGACCGCGAAGGATCTCGACGATCTGAAGTTCGGGGCCGGCATGGGCGTGGATTTCGTGGCGCTGTCATTCGTGCAGAGCGTGGACGACCTCGAGCAGACGCGCAAGGCGCTGGGCGAAGCGGGCACGCCGGAGACGCCGCTCGTCGCGAAGATCGAACGGCCGCGGGCGGTCGAACACCTGCCCGAGATCCTGCGCGCCTGTGATGCAGTGATGGTCGCGCGCGGCGACCTGGGCCTGGAGCTGCCGTTCGAGCGCGTTCCCCGTGTGCAGAAGCAGGCGACTGCCGAGGCTCGGTCGCTGGGAATTCCAGTCATCGTCGCCACGCAGGTGCTCGAGTCGATGCGCACCGAGATTCGGCCGACGCGCGCCGAGGTGAGCGACGCCGCCAACGCTGTGGACGACCGTGTAGACGCGATCATGCTGGCGGGCGAGACCGCGATTGGCGCCCATCCCGTCCGTGCCGTCGAAGCGCTCGATCGCATCATCCGCGACGCCGAGCTCCTGAAGCCGATAGGTCACACCGCCACGGATGGCACGAGCATGCTGCCGCTGCATGGTCGCGCAATCTGTGAGGCGGGGATGAGCCTTGCCGAACGTGCGCACGCGTCCGCGATCATTGCCGTGACGCGGGGCGGCAAAACGGCCCGCGCGCTTTCCGCGCTGAGACCGGAAATGCCTGTCGTCGCCGTCACGGACGACGAGCGTGTTGCTCGGCGGCTCACGCTGGCCTGGGGCGTTCTTCCGATCGTGACGGATCTGGGCGGCGACGCCGAAGCGCTCGCGGGCCGCGTGGATCGCGAGCTCGTCCGGCGGGGCGTGATTCGAGAGGGCTCGACTGTCGTGCTCGTCAGCGTGACGCCCGATCCGGCGCCCGGGCCGTCGAACTTCGTGAAGCTGCACCGCGTGCAGGGCTAAGCACCGGCCTCGAGGTGCGTCTTCAGCTCATTGAGCGATCGCGTCAGGTTTGCCGACAGAACCTCGTAGTAGCGCGACCACCGGGGGCTCTTGTCCCAACCCGACTGACGAACGCGCAGCACGACCCGTGCATCGAGCGTCGTGCAGGTCACCTGGAGCGACATCGGGCCGATCGGCTCGCCATCCGGCGGGAGCCAGTAGGCGTCGGCGACGAAGAACTCCCGCCCGGCCTTGAACTCGATCACCGTACCGCGGAACGCGCCGCCGAGCCGTCCGAGGAGGTCGTCCTTCCACTCCGTCGGCGGCCATTCGAGCGCGTAGCTGCCAAACGATCGCGGGTGACATAACGACCGTGACACGTGCCACCAGGCCTCCAGATCGGCGTGGTCGAAGAATGCGTCGAGCACACGTGACGCGGGCGCCTCGATCGACAGGCTGTGGTCGAACTCATGCATGTGAAATGATCTCATCATGCACCTGCAGCCGCTCGCGTACCTCGATCCCACGTTTCTCGAAAGCGAAGAAGCGCGCCCGCTCCGCATCCTGGCCGAGTACCTCGAGCCGCTCGGGCGGTTCAAGGCGCAGAACATCCAGGACACCGTCGTGTTCTTCGGCTCGGCGCGGATTCACAGCCGTGAGGCCGCGGAGCTGGCGCTGGAGCGGCTCGAGCAGCGCGCGGGCCGGCGAGCGACAGGCGAGCTCGAGGCGCGCCTCGCGCGCGGTCGGAAAGCGGTCGAGTGGTCGCGCTATTACGAGGAAGCGCGGGAGCTGGCTCGGTTGCTGACGACGTGGTCGAGCTCGCTCGAGTCGCCGCACCATCGCTTCGTTGTCACGTCAGGCGGCGGCCCCGGAATCATGGAAGCTGCCAACCGTGGGGCACACGAAGCCGGCGGCAAGACGATCGGGCTGAATATCCGGCTTCCGTTCGAGCAGGGTGCGAACCGCTACATCACGGACGGGTTGCACTTCGAGTTCCACTACTTCTTCATGCGCAAGTTCTGGTTCGCGTATCTGGCCAAGGCGCTCGTGATCTTCCCCGGTGGGTTCGGCACGCTCGACGAGATGTTCGAGATTCTGACGCTGATGCAGACGGAGAAACTGGAGAAGCAGATTCAGGTCATTCTGTACGGCACTGATTACTGGGATCCGATCGTGAACCTGCAGCCGATGGAGGAGTGGGGCGCGGTCAATCCGGGCGACATCGAGCTCATCCAGCGCGCGAACACGCCGGCCGAAGCCTTCAGCCTGCTCAAGGCGCATCTCACTGAGCACCACCTGCTGCCGCCGACGCCGCAGGAAATGAAGGCGCCGGGAATCGCCAAGACGCGCTCGTAGTGTCCGCCTTCACTCGGACCGTTCGTCACGAGTCCGCCGCTCACGGACATACGTCGGCGGTTGCTCGCAGAAATCAGTAGATCAAGTACGGCTGGCGCAGTGTGAGGAATGCGTCTTCGTCCTGGCGCCATCCCTCCGCGATTTCTTTCAAGGGAGCGTTCGCCTCGACCTGCTGTCGCAGCCTGGACGATCCAGCGAGGATGTCGATCGGCAGCTTCTCGTGTTCGTACTCGTACGGCGGCTGGCGCCAGGCGAACTTCTCGGGGTTGCATCGCCGGAACATCTGGATCAGCGCGGCGCCCGTCAGCACCGGCTTGAACGCAGATCGATCAGTAACGTGGATCTGGCAGCCGCCGCACGTGGCCTTCGCGTGCTTCTGGAAGGTCGGCTCGAACACGGCCGGCCGGAAGAATGCTCCTGGCAGTTCAAGCGCGTTCATTGCTGCGGCGAACCGCTCGGCCTCGATCCACGGCGCGCCGACAAGCTCGAACGGCCTGGTCGTGCCGCGTCCCTCCGAGATCATCGTCCCCTCGAACAGCACACCGCCTGGATAGACGATCGCTGTGTCGAGCGTCGGCATATTCGGCGACGGCATGACCCAGGGCAGGTTGGTGGCGTCGGCAAACAGCTCACGGCTCCAGCCTGTCATTTGTGCCACCTCGAGCCTGGCGTCGAGGCCGAATGCGCTGTTGAAGAGCTTTGCGAGCTCACCGATCGTCATCCCGTGACGCATCGGAATGGGGAAGAGACCTACAAACGACTCGTAGCCGGGCGCCAGCGTCTCACCTTCAACGTCGACGCCGTTGATGGGGTTGGGCCTGTCACAAACGATCACGGGTATCCCATGGCGACTGCATGCACGCAGACAGTTCGCCATCGTGTAGATATAGGTATAGATGCGGGCGCCGATGTCCTGAAGGTCGATGACCAACACATCGAGTCCACTCAGCATCTCGGCGGTCGGTTCGCGCGTCTCGCTATAGAGGGAATAGACCGGCACGCGGCGCGTCGTGTCGTCGCGATGCGGTGTCTCGATCATGTTGTCCTGGACGTCAGATCGGAAACCGTGCTGCGGCCCGAAGATGGCCGAGAGCGTCACACCGTCTGCAGCTGCCAGTCGATCGACGATGTGCTGGAAGCCTCGGTCGAGTGAGGCATGGTTGCAGACGACGCCGACGCGGAGCCCGCGCAGGCGGCCGGACGACAGGAGGGCATCGGAACCGAGCCTGACACCGTGGTGTCCGGCTTCAGCCGGACCAGCATGTTGGGTCACGGCATTCATTATCCAGCGTCAGGGGGATTCACGATGATTGTTCGCCGGCCGTCAGAAGAGCGCGGACGGGCCAACCATGGATGGCTCGACAGCCGCCACACGTTTTCCTTTGCCGACTACCACGATCCAGCGCATATGGGATTCCGGGCACTGCGGGTCATCAACGAAGACCGCGTGCAGCCTGCACAGGGGTTCGGCACCCACGGACATCGCGACATGGAGATCATTTCCTATGTGCTCGAGGGCGAGCTGGCCCACAAGGACAGCATGGGCACCGGGTCCGTCATCAAGCCTGGCGATGTGCAGCGCATGTCGGCAGGGACCGGCGTGCTCCACAGTGAGATGAATCCGTCGCCTACGCAGCCCGCTCACTTTTTTCAGATCTGGCTCCTGCCGGCGAAGCGCGGCATCAAGCCGGACTACGAGCAGAAGCGGTTCGAGGACGCGGAGAAACGAGGCCGGCTCCGGCTGGTCGCCTCGCCCGATGGACGCGACGGGTCGATCAGCGTGAATCAGGACGCTGATCTCTATTCGGGACTGTTCAAGACCGGAGAGAGCGCGCATCTCGATCTCAGGCCCGGCCGCCACGCATGGGTGCAGGTAGCCAGTGGCGACGTCACGCTCAACGGCGAGTCGTTGAGCGCAGGGGATGGCGCGGCTGTTTCTGACGAGGCCGCGCTCGATCTCACTGCGCGTTCGGATGCCGAGGTCCTCGTGTTCGATCTCGCGTAGGCGCGACCAACCTCGCTGCATACGGTTGAGCTCGATCTGACCTCATCCTGCCCGTATACTCCTGAGGCTGGCGGCAGTTGAGCCGGCCTTGTCGCAACCTTTTCTAACTGACAACAGGTTCCGCCTCTGCCCCTTCAGGGCTCCGGTGGACACGTTCGCGGCCGATAGAGGAGCTATGCCACGCATCCTCCAGGGATGGCGGCTTGTAGCCGCCGTGTTTGCTGTGTCGCTGCTTCCCGCACTCGCCGGAATCGACAGAGCGTCGGCGCAGGAACTCCGCCCGGGTCTGAGAATTCCCACGACCGTCGCGAGCATTGCCGCCGCGGCCGACTGGGCATCGACATATCACGCGCTGTCCAACTATCACGTGCGTGAGACCAACCCGCTGCTGCAGCCCTTCCAGAAGTCTCCAGGCAAGCTCGTCATCGTAGGCGCAGCGATCGATGCCGCCTCGTTCACGGCATGGAACAAGGTGATCGGTCCGCGGCATCCGCGCGTGGCAGCTGGTGGCATGTGGGCAATGGCCGGCTTCCGCGCGTTTCTCGTCCTGCACAACATTCGCAACGAACAGAAGTCCCTGCGCCGCTGAGGCGTTCTCCGTCCCGGCATTCCTTGTCGCGCGTCTTCTCTCGTAGGGCGCCCCTTTCAGGGGCGCCAGGAGCGATAATTCGCACACGAGGAGGGTTCCGTGACAGGCGTACGTCTCATCGTCGCCAGCGCAATCGGCGCGGCGATCTTCTGCCTCACCGCCACGATCGGCGTTCACGCGCAAACTGCGAAGCCTGCGCTGCCGGACTGGACCGGCGTATGGGCCATGCAGGGGAACACCGTGTTCGATCGCTCAACGGTGCAGCCGCCGACTGGCCGGGCGGGTGAGCCCGGTGTGCGAGAGGCGCCTCCCTACACCGACGAGTGGGAAGCGCGATACCGCCGCAACATCGAGCTCGTGCGTCAGGGCAAGTTTCCGGATCCGGTGAGCACGTGCGGCACGCCCCATGGCTTCCCCAGGATCATGAACGTGCCAGACGTCTACGAGTTCGCGGTGACGCCCACCGCCGTGTACGTGATCGCTGAAAACGGCCCGAACGTGCTGCGCATCTACACGGACGGACGGAAACATCCGGCGCAGGAAGATCTCTGGCCTACGTACAACGGCGCATCCGTCGGTCACTGGGAGGGCGACACGCTCGTCTTCACGACGATCAGCCTGAAGGGATCGAAGGACAACGACGTGATCGTTGATCGCACCGGCCTCGTGCTGAGCGACGCGAGCCGCGCGACGACGAGGCTGCGCAAGGTTGACGACAACACCATGGAAGCGCAGATCACGATCGAGGACAGCAAGGCGCTGAAGGGGGCTTGGCGGGTGACCAAGCGCTACGTCAAGCAGCCGCCCGGCACGTGGGCGTGGGACTACGCCTGCGCCGAGAACAACCGGAATCCGGTCGATTCGTCCGGCCGCACGCTCACGCTGGGCCCGGACGGTAAGCCTCTGGACAAGTAGGGCGCCCTTTGAAGGGCGCCATGGAGCAATACGGTGACTCGACTCACAACTGCGATTGTTCTGGCGCTGACCCTCACTGTCTCCGTGCTCGGACATCATTCGGCGGCAATGTTCGACGACGCCAAGGTGATCGAGAAGAAGGGCGTGGTGAAGGAATTGCAATGGACGAACCCCCACGTCTGGCTGCAGGTCGTGATCGACGAGGACGGGAAGAAGACGGAGTGGAGCCTCGAAGGAGGCAGCCCGAACACCCTCTCGCGTCAGGGCTGGCGCGCGACGACGTTCAAGGCAGGGGATGTCGTGACGGTGCGCTTCAACCCGATGAAGGACGGATCGGCGGGCGGTCTCTTCATCGGCGCGAAGTTCGACTCAGACGGGAAAACGATCGGACGTTGGTGAATGCCGCAGAGAGCCGGAACTCTCACCTGTCTCGTTACCGCTTGCGCGGTGGTGGCGTTGTACGGGCAAGAGGCTCCTCCCACCTTTCGCGGCGGAGTCGAGGCGGTCGTCGTCGACGTTGTCGTCACCGATAAAGACGGCAATCTGGTCCGCGGGCTGACCGTGGACGACTTCGAAGTGTTCGAGAACGGCCGCCGGCAGCCGATCACCGCATTCACGACAGTCGAAATCCCCCTCGAGCGAAGCGAGCACGTCTGGCCCGACGCCGAGCCGGATGTGCTGACGAATACCAGGCCGCCCGGGCGCGTGTACATGTTCATCCTCGACGGCAGCGTGGGTCCGGCGATGGCTTTGCGGACCCGCCATCTGCTGCGCCAGTTCTTTGCTGACAACTTCGGCGACAGCGATCTCGCTGCAATCGTCGGGGGTCGTGGCCTGGCCACGGATGGTCAGGATTTCACGAACAATCGTCGTCTCCTTCTGGCGGCGGTCGACAAGTTCGCCGGCGACGCCGTGAGCGTGGATCCGCCCAATAGGCTTCTTGGCGAGGTCGAGAGACTCCGCGGTCACGCTGCCAGCCGATCGGATCTGAGGGATCTTCAGGAACGGATGGAATTCCTGGCGCGCATGCCGGGGCAACGAAAGGCCGTGGTCTGGATCACCAGCCTAATCGGATTCGACGCCTACGACATCATGGACTACCAGGGTGGAGTCCCGGGTCTCAATGCCGAGTACGCGCATTCGGCGATGTCGGCAGCGACGCGCGGGAACATTCGAATCTACCCGATTTCACCAGACGGCTGCTGCGGCGGTGCGCTTGACACTGCGATGGACTTTCGCGCGGTTGCAGCACTCACCGGTGGATTTGCCCACATCAATTCCAACAATTTCACAGACGCATTCGAACGTATTGTTCAGGAGACAAGCACCTACTACATCGTGGGGTTCGATTCGTCCCAGAAGCCAAAGTCAGGTAGGTACACGACATTCGACGTCAAGGTGAAGCGTCCCGATCTGCAGGTCAAGGCGAGGCCAGGAGTGGTCGAGCCATTGGATTTCGTGCGCCGTCGCCAGCCGCCCCCACAGCGTCAGTCCCCAGTCGCCGCGGCGCTCGGCAACCCCGTCGCTGTTTCCGGCATGCCGATGCGCGTCACCGCGACGCCGTTCTCGGACAAGGGCGGCAAGAACGCGACGGTGTCCCTCACTATGGAAATCAGCCCGATCGGGCTTCAGTTCGCCGAGAAGTCTGGACAGTACGAGGCGGCGCTCGAAATCCGTCATGTGACCACCGACGCCCGCAACAAGCTCTATCCGGAGTTCCGGCATCCCGCGAAGCTGATGTTGTCGCGCGACATGTACGAACGCGCCGGCGAGCGTGGACTGCGCGTGGTCTCTGAATTTGGATTGCCTCCAGGGCGTTATCAGGTGCGCGTGGCCTCGGCCGGCGCCGCGACGACCGGCAGCATCGTCTACGACCTCGACGTTCCGAATTTCCGCGATGGCGCGTTGACGATGAGCGGCGTGGCTCTCACGAGTGATTCAGCCGCTGACACATTGACGCTGCAGGCGGACGTGGGCGATCGCGTGTCGAAGGGCAAGGATTGCC
>DATLLQ010000104.1:0-18512 GCA_035537775.1 Vicinamibacterales bacterium | reverse complement strand
CCGTCCGCGCGCCGCGGCGGCCCCTGCGGTTGTTGAGCGCCCGGTTCCGGCCGCGGCCCGCCGGGACGCGCCGCGCATTCGTCGGTGGACGGCTTGAGCGCGGGCCCAGGCTTCCCGCCCGGCCTGTCCATGACCAGCGCGTAGATGTCCATCTCGCGCGTTTCCTTATGGATCTTCAGCTTGAAGCGGTCCGCCAGGAGAGTACGCGTCGCCAGCATCATGTGATCGGGCGCCGGCGGCGTCACAGGCGCCGGGTCGCTCCCCAGCTTTGCGAGGATGTCGAAGCGCTCGTTTCGCGCCCACTCCGGAAGACCGACCAACTGATAGTTCTGGATGACGTAGGCGAACGTCAGGAGCATGCCGGGCGGCGTATTGACGGTCCGGAAGTTGCCCCCGGGTGCGCGGTTGATGCCCATGCCCGGCCCGCCGTCCTTGTTCGGCTTGACCGATACGACTTCGAAATGGATGGGAATGTTTGGATCCGGCGCTTCGGCACGAGCGCCCGGCGGCAGGCCGAAGTTCTGAGCAGCGGGACGCGACGCCGTCCCCAGTATCAGGGCACCCACCACGGCCGTAGCCATGGCAACGGACAGTCGTCTCTTCATGCTGAGCCCCCGTCGCATAGACGACGCTCGGCCTGTGGAAGTTGCCGTGCTATTTGTCGCGCTCTGCGTTGGGATTCGACGATCCAGCGAAGAGCCGGCGGCCGTCAGGGAACGTGATGCTGCCGGCATTGGCGGTGTTCGTTCCGTTCCGCGCCTGCCAGCCCTGAATCACGAGCACGGTGCCTGCGGGAAGGTCTTCCTTGCGCCATCCACGGCGGAACAGCCCGTTCGCCGCGCCGGTCTCGAACGCCCACCGCTCGGTCTTGCCGTTGTTGTTGACGTCCAGATAGATCCAGGCGTGCGGGTTGGACCAGCGCATCTCGACGACCTTGCCGCTGAGCTTGATCGGCTTGTTCTCGTCGAACTCCGCTGCGAACGAGTGATGGGCGAGGACCGGAGCCGCGGCCAGACACAAAACCGCGAGTGCTGCGGCGCCGATGGTGCACCGCCGTGCTGTTTGAAATCTGGGAGTTGGAATTTGGGAGTTGACCGTCATCACTTTTTCTCCAGCCCCGTGCCTGCGTCCTTGACGTCCTTCATGTGCTGCAGGTCCTGGTTGTCCTCGTGGCACGCCACTTCGAGCATCTCGCCATTCGGGTCGCGGTTGAACTGCACTTCGATCGTGAACGGACGCGTGTAGACGATCGGGTCCGTCAGGGTCGCCCTGTACATAATGGTATTCGCATTCACCGGCGTGAACCGCTCCACGACCGTCAGCGCATGGCTGGTGATCTCGCCAACCTCGTTCAGCCACGGCTTGCCGTTGAAATTTTGGCTGTTGACCACCAGCGTATCGCCCTCCCAGTGGCCCACTGAGTCGCCCTGCCACAGGCGGATCGAATCGGGCAGGTGCTTCCGCTTCGGGTCGAGCGGAATGTGACGCCATGCCATGCGCTCGAAGAGGACGACGATGTGCGTCGGCGTCTGCATGATGAAAAACGGCGAGGGCACGTAGAACCCGCGCGGCACGCCGGCGGCCATGATGCAGTGCGCCGTCGGGTCGTCGTAGCCGCGCGCTGGCGTCTGCCGGCTCTTCAGCTCCTCCTTCGCCCACTCCTGCAGCGGCAGCTTGCCGTCGGGAGGATCGACGACGATCCCCTGGCCCGGCGGCGTCAGGGTGCTGCCTGCGTGCTCTTCGATGCCGTAGTTCGCGCCGCGATGGACGCTGTCGTAGAAGCCGGACAGATCGGGCTTGCCGTCGGGCATCCGCCGAACCGGTGGAGCCGCCGCGGTGCCGCGGCCGCGACCGGCGGCGCCCGCACCCTGGCCTCCTGCCCCTGCGCCGCGTCCTTGAGGAGCCGTGGGGGCACCCTGTGCCGAAGCCTCGCCAGCGGCCAGCACGCCGGCGAGAACGACGCCGAGAATCACCCGCGCGCTCATCGCGGATACCACGTCCGCGGCTCGCGGTGGAACGTGCCGTCGGCTTCTTCGCTTTCAGCCACGCACTGGTATTCGAGGATCCGATCCATGTCCTTCACCCGGTAGATGGGCATGCTGATCTTCCACGGCCGCGTGAACACCTTGGGATCCTCCATGGTTGCTTCGTAGCGGATCGTGTCCGCGTCCATCAGGGAGTAGCGCTCGGTGACTTTCAGCCCGTTGCTGTGAAAGTTGCCCGACATGTCGAACCACGTTTTGTCATTGTGGTTGGTGACCTCGACGACGAGCGTGTCGCCTTCCCAGCGGCCGCGCGAGTCGCCCATCCAGAACTCGATGCCCTGCACCGGCTTGCTGCCGTTCGTGTAGATCAGCCGGTGGACGTTCGTCCATTCGAATGTCATCGCCACGTGCGTGCTGCTCTGGACCACCTGGAACGGAAAGTCGATGTACATGATTCGCGGCACGCCCGGCATGTAACACTTGCCGAAGGGATCGTCCTTGTAGCGGTTCGCGAAGTTCTCATCGCGCTTCTTCAGCGCCCACTCCTGATACGGAATCTTGCCGCCGTCGACAACGCTCAGGGTGGCGGGCATGCGGTAGCGTGCGTGGTGGTCTTCGAGGTTGTAGGCCGCGCGGTTGCGCACCTGCCAGATGCCCTGCAGGTTGGGGCGGCCGTCGGGCATCCGTGGAATCTGTTTGGCGCCTGCGGTCTGTGCTGCCGCGCCGCCCGTCAGCCCAGGCGCGCCGAGCCAGACGGCCGCGGCGAGCACGAGCGCCACGGTGCCCACACGTTTAGTCATCTATGCCTCTGCTGATCAGCAAGCGCCAATATTAGCGTGATTGAGGCGCCGGGCTGCCGGAGAGCACGTGCCGCTCGAATTCGTGCCAGTCGGCAACGGTGAGGTCGGCGCTCTCTGACGGGTCAGGCCTCCTCGACGGATTGAGCCACACCGCTGTCATCCCCGACGCTTTCGCGCCCGCGACGTCGGTGTCCAGCCGGTCTCCCAGGAACCAGATGTCCTTCGCCTGAACGCCAAGCCGCGCCGCGGCGAGCTCGAACAGGAACTCACTCGGCTTCCGCACCGAGTACGCGGACGACACGATGACGAACGCCATGTGTTCGGTGAGACCATGCTTCTCCAGCTCGTACCGGATCACCGGCTCGGAGAAGCTGGTGTTGCTCACCACGCCAACCGGGATGTTCGCTATCCGAAATCGCCCGAGTGCGGTTTGTGCGCCAGGCATCGGCTGCGTCCGCATCGAAGCCTTCCAGAACCCCAGTTCGAGGTGCGCGAAGGGAGCGTCGAAGCGTGTGCCGAAGTAGTCGTGAATAAGTCGAGTCAGCGTGGGCCACGGTGTCTCGATGTGCACGTGATCGCGGCGTCCCGCAACGTCCCGCGCGATGCGCGTGGCTCGTTCGAGGACCTGGTCGATCGTGACGTGAGGCGGCACGTGCGAGGCATGTGAAAGCAGCCACTCGTTTCCGGCGCGCATGTCGATGGCGACCTCTTCGACCAGCGTGCCGCCGTAGTCAACGAGAATCCCTCGCGGTGGTCTCAAGACGGCTGTCCTGACGGCGAAGCGGCCTGGGCTGGACGCTCGCGCGCTGCCCGCTCGAACGCTTCATCGACGTCGGATTCCGCAGGCACACGAATGTGAAACAGGTCCTGCAGGACCTGACGGATTTCCGCGCCGCTCGCAAGCGTGCGCCTCTCCGTCACGCCGGCGGGAAAATGAATCGCCAGTTCCGCGCCGCGGAGGGCATAGCGGCGATCGCGCTCGACGCGGGCGGCCACCACTCCGGCGAGAAAGTGCGACTGGGGATGCGTGCAGAGGTACCAGTTCGGTATCTCGTAGTCCGCCAGGGCCTGCGGTTGGAGGTCAAAGATGTAGAGCCCTCTCCACGAGCCGTCGAGTCGTGCTTCGAGCCTGAAACCGGCCGCAACCTGAATCAACCGGAAGGGCTCGTGTGGGGTCGTCTGTTCGATTCCGGCTTCCAGCCGGAGCGGTGCCGTGGGAGTCGAGCCGCCAAAGCCCACATCAACAATGTGCGGCCCTTCCGGCAGCGTGACGAGCAGCACCATGTGGCTGCGGCCGCGGACAACGCCCTCCGGGACGTTCCAGACCACGCGCGCCGACAGCCCTGTCACGTCATAGCCCAGCGCCTTCAGCGCAGTACCGAACAGCAGGTTGTGCTCGAAGCACCAGCCGCCGCGGCCGTCGCGCACCAGTTTCTGCTCAATCGAGCCGATGTCCAGGAGCACGGGCCGACGCAGCAGCGGGTTCAAGTTCTCGAACGCAATCGCACACGGATGCCGGAGCGCGAGATCCCGCAGCGTGGGCAGATCGGGTCGCCTGTAGTGTCCGGCTTCAGCCGGACCGCCATCAGCGAAACCGATCCGGGCGAGATATGCGGCGAGATTGAATGTGTCGGTGGAGAACAGGGTCACCAAGAACAGCTTACTGCTGTTCGATTTTGTACCCCTTCCGCTGGAGCAGCGTCAGCAGTCCATCGGGGCCCACGAGATGCGCTGCCCCCACCACCACCAGGCAGGGGGTGGTCCGCGCCAGGCACTTCTCGAGCTGCGGCATCCAGTTGTTGTTCCGCTCGACGATCAGCGACTGGTAGGCCGCCGGGTACTTCTTGAGGCCAAGCAGGACATCGCGCTCGATCGACGGCGCATCGCCGCGCCGCCAGGCCGCGACCGTTGCCGCGATCTCCTTGTTCTCGGCGTCGATCTCGTCGAGGGTGCTCCGCAGCATCTGCTCCTGGAGCGATTCGGGCATCGTGTCGAACCGATCGATCTGGGACTCAGCGGTTTCCAGGCCAATCACTGATTTGCCCGCGGCCGTCGCCCGGTCGTAGAAGTGCTGGTCGAGACCGAGGCTCGGATCGAGCCCGGCCTGCTGCAACTGCATCGCGCTCAGCGTCAGCATGACCATCCACGGCTTCATCGAACGGATCAGCTCCGTGGCCATCGGCATCCCCTTGAGATGCGCCACGACCAGATCGTGCGTCTCCTTCGACACGGCTTTGTCGAACGTCCGGCCGTCCTGGTACATCGCCTTGGCCAGCAGCATCGGCGCGAGCGCGAGCATGCCCGCTGTTCCCAGGTCGATCTCCTCGACCAGGGTGTCCGACGCGGCGAACGCCTGTTCGAAGGCCGGGCTCAGCGGATAGACGTCCTTGCTGAGCGCGTGAACGGAGCCGGCCAGGAACATCACCCGCGAGCCGGACTGCACTTTCCAGAGGAAGCTCTTCGAAGCGCGGCTCTGCGCCTGCGCGCCGATGCCAGCGCTCGACGTGAGTGCCAGTACCAGGGCGACTGCAATCGCCGCACTGCGTTTCACAGCCCGATTCAACGTGACGTTCACGAGCACTCCTTGGGGGGAGATCCAGTCTAGTTGGTAGTTGGGTGGTTGGCTAGTTCGTAGTCGGTGGTTCTGTCAGGCTTTGCTCACCTCTTCACTACCAACTATCCAACTATCTGAACTACCCAGCTACCGCGCCACGGTAATAGCCGCCCCGTCGGACAGCCCCACGTGTCCCCTGGTAATCACGAGCTCGCCGGCTTTGAGGCCGGCGACTATTTCGATGCGCGCGGCATCCTCGATACCGGTCTTGACCAGACGCCGTTGCGCGCGAGAGTCGGCAACGACGAACACCACCGCCTCGCCGCCTTGGCGCAGTACGGCCTCGGCGGGCACGAGCACCGTGTCGGTGCGCGCTTCCGCATCGATGTCCAGCTGCACCGGGGAATCGACGGCGATCTCCGCCGGTCCGGTAAAGACGAGCCGGAACGGTATCGATTCCTCGGTGGACTCGCGATCGGTCGAGCGGCCAGCGACGGTCAGGTGGATGGCCTCCAGGCCGGCCGCGGCGATGCGAGCCGTGGCGCCCGTCACCACGCGCGACTGATCAGTGCGCGGAATCATCGCCACGACTTCCAGCCGCCGCGGGTCCACAATCCGCAGCACCGGCTCCGTCGTCGACGAGAGCATGTCGCCTGGATTGTGAGCGCGTGTCGCGACGATACCGTCGAACGGTGCGCGGACGGTGCCGCGGCCGAGGCTCGATTGCGCGGTCGCGTGTGCAGTACGTGCGCGCTCGAGAGTCGCTTGGGCTTCCGCGAGGTCGCGTTCGGCGGCTTCCAGCTCGCGGCGCGCGACCAGGCCGCGTTCCACGAAGCCGCGCACCCGCTCCTGATTGATCCGTGCGTTCTCCAATTGCGCCTGCGCTGCCGCCGCGTCGGCTGACAGCCGCGCCATCCCCTGGATCGCCGACGGCATGTCGAAGCGGGCGAGGACGTCGCCTGCCTTGACCTCGTCGCCCTGCGCCTTCAGCACGTCAGCGAGGCGCGTCGGCTCTGGCGCCAGTACGAGGAACTCGCCGCCTTGCGCGGGGACGACGATGCCGCTGACGTGAAGGACGGCGCGGATTGCGGCTTTCTGGGCGGCCACGGCGCCGACGGGAACCACGTCTTCCTGGCGTGCGGCGGGCTGCGGCGCTTCCCGCCGGCACCCGGCAGCAGCGATCGATGCGAGCGTCAGGAGCAGGAGCCAGCTCGTCGCTGCGTACGGCCTGGCTCGCCTGGCGCGCGCCACCGTGGCAGCGTCCGGTTCGCTCTGGAGCATGTCGTATGATCGCTGATCGGATGAGCACCGAACAGTTTCCGGTCACCAAGTCGGAGGAAGAGTGGCGGCGGATTCTGACGCCCGAGCAGTACGCCGTGCTTCGTGAGCACGCCACGGAGCGGCCGGGTTCGTGCGCGCTGCTTCGGGAGCATCGCCCGGGAAAGTTTACGTGCGCCGGCTGCGGCAACCCGCTCTTCGTGTCGGATCGGAAGTTCGAGAGCGGCACCGGGTGGCCAAGCTTCTTCTCGCCGCTCTCGGGCTCCATCGGTGAAACCGTCGATCGCAGCTTCGGAATGACGCGGACTGAGGTGCACTGCAGCCAGTGCGGCGGTCACCTCGGGCATGTGTTCCCTGACGGACCGCCTCCGACCGGCCTTCGCTACTGCATCAACGGGCTGGCGCTGAACTTCACGCCGCAGGACACCCGGTAGGCCTCATCCCGTATTTCGCATCCCCGCCGCGATTCCGTTGACCGTCACCCTGAACGCGTGATGCAGTCGCGGATCGTCCTGCCCTTCACGCAGGCGTTTGACGAGCTCGATCTGCGCGAGGTTGATCGGATCGACGTACGGATTCCGAACCTCGATCGAACGTCGGAGCACCGGATTCTCTTCAAGCAGCACACGATGTCCGGTGACGCGCAGCACCGCCGCGATGGCGCGCTGCAGGCGCTCCCGCAGCTCGCGGCCAATCGGCCAGAGCCGTTCTGCGACGAGCAGGCGCTCGTATTCGGCGGCGATCCGGCTGTCGGTCTTCGCGAGCACCATCTCGAACAGGTCCATGACCGAGCGAAAATGCGTCCAGCCGCGATACATCTCGCGCAGCAGCGGTTCTTCTCCTCGTGCGCACGCCGACTCGAGGGCGTCCTCGACGCCAAGCCACGCGCCGAGGATCAGGCGGGTCTGCGTCCATGCGAACTGCCACGGAATGGCGCGCAGCGACTCGATGCCGCCATTCGACGACCGGCGCGCCGGGCGGCTGCCGATGTTGACCTCGTCGAGCTCCTCCAGAGGAGTCGCCGCCAGGAAGTAGTCGATGAACTCGGGCCGATCGCGGACGTACGCGCGGTACGCGGCTCCCGCATCCTCGCCGAGCCGCTGCATGCACGCCCGCCACTCGCTGCGAGGCGGCTGCTCGGCCAGGAGCCATGAATCCAGGGTCGCGCTCGCGTACACCTCCACGGTTCGTGTGGCGATATCCGGCAGCCCGAACAGCGTCTGAATCATTTCGCCCTGCTCGGTGACGCGCAGCGTGCCGTCAACGGAGCCCGGCGGCTGGGCCTTGATGGCGACGTATGTCGGGCCGCCGCCCCGTCCGACGGTGCCGCCGCGGCCGTGGAACAGCGTCACGGCCACACCATGCTTCCCGCACGTGGCGACGATCGCTTCCTGGGCACGGTACAGATTCCAGGCCGCGGTCAGGCGTCCGCTGTCCTTGGTGGAATCGGAGTAGCCGACCATGACCTCCTGCCGGCCGCCAACGCGTCTTCGATACGTCTCCAGCGAGAACAGACGGTCGAGCACGGCAGCGGATCGTTCGAGGTCCGCCGCGGTTTCAAAGAGCGGCACCACGCGGAGCGGCTGGCGGACGGACGCCTCCTTCTGCAACAGGTAGACGACGAGAACGTCTGACGCCTGCCGGGTCATGGTGACGACATAGGCGCCAAGCGACTCGGGGTGGATGGCGGCAATCGCGTGGAACGTGTCGAGCACATCCCGCACGGGGTGCGCCGCCTCGAGATCCCGAGGGACCAGAGGCCGCGGATTGTCGAGTTCGCTAGTGAGGAAGGCGAGCCGGCGCTCTTCGTCCCAGTCGCCGTACGACCCCATGCCGAGCGCGGTGGTGATCGCAGACATTGTCTCCGTGTGCCGTGCGGCGTCCTGGCGGATGTCGAGGCGAGCGAGCACGACACCGAACACGGCGACACGACGCAGCAGGTCGGTGAGCCGCCCCGCGGCGATGCGGGCGTTGCCCTGATCGATCAACGAGTCGTAACAGAGGCGCAGCGGTTCGGTCAGCGCTGCCGCCTCCAGATACGCGGTAGCGGGAGGAGGAACGGTGTGCTCGCTGCGCAGTGCCTCTTCGAGCCACGCCTTCGTCTCCTGAAGCCGGGTCCGAACCTCCCGCAGCAGCTCGCGATAGGGCTCGCGGGCGTCGCCGGTGCGCGACATCAGGTCCGCGCTGGCGTGCGCCATCGACAACTCGTTGCGAAGCGCCTGCACTTCCGTGAGGTAGAGATCCGCCGCCATCCACCGCGAGAGCAGGCAGGTCCGTATCGTCACCTCGGGCGTGACGTTCGGGTTTCCGTCGCGGTCTCCGCCGGTCCAGGAGCCGAACGTCACGGGGATTGCCTCCGCGGGCAGGCCCCGTCCCGTGGCCGCAACCAGCACGCGATCCAGGTTGCGAAGGAACTGCGGTATCGCGTGCCAGAGGCTTTGTTCGAAGACGACGAGCCCGCTGCGGACCTCGTCGAGCGGCGTCGGCCGCTGGTGACGTACTTCGTCGGTGTCCCACGCCGCTTCGATCTCACGGCGAAGCGCGGCGATCACCTCGTCGCGCTCCGGGAACGTCAGGTCCGGCCGGTCGTTCATGGCCAGCAGCGCCGCTATCCGGTTGTATTTGTGAATCATCGTGCGGCGCGACACTTCGGTCGGGTGAGACGTCAGCACCAACTCGATGCGCAGACGGGAGACCGCGTCGTGGAGCTGAACGCCCGTGATTCCTGCGGCCATGAGACGCGCGAAGGTTTCCTCGCACGACCCGCGCTGCGGCGCCGAGTCGGGATCGCGCTGATAGGCGCGCCGCCGCCGGATGCGGTGGTGCTGTTCCGCCACGTTCGCCAGGTTCAGGAAATGGCTGAAGGCACGCGCCAGCGGAAGGGTGGCGCCGACCGGCAGGGAGCCAAGAACGCTCGTGAGATCGGCGAGCGGCCGATCCCCGGTGTGCGTCGCCTTCGCAAGGCTCCGCACCTGCTCGACGGTGTCGAAGAACGCCTGGCCCCGCCGCTCGCGCAGCGTGAGCCCCAGCAGTTCACCCAGCAGCCGTACGTCCTGCCTCAGGGGCTTGTGCGGATCCTCTCCGTTATGTAGCTCGGCAGTCTGGCGGGCGGCGCCACTCACGATCTGAATAGTGGCGAGAAGTCACGTCGAGAGGCAACCCTTCTCAGCGCGCGACAGGCTTTCCGTACACCTCGATCTGTGCGACGTCCACCCAGCCGCCGGGGCCGTGACCGCTGCCCGGCATCAGATCCGCGAACCCGATCTCGTCCACTTTGGCCAGATCGACGCGCTCGAGGATGTTGCCTGTCGTCACGACCCGCTCGATGTCGAGACGCAGCCAGTGAACGTCGGCGAGATTGAACTCAGTGAACAGCCAGTCGCGCGTCGAGCCGTCGGCGCGATCGCCGACGACCCAGGTGCCGTCCGCGAGCTTCAGGATCGGGCGGACCTGGTGAAAGCCGGACGTCTTCGTATTCCAGCGAATCCGCGCCAGGCCGGTCAGGTCGGCGAAGTTCGTCTTGTCGCGCAGGGCAACGGCGCACGGCGTCGAGCAGGTGCCGGTCCAGACGTGCGTCGGGTTGTTCTCGTCACCCGGACGGCCCGTGAGCTGGACTTCCTTCGAGGTCGAGCCGTACAGCTTCAGCTCGAGATTCGGATTGCCGATCGACTGCTGGGTGACCGGGTGTTCGTCGTTGGCCGGCGTCTGCTTCCACTCCTCCTTGAGGAAGAGGGGAGGACGCGTTGCGCGGCCGCCACCAGGCGCGCCACCTTGACGTGCGCCGGCTGGAGCAGCCCCGCCTTGACGGCCGGCCGGTGCGGGCGCCTGTTGCGCGTTGGCCGCAGCGTTGAAGACGGCGATGGCGACGACGATGAGCGCGCCTTTCATGAGTCCCCCAAATGAAAGAGGCGCCCCTGAAGGGGCGCCCTACGGTCTGGAAAAGGCGCCCCTGAAGGGGCGCCCTACGGTCTTCGTGTCTACGGCAAAGCGAAGATGTACAGGTTGGACGTCTGCACGCTCTGCTTGAACTCTGGCGTAAATCGGTTCGTCGAGCCGGCCACCAATGAGCCGCCGGTCGGCACGGCGACATACTGCTTGCCGTCCACCGCGTAGCTGATCGGATAGCCGCTCACCGGCGCGCCGAGGTTCACTTCGAACAGGACCTTGCCGGAGCGGTCGTCCCATGCGCGGAAGACGCCGTTGGCGTCGCCACCCATGACGAGCCCCCCGGCGGTTGCGACGAGCGACAGCATGCCCGCGCGGTTCTCGAACTTCCACAGCGTCTTGCCGGTCTCCGCCGAGATGGCCCACACCGATCCGATCTTGTCGGTGGGTGGTGCGCCCGGTTTGTCGGAGCTTGGCGCGGCGATCAAGGGCATCTGCAGGCCGTAGACGGCTTTCGGATCGCGCGTGTCAACGGTCGTCGTCGCATTCATACAGGTGTTCTGCAACGGATAGAACATCACATTGCTCTGCGGGTTGAATGCGCCCGCTGGCCAGTTCTTGCCACCGGTGGAGCTCGGGCAGACCATGTGCGTCTCACCCTTCTTGCTGAACGTCACGTCGGGGTTGACCGTCACCTTGCCGGTGGCGCCGTCGATACTCCTGACGACGTTCTGCATGACCGTCGGGCGCGCCCACAGGAACTCGCCGGTCTGGCGATCGAGCGTGTAGACCAGTCCGCTCTTGCCAGGAATCCCCGTGAGGACCTTGCGCCGCTCTCCCGGCTTGATGCGCGGGTTGATCCACGGCACTTCCTTCGGATCCGGCGCAACGGCGACGTCCGCCAGCACGCGCTCGAACGGGTGATCGAGGTCCCAGTGATCGACGAGGTGCTGGTAGTACCACACCAGCTTGCCGGTGTCGGCGTTCAGCGCGAGCGTCGAGTTGTGGTAGAGGTGCTGCTTGTCGTTGCCACCCAGCACGAACTTCGGCGCGGGAATCGTCACCGATGTGCCGATGAAGACGAGATTCGTCTCCGGGTCGTAGCTCGGGATCATCCACGTGCCGACGTGCCAGCGTTCGTTGTCGGGCACATCGCCCCAGGTCTCGTTTCCAGGCTCACCTGGCCGCGGGATCGTCCGGAAGCGCCAGACTTCCTTTCCTGTCGCGGCGTCGTGGGCGGTGACGATGCAGGCGTCGGTGGTCGCGGCGGGCTGACACTGACGGCCCGAGATCACTTTTCCATTGGCGATGATCGGGCCGCCTGTCGCGGATGCCGGCGCCTTGGGCGGCAGGACCGCTGTCTCCCACACGAGCTGTCCGGTCCGCGCGTCGATGGCGTAGATCTGGTTGTCCCCGCTGGCGTCGAGCAGCATCGTGCCCCAGATCGTCATCGTCCGGTTGCGCATGCCGCCGCCTGACGGGCGCTTGTACTCCCAGAGCAGTGCTCCGGTCTTCGCGTCGCGGGCCTGGATGATGTCGCCGCTGTTGGGCACGTACATGATGCCCTTGTAGACGAGCGGTGTGGACTCGTTCGAGGTCCCATTCAGGGGCTGCGTCCACATCAGCCGCATCTGACGCACGTTGTTGCGGTTGATCTCGGTCAGCGGGCTGAAGCCCTGGCCGTCGAGGGTGCGGCGCCAGCTGAGCCAGTCGGCCGGATCCGGTTTCCACAGGAGTTCGTCCTGCACCGGCACGAAGGGCTTGGGCGCGGGCTGCTGCTGTGCGAGCGGCACTGCGATCAGCGCGGCAAACACGACGAAGACGAACACGGAGAGGAAGTGAATGCGTTTCATGGCGGGCGTATCTTCGCACACCGGTAGGTACTTGGATAGTTGGATAGTTGGGTAGTTGGATAGGTCGTAGTTGGTCGTTGGCAGTCGGACGGCTGGGGGGCCGTGGTCAGTGGTGAGTCGAGACCGGACAGGCTAGTTTCGAGGCTCCGGGCCGGCAAAGGCGGCGCGGGCCGTGCCTCGCTCGATGACGAGGAAGGCGACGGCGGCGCCAGCCGCCACGGCAATCAAAACCGCGGCAATTGGCGAACGCTCCTCCCCCACCAGGAGGCCGGTGATCGCCAGCGAAAGGACGAACAGCCAGTCGGCGAGGAAAACCCAGGCCCCGACTCGTTGTCGCGACCATGCCAGGTCGCCTGGAGAGAAACGCGACATGAACCAGAGGTGCAGCCTGAGCGTGGCGGCGATGCTCACCGCAATCAGCACGGCGAAGAACAGCGCGCGTCCGATGGCCCCCCCGATGATCTCCCGGCCGATCCAGGCGGGCCAGACCATGGCCCCATAGACGAGGGCAGCGACGGCCTGATGGAACTCCCACCACCAGCGCGGCGACGTGGCCGGACCCCGATCGGTGTTCTTCGGTGAATCATCGGCCAGCGCCTTGAGGAGCTCGCTCCCAGACCGGAAGCGCGCGTCAGGGTCCAGACTGACGCATCTGGTGATCAGCTCGGCGAAGCGCGCCGGGATCAGGCCGCGGTCCGCAGCCGTTTCCGGCCGCCGGCCGAGCAGCATCTCGCCGAACAGGATTCCGAACGAATACACATCGGTTCGCGCGTCCACTCTCTGTCCGAGTTGCTGCTCCGGCGACATGTAGCCCGGAGTGCCAAGCACGACACCATCCCTGGTGAATCGTGACGATCCAATGAGACGTTCCAAATCGGGCGCAGGCGGCATCTCGATGTAGGCGATGCCGAAGTCCACCACCTTCACCTCGCCGTCAGGGGTCACGATGACGTTCTCCGGCTTCAGGTCGCGATGGATGACGCCGGCGGCATGGGCTGCCGACAGCGCGCTGGCGATCTTCACGGCGACCGCGTATGCGCGCGACGCCTCGAGCGGTCCTCCGCCGATCAGCTCACGCAGCGTGGTCCCCTGAACGAACTCGGAGACGATGAAGAGTTGTCCGTCAATCTCGCTGAGCGCGTGAACCGTTGCGATCGACGGGTGCTTGATGTTCGCAGCCGCGCGAGCCTCGCGGCGAAGCCGCTGGCGCAGCTCGGGGCTGGCAGACAGCGCTGACGGCAGCGCCTTGAGCGCGACGTTTCTCCCAAGCTCCTGATCGTGCGCGAGGTAGACGACGCCCATGCCGCCGCGTCCAATCTCGCGAATGATGCGGAACGCGCCGAGCTCCGTGCCGCCTTCGAGGATGTCGAGGTCGAAATCGAGGTGGGCCGGTTGTTCGAGAAAATCGCCGGCGGTGGCATGAGAGCGCAGCAGCCCCCACACCTCACGCACGAGCGGCTCATCACCCTGGCACGCCTGACGCACCCATTCAGTGCGTGCTTCGACAGGCTGTTCGAGGGCGCCCTCGAAGATCGACCTGACGCGCGCCCATCGCTCTCGTGTCATTCAACGGCGGCTGACGCTTCGCCTTCGAGCGCGCGCTTCAGCCACGCTCGTGCAAGCGCCCATTGTCGTTTCACCGTCGCGGGCGAGCTGCCGACGACGTCGGCGGTTTCTTCGACGGTGAGCCCCGTGAAGTACCGCAATTCGACGAGGCGGACCAGGTCCGGGTCGACATCGGCCAGTCGCTCCAACGCTTCGTCGAGCGCCAGGATGTCGATGTCCGCGGCAGGCACCTGTGCGATGTTGCCGTCGTTGAGCGTGACCTTCTGCGGCGCCCCGCCGCGTTTGTCCGCACGCTTGGCGCGTGCACGCTGCACGAGGATCTGCCGCATCGACAACGCGGCGATGGCGAGGAAGTGGGTGCGGTTCGCGAACTCGCGTGGCCGTTCCGCGGCAAGCCGCACGTAGGCTTCGTTGACCAGTGCGGTCGCCTGCAGCGTCTGTCCTGGTCGTTCGCGGCTGATGTAGCGGGCCGCGAGCCGGCGCAGCTCGTCGTACACGAGCGGCATCAGGTCAGCGTGCTGCTGCATCCGTCAGGTCTTCTCGATGGCGATGTTCTGAATCACCACATCCGTGATCGGCCGATCGCGCTCGCCCGTCCGCGTGCTGCCGATCTTCCGGACGACATCCAGCCCTTCGACGACCTCGCCGAAGACGGAGTGGCGATCGTCGAGGTGGGGTGTCGGCGCCAGCGTGATGAAGAACTGTCCACCGTTGGTGTTGGGCCCGCGATTGGCCATCGAGAGGACGCCCGCCTTGTTGTGGCGCGCCTTCGGGTGGAACTCATCCGCGAAGGTGTAGCCAGGGCCACCAATACCCTGCCCCAGCGGATCGCCTCCCTGAATCATGAATCCGTCGATGACGCGGTGAAAGATGACGCCGTCGTAGTACGGTTGGGTCACCTTGCGGTTGGATCGTGGATCGGTCCACTCCTTCGTGCCCTCGGCGAGGCCCACGAAGTTGTCGACCGTTTTGGGCGCCTCCTGGTCGAACAGGCGCGCCTTGAAAGTCCCTTCAGTTGTGACGAACGTAGCGAACACCGGCATTTCCCAGAGAATATCACCGCGCCACGATAGAATTTTCACATGAGGCGCACCGCTCCGACGCGCGACGACCAGCTGATCGAGGCGGTGGCAGCCGGCACATGCGACGACCCCTTCGCCGTGCTCGGCCGGCACGAGACGCGCCTCGCCGGCCGCCCCGCCGTCATCGTCCGCACGATGCAGCCCTCCGCGTCGCACGTGGATCTGGTGACGCCGGACGGCGTGACGCCGATGAAGCCGCATCGCAGGGCCGGACTCTTCGAGGCGACAGTTCCGCTGTCCGGCGCGCTCGGGGACTTCGCCTACCGGCTTCGCGTGCACGAAGGCTCCGACGTGCGGGAGCTCGTCGACCCCTACCAGTTCGCTCAGGTGCTCGAGGACTTCGATCTGCATCTGTTCAGCGAGGGGACGCACTATCGCGCCTGGGAGAAGTTCGGATCGCATCGCACCACGGTTGACGGAATCACCGGCGTCCACTTTGCCGTGTGGGCCCCCAACGCCCAGCGCGTGAGCGTCGTCGGCGACTTCAACCGGTGGGACGGCCGCACGCACGTGATGCGCCGGCTCGTGCCGTCGGGGGTGTGGGAGATCTTCGTCCCCGATCTGCCTGAAGGTGCCTGCTACAAGTACGAAGTACGGACCCACGCCGGGCACCTGCTGGAGAAGGCCGACCCCTACGCGCAGCGCTTCGAGGTGCCGCCCAACTCCGCGTCGATGATCTGGAGCGACGGCCGGTACGAGTGGGGCGATGCCGAGTGGCTTCGCGATCGTCCCTCGTTTGGCGGCTGGAACGAGCGGCCGATGTCCGTCTACGAGGTGCATCTCGGATCGTGGCGCCGCGTGCCGGAGGAGTCGAAGCGGTCCCTCACGTATCGCGAGCTGGCGGAGACGCTCGTGCCGTACGTCCGCGAGATGGGCTTCACGCACATCGAGCTGATGCCCGTGATGGAGCATCCGTTCACCGGCTCGTGGGGCTATCAGGTGATCGGCTTCTTCGCGCCGACGAGCAGGCACGGCACGCCGGACGACTTCCGCTACTTCGTCGATCAGTGCCATCGCCACGGCGTCGGCGTCATCCTGGACTGGGTACCCGGCCACTTCCCGAAGGATCAGCACGGCCTCGCGCAGTTCGACGGCACGTCGCTCTACGAGCACGCCGACCCGCGCAAGGGCGAGCACATGGACTGGGGCACGCTGATCTTCAACTATGGCCGCAGCGAAGTGCGGACGTTCCTGCTGAGCAACGCACTCTACTGGCTGCAGGAATTCCACATCGACGGCCTGCGTGTCGATGCGGTCGCCTCGATGCTGTACCTGGACTACTCACGCAGCGCCGACGAGTGGGTTCCCAACCGGTACGGCGGGCGCGAGAACCTCGAGGCCGTGGAATTCCTGAAGCAGCTCAACACTGTGACGCACGGGCGCGCCGAGGGATCGATGACGGTTGCCGAGGAGTCGACGTCCTGGCCGGCGGTGAGCCGTCCGACGTACGTCGGCGGCCTCGGGTTCACCTACAAGTGGAACATGGGCTGGATGCACGACATCCTCCAGTACGCCAAAGAGGATCCCGTGCATCGGCGCTGGCATCACGGTCAGATCACGTTCTCGATGCTGTACGCCTTCACCGAGAACTTCGTGCTGCCGTTCTCGCACGACGAGGTGGTGCACGGCAAGCGATCGCTCCTCGACAAGATGCCGGGCGATCTCTGGCAGAAGCATGCGACGCTGCGCGCGCTCCTCGGCTACATGTTCGGCCACCCCGGCAAGAAGCTGCTGTTCATGGGCGCGGAGATCGGCCAGTGGCGCGAGTGGAACGTCGAATCGAGCCTGGACTGGCACCTGCTGGAGACTCGCGAGCACGCCGGGCTCAAGCGCTGGGTCCAGGACCTCAATGAAACCTACCAGCGCGAACGCTCGCTCCACGAGGTGGACTTTCAACCGGGCGGATTCAGCTGGATCGACTGCAACGACAACGAGAACAGCGTCGTCTCGATGATTCGCCGGGCGAAGGATCCGCAGGACTTCACCGTGGTCGTCGTCAATTTCACGCCGGTGCCGCGCCCCCAGTACCGAATCGGCGTCCCCGAAGGCGGCTGGTATCGCGAACTGCTCAACAGCGACGGCGATATCTACGGCGGCGGCAACCTGGGGAACGGTGGAGGCGTGATGGCGGAAGAGGTCGCCGATCACGGGTTCAGTCATTCATTGAGCCTGACCGTGCCGCCGCTCGGATTTGTGCTGCTCAAGCGTTGAATCCGAGAGAACTCTCAAATCCCAACGACTGACGATCGCCCAACTCCCGAGCCGTCGCTCCGGGCTCAACGCTTGGGAGTTGGATGCGCGACAGCCGGTGGGGATTGCGAGTTGTCAGGGCTGATTCGGAAACCTTCAGACGTGGACACGTGAATCAATCGTGTCGGCGGTGTCACTGACGTCGCGACTGCGGTCCAGATCGACGTGGCGACGACGATCGTGGCGAGGGCGCCGATTGCCGCGAAGCCATAGGCGTAGAGGACGCGCGTCCAGGGCCACTTGAGCGGGTTGCGCCAGCTGCGGCCGAACGACTCGTTCAGCAGCCGCAGGAAATCATCCGTGATCGGTTTCGGTTCGACCGCGAGCCACAGCTCCCACACGAACCACAACGCCACGCCGATCAGCATCAACCCGCACAGCGCAGTGAACGCCGCGTCGAGGGCGCCGCCGACGTAGACGATGCGATCGCATGGTACCGGCACGGGCGGTGGTCCATAGCACGCGGTGAGATCGGGCATCGTCATGATGCGTGTCGGCGATTGCACGATGAACAGCGCGCCGAAGCCCGACGTGATCGCGACGAGGCCTCCGATCCAGAGTTCCCAGAGGGCCAGCTGGATCCAGGCCGACCGTGAGTCGGGTGGAATCATCAGGGCCCGCCGGCCCCACGGTCGCATGTCAGGAAGGCTTACGCCCGCCATAAGGCCTCGGTCCTGGCGGACGTGCCGCCGGAGACGATTCCACGATCGTGATCAGTTTGTTCGTCCCGCGCTCTGCCCACGCCGGTGGGGCGCCGTCGCCGACACGGACGACGATGACCGGGAAGGGCGGCGGCTCATCCGGCCAGGCCGTCTGGCAATCGCTGACGATCACCAGAAGATCCACCGCCGGCCGGCAGGTGTCAACAAACCAGCGAATCCCGTTACCGATCTCGGTGCCGCCTCCGCCGTACAGCTCGACCTGCGCCCCGCTGAACACTTTCCTGACGTTGTGAACCGCCACGTCGCAACAGGCGACGACGACCTCGCTGCGGTATCCAAGCTGGCGCGTGAGCCCGGCGAGCTCGGCGACGGCGCACGCCAGTTGCGGGTCCTGCATCGAGCTGGACGTGTCGATCAGGAATCCGGGCCTTGGCCGCGGCTGGTGGAACGACGACATGATGAAGTCGCCGTACGCCGCCTGCCGGCGATTCGGGCGGCTGTACGTGCGGTCGTACCTCCCGAGCGTGCTGTCGCGCAGCGCCTTCCGGACGAGTTGGCGCAGCGTGGCCATGTAGTCGACACGCGGGCTGACCATAC
>DATLLQ010000103.1:0-18758 GCA_035537775.1 Vicinamibacterales bacterium | reverse complement strand
TATTC
Source organism: Vicinamibacterales bacterium (assembly GCA_035537775.1). Taxonomy (GTDB): domain Bacteria; phylum Acidobacteriota; class Vicinamibacteria; order Vicinamibacterales; family UBA2999; genus Gp6-AA40. The sequence goes on along the minus strand of DATLLQ010000103.1, from coordinate 18,753 downwards.
AGACCCCCCCCTCCAGTAACTGCGACAACCCGGAGGCGCCAGATGCCGAAGACGTTCAACTCGATGCTGATCGCGTTTGCGATCGCTGGTCTCGCGACATCCGCGTTCGCACAGACACCGTTTGAAAAGCCACCCGGGCGAACCTCTCAGGGGCGGGCCGGCAATTCGCTCACGCCGCCGTCAACGGCCTCACCGCGCGCCATTCTGGTGGGCTTTCTGCGAGGACAGGGGCGAGATGAATCGACCATCGACTCACTCGTGGAGGGTGCGCGAAGTTCCGGTCGCGACGGCATCAGCCACGTGCAGTTCTCACAGCGCGCGTCGGGCCTTCCTGTGTATGGGACCTACGCGAAGGCCGCGTTCAATGCCCGCGGCGAGCTCCTTAGCGTTGTTGAGAACCTGGAGTCGACTTCGGCAGCCGTGCGCGGCACATCGTTGACGACCGAACAGGCCATCGCGGCGGCGATCGCCGATCTGTACCCGAACCAGGCGACGGTACCGGCCGGATTCTTCCATACGGCGCCGACCGCCACGAAGGTCGCCATCCCTCACGGGAACGGCGTCATGTCGACCGGGTACATGGTGATGACGTGGACCGAGGCGAGCAATCAGCTTCACGAGACGCTCGTGGATGGCAACGGAATCGTCATTTACGACGAGCTGCGCACCAGCAACGATACCTACGGCGTATTCCTCGTGAACCCCGGTGTGGCCCCGCAGACCATGCAAGCCGGGCCTGGCTCGGGAAACGCCGAGTCGCCGAGCGGCTGGCTGAACGGAGCCAGTCAAGGCAGCACCGACATCGCCGGATTCAACGTCCGGGCGTATCTTGACGCGGTCTCCAACAACCAGTCTGACGGATCGGGTGATCCCAGGACCGTGAACTTCAACACCGTCTACGATGCGGCGGGCGCGCCGGGAACGACGGCCAATCGCGAAGTCGCGATCCAGAACCTGTTCTACCTGAACAACGTCATCCACGACTCGCTCTATCGCCTCGGTTTTGACGAGGCGGCCGGGAACTTTCAGGTGAACAACTTCGGCAACGGCGGCCTCGGCGGCGACCCGGTGAACGCCGAAGCACAGGATGGCGGGGGAACCGACAACGCGAACTTCGCGACGCCCCCGGATGGTTCGTCGCCACGGATGCAGATGTATCTGTGGACCGGTCTCGGCAATCAGGAAGTCGTCGTGTCCGGACAGACGTTCCGAGCCGAAGGCGCGGCATTCGGCCCGGCGTTGACGACCACCGGCGTCAGCGGAACGATCCGGATCGCAGCTCCGGCAGACGGCTGTGGCCCGATCACGGGCGTCAGCGGCGCGATCGCGCTCATCGATCGCGGTACCTGCGATTTCACGGACAAGGTCAAGAACGCCCAGCTCGCCGGCGCCATCGCGGTCATCGTTGCCGACAACCAGGGCGGCAACGAACTGCTCGTCATGGGCGGCAAGGGCGGTGGTATCAGGACATCGTCCGTGTTCGTCAGCCAGAACGACGGCGCGGTGATCAAGTCACTGGCATCTGCCACCGGCACTGCGAGGAAGAGAACTGGTGACCCGGTTCGAATCGACGGCGACCTCGACGCGGACATCGTCTACCACGAGTATTGCCATGGTTTGACCTGGCGGATGATCGGTGGCATGAGTGGTCCGTTGGCCGGCGCGATCGGTGAAGGCATGGGTGACGTCTGCGCCATGTTGTTCACCGTGCAGCACTCGCTGCCTGGCGCGGACACGATCGGTGAATATGCGGCGTCCAGTCAGAAAGGCCTTCGACGGCAGCCGTATCAGGGATACGACCTCATCACCTACGGGGACATCACCGGGAGCGAAGTACACGACGACGGCGAGTTGTACGGCGCGATCGGCTGGCTGTTGTACACGAAGTTCGGGGCTGGTCGCCGGGAGGATCTCGTCGGCTACATGGTCGACGGAATGAACTACACGCCGGCGACGCCGAAGTTCGAGGACATGCGGGACGGGATTCTGACCGCCATCGGTGGCGGCACGGCGCCCGTTCTCTCGTCCGGCAACGATGCGTGCCTCGTCTGGGAGGCCTTCGCGCACTACGGGGTTGGTGTGGGCGCGCAGGCGACTGTTCGTGGGAAACGCGTGACCGTCAGCGAATCCTCCGCGCGCCCGGCGGCGTGCACGGCGCCGTAAGCTCGCCCACTCCGTTGTACCGACGTTGGGGGTGCAGATTGAACCACGAAGTCCACGAAGAACACGAAGGATCAAGTCTTTTTCTTTCTTGCCTTTGTGATCTTTGTGATCTTCGTGGTTCAAGAGACGAGTGAAAGCCGCTCCCGATAACACGCTGCCGTTGAAAGGCGTTGTTGTCATCGCCGTGGAGCAGGCGGTCGCGGCGCCGTTTGCCAGCCGCCAGCTGGCTGACCTTGGGGCACGGGTCATCAAGATCGAGCGTCCCGGCGTGGGCGACTTCGCCCGCTCGTACGACACTACGGTCAAGGGCCTTGCGAGCCACTTCGTGTGGACGAATCGATCGAAGGAATCGCTGACCCTCGATCTCAAGCGGCCCGAGGCCGTGGATGTCCTGACGCGACTGGTCGCGCGCGCAGACGTCTTCATGCACAACCTGGCGCCCGGCGCCATTGGAAGGCTCGGGTTCGGGTCCGACGTACTTCGCGCCCGCTACAAGCGCCTGATCACCTGCGAGATATCCGGATATGGCTCCTCAGGGCCGTATCGCGACAAGAAGGCGTACGACCTGCTCGTCCAGAGCGAGGCCGGGCTGGTCTCGATCACGGGGACGGATGACACGCCCTCGAAGGTCGGGATCTCCATCGCCGATATCGCCGCCGGCATGTATGCGTTTTCCGGCGTGCTGGCGGCGCTGCTGCGACGCGAGCAGACGGGCGAGGGGAGCGCACTCGAGGTCTCGATGTTCGACGCGCTCGCCGAGTGGATGGGCTTTCCCGCCTACTTCACCGAGTACGGCGGCACCGCCCCGCCGCGAAGCGGCGCCCGTCACGCGTCGATTGCGCCGTACGGTCCCTATCTCGCCGGTGATGGCCAGCCGGTGTATCTCGGCCTCCAGAACGAGCGCGAGTGGGCCCGCTTCTGCGCCGACGTCCTGCAGCGACCCGCACTGGTAGACGACGAGCGCTTTGCGTCGAACTCGGCGCGGGTGGCACATCAGGAGGCGCTGGACGACGTGATCGGGAAAGCGTTTGCGGGCCTGTCAGCGGCCGATGTCATCGCACGGCTCGATGCGGCGGGCATCGCCAACGCCCGGATGAACAGCATGCAGGACTTCATCGCCCATCCCCAGCTTGCTGCACGGAACCGATGGCGCGACGTCGATTCGCCAGCGGGCCCGCTGCGTGCGCTCGTGCCGCCTGTCATGCTCGATGATGCGGAGCCCGTGATGGGACCCGTGCCCGCACTTGGCGAGCACACGGACAGGATCCTGGTGGAACTCGGCTACGACGCGACGACTATCGCCGAGTGGCATCGCCGACGAATCGTCTAGTCCTCGTGTCCGGCTTCAGCCGACCTGCGAGGAGACGATCGCCTGGAGCCTTTGCGGGCCCTGGGCCATCCCGGTCGCAAGAGTTGCCTGAAAGCCACTGCCTTCATCCTTTTCCCATCAACGATCACGGCCGGCTCCTGCGGCGACTGCCTGAAGGGCAGCGATTCGGCGACAGGAGTGCTGCACCTGCGCGTAGCAGGACTCGATCAACTCGCGCGACTCAGGAGGCAGAATGCCCGCGATGGCCTCCTCGAACGCCGCGAGCGCCGCCCGTTCCCCGCGTTCGGCCTCCTTGACGATTGCGGCGTCCTCATGCGGAACCAGGGTGTCCTTCAGGCTCATCCATCCCCGGTGCAGAGCGCCGGTCGTCGTCCCGTCGGAGTCAGCGTCGCCGCCGAGCCGCTGCGCATGTGGCCGGAGCGCCTCGACGATGCGCTCCCGCTGGGTCGCAATCTCGAGGAAGAGCGTCTTGAGAACAGGATCCTGGACATGGTTGGCCGCGTGTCGGAATCCACGCTCGCCGTCACGACACAGTTCGATCAGGCGATTCAAGGTCTGGCGTTCGGTTTGGTCTCGCATGGCCCATCCACCTTCCTTTCCGGGCCGCTCGAGCGCGGCGACGCCAACCCTGCAGCAACCACCGTTCCAGCGGCTGGCGAACGCAATCGACGCCGGTCACCCGCCGCAGCTGCAGACGAAACCCTTGCTCAACGCGAAATCTTTCGCAGCCATCGGGGGAAGGTCCGTGGACATTCCCAAACGGCGACGCAATACGATGAGAGAGATGCCGTCGAAAATGCGTGTGGGCGATCTGATGAGCCGCCCCGTCAAAACGCTGGGCAGGAACGACAAGCTGTCGGTGGCGGATACTCTGATGCGTGCCGACCGAATTCGCCACCTGCCGGTGGTCGACGACGACGGCCGTCTCGTCGGCATCGTCAGCCAGAGAGATCTCTTCTTCAACGCGCTCGTGCGAGCCCTCGGCTTCGGATCCGCCGCGCGCACCCGCACGCTCGACTCGATACTTGTGAAGGAAGTGATGACCGGGGACGTTGTGACGACGACGCCTGCGGTGGACATCGCCGCGGCGGCGCAAGTGATGGTCGAGCGGAAGATCGGGTGCCTTCCCGTGATTGACGACGACGTCCTGGTCGGGATTCTCAGCGAGTCTGACGTCGTCTCGGCCGTGGCGCGCGGGGACCTGTAAAAGGACCAGGCGGAGCGTGGCTGCGGTTCGCTCAGCCGGCTGACCAGGCTCCGTCGATAGGTAGGACGGCTCCCGTGATGTCGGTGGCGTCATCCGTGCACAGGAACGCAATCAGCGCCGCTACGCCCCGTTCAGCGATGAGCCGCCCGGTTGGCTGCTTGCCGGCGAGTACCCGCGCCTCGGCTGTGTCGCGTGACAGATCGGCCGTCGCGCTGAGGCGCGCGATCGCATCCTCATGCGTTGGCGATTCGCTCGTGCCGGGGCAGACGGCGTTGCAGGTGATGCCGCTCTTCGCCGTCTCGAGAGCGATGGCTCGCGTCAGGCCGATCAGTCCGGTCTTGCTGGTGACGTAGCCGACGCGGTTCACCGCCCCGCGTAATCCGTAGATCGACGACACGTTGACGATCCGGCCCCAGCCCTGCTGCTTCATGCCCGGGACGAGGAGGCGTGTGGTGTGAAACGCCGACGAGAGATTGACGAGGATCGACTCGTCCCACTGCTCGGGCGTGAACTCCTCGACGGGAGCCGTGTGCCGCGTCACCGCGTTGTTGACCAGGATGTCGATCCCTCCGAGCTCGCTGATGGCAGCGGTGATCAGGTTCGCGATGTCCGCCGGGTTGACGAGGTTCGCGCCGGACGACAGCACGCGCACACCGTGATCGCGCTCCAGTCCCGAACGGAGTGTCTCGAGCGCCTCGGCGTCGCCAAGCCCGTGCACGACGACATCACAGCCATCGGCAGCAAGCCGGCGCACGGTGGCGAGGCCGAGACCACGAGTGGAGCCGGTGACGAGCGCGCGCCTTCCCGAGAGTGGTCGGTTCATGTGAGACGGTTGATGTATCGTACGCGAAACACGAAGGGCACGAAGAGATCGAATGATGCTTATGCGTAGGAGTGTGGCTGCGTGGCTTTGAAACAGGGCTGGACAGGTCGGGTCTACGAGGATTTCGAAGTCGGTGACATCTATCAGCATCCGCTCGGCCGTACGGTGCTGCCGGTAGACAACAGCTGGTTCACGCTGCTGACGCAGAACGTCAATCCGATTCACTTCGATGCGCATTACGCCGCGCAGACGGAGTTCAAGCAACCGCTCGTCGATTCCACCTTCACGCTGGCCCTCGTCACGGGCCAGTCGACCATCGACTTGTCACTGAACGTGATGGCCAACCTCGGATGGGACGAGGTGCGCCTGCCGAATCCGCTGTTCGAGGGGGATACGGTCTACTCCCGCAGCGAGGTGCTCGAGAAACGCGAGTCGAAATCGCGGCTCAACGTTGGCATCGTCAAAGTGAAGACGATCGGGTTCAAGCATGATGGCACCGTGGTGATCGAGTTCCTGCGAACGTTCATGGTCTACAAACGCGACCATGTGCCGCCAGATGTGCGCGCGCGGATACCCGAACCGAAGAAATGATCGTAGAGGCACCCTGAAGGGGTGCCCTACGAGCGAGTGGGATCCACGTCGAGCCGCACAACCCAGTCCTCGAGGCCCGGGCGCGCCGCGGGATATCGCTGCAGGACCATCGGGTCGTGCCCGGGCACGATGTGCTGATCGGAATCGGCCAGCCGGCGAAGCGTCCGGTATCCCTCGAGCGTGTCAGCGACGTTGTAGGTCACCGGAAAGACCTTGCCCTCGAGGAAGTGCGAGTAGAGATGCGACGCATCTGATGCGAGCACGACGGCGCCACGGTCCGTCTGCACTCTCACCGATTGCAGTCCCTTCGAATGTCCGCCGATGTGGTGCACCGTGATCCCCGGCGCGATCTGCTCCTCGCCATCGTGAAACACCACCCGGTTGTCAAACACCTTCCGCACCATGGCCACGACATCGTCCGCCTCGAACGGCACGCGCATCTCCGCGTGGCACATGCAGCGGCCCGTCGCGTACGCCATCTCGATGTCCTGCAGGTGATAGCGCGCCCGCGGGAAGACATCGTGGTTGCCGCAGTGGTCGTAGTGCAGGTGCGTGATGATGACGTCCTTCACCGCGTCCGCCGCGATGTCGAGCGCCTTCAGCCCCTCGACCACGGGATGGAGCAGCACACGCTTCCGCTTCGCCGCCATATCCGCCCCGAAGCCGGTGTCGACGATGAATGTGCCGTGCGGGCCGACGATGGCCCAGACGAAATAGGCGAGCGGCTCGATGACGTCGTGAATGTCGCCGCGAAGGTAGTTCTCAGAAGAGGGACGATCGTGGTGCGCGTAGCGCACCGCATAGATCTGATGAGTGCTCATGTATGAACGATGATCGATGAATGATGAATCGATTGAATCAATGATGATTGCTTCAATGGATCAATGGCATCGATGACCAAATCATCGATCATCGATTGACCGATCACATCATCAATCATCATTCATCATTCATCATTGAAGTCTCGTCCTCGGGTTTCGGGCCCAACCCACACCATGATCATCGCGATGACCGCGGAGGCGATCATCGTCGCGCTCATGCCGTTGACCGCGGAGACGCCGCGATCCTGCATCTCCCCGAGGAGCCATGGCATCAGCGCGCCGATGGCGGCACCTGCGTGGTACGTGAAGCCGGGGCCGACGCCGCGTACCTGCGTCGGGAAGCGCTCCACCGTGTAGGCCGGCGCCATGCCCCATACGCCCATGCCGAAGAAGCCCATCGTCAGCGCGCCGATGACGAGCGTCGTCACGGTGCCGCCGTAAAGGAAGAACGGCAATGACGCAGGACCCAGGATGAGTGTCGCGGTGAATGCGCCGCGTCGGCCAAGACGTCCCTCTGAGAGCCGGCCCCACGTAGCGGTTCCAGCGATGGCGCCGAGATTGAAAGCCGCCAGCATCGGCAGGAGGTTGGTGTGCCCGTCCGCGCGCAGGAACGTCGGGTACCAGAAGTTCAGCGAGTAGTAGATGCACATGAACGAGCCGATGACGAGCGTGGTCTGGAGCGTCGTGCCCAGCAGATCACGCTGGAAGATCCGGAACACCGAGAGCTTCGGCTCGCGTGTCAGGCCGCCGCTCGCCCTCAGTTGCCGCTGCCGCTCCAGCCACACCGGGCTCTCGGGCACTCCCGTACGGATCCAGAGCGTGAACAGCGCCGGGATGACGCACACCCAGAACATCATTCGCCACGCGAAATCGGGCGTGTCGTTGAACATCGGGTAGACGAACTGAAAGACCGCCGCGGAGAGGAGGTATCCCCAGTACCAGCCGCCGAGCAGCAGGCCAGACGCCAGTCCGCGCAGCTTCTTCGGCCAGTGCTCGAGCACGAGCGGCATGCCGGCGGCCCATTCGCCGCCCATGCCGAGCCCGAACAGCGCGCGCAGGCCGAACAGCATCGCGTACGACGTCGAGAAGCCGCACAGTGCCGCAAAGATCGAGAACCAGATGATCGACAACGTCAGCGGCAGCTTGCGCCCGTATTTGTCCGCCATCGTGCCGGCGATCGTGCCGCCAACCAGCCGCATGACGAGCGTCACGGTGCCGAGCAGACCAGCCAGCGCGTTGTCGACGCTGAAGCTCTGGCGGATGTCGATGACGATGAACGCCAGGATGTTGAAGTCGAACGAATCGACAATCCAGCCAAGGAAGACCGCGGCGAATGCCCGCCATTGCGCGGGTGTGACGTCGCGGATCGACGTGGCCTCGGATTGCTCTCCGATCGTGGGTGCCGCTGCTGCTGATGTGGTCATGAACTCAGGGTGAGGGATTTGCAGATGGCCTGCGACACGGCACCGACGATTGCCGAGGGCGATCCTGTGGGTGTTTTCGATCGCCAGGCGACAAAGCCATCCGGGCGAATAAGGACGACATCCGATGTGAGGCCGTACGCCTCGGCGACCGCGCCTTCGGGATCGTCAATCGCCGGCGCGTCAAGGCTGTAGACGTCGATATCGCGAAGCGGCACACGGCCCGATTCGCCGACGGCGCGAATCGTGTTGAGCCACGACTGAGCGTGTGGACCGGTCAACATGACGAACCGGCCGACGCCAAACAGGTCGATGGTGGACATTCGCTTGCCGTTGATCGTGATCCATGCGTGCGGCGCGCGCGTCCCGACGCGACCACGCGACTCGCGCGGGTTTTCGTGCAGCGGCCCCGGGTCGCCGGCGTGACACAGAGCGGGTGAGTCGTAGCGATAGCCAAGCTCGACGTTCAAGTCCGGCGCCACCGGCTGTATGCCGTCGGTGCCAAGGTACGGAGCGGTCCGGGTGACATAGCGTGAGTAGGCCTGCTCGGTCGTGAACGTGCCGACCGGCCGCCGCTCGGCATCATAGGTGTCGAGCAGATCGGGGCCGGCTTCCTTGCGCAGCACCATCGCCAGCTTCCACGCGAGGTTGTGCGCGTCCTGGATTCCCGTGTTGCCGCCGAACCCCCCGTTCGGAGGCATCGCGTGCGCCGCATCGCCGGCGATGAACACGCGGCCCTGCTGGTAGCGCTCGGCACAGTTCGCCTCGGCGTTCCACGGCATCACGTTGTCAATCGTGATCGGCACCTCGTCTGACCCGAGCGCCAGGCGGACCCATTCTCGACAGCGTTCCTCGGACAGGTCCGTCGCGACGTCGGTCACGGGATTCGCCGGATCGCCGATGGCGTTCACGGCGAGGAATCCGCTCGTGAACGGCTTCTCGATACGGAAGAAGCCGCGTAGCTGCGGATGGTTGACGTAGATGACGCTCAGGTTGCGGCCGCGAAGCAGGGCGTTGACGTCGGCGCGGAAGTAGATCGTGACGCTGCGCGAGAAGACGCCGCGACCCTGCATGCCGATGCCAAGCGAGTCGCGTACGCGGCTGTGAGCGCCATCGGCGGCCACCATGTACTGGGCGCGAACGTGATCCGTGTCACCGCTGTCTCGCTGGCGGATGACCGCGTGCACGTGGTCGGGATACTGCTCGAACGAGACCAGGTCCGTCGCGAATCGCAGCCGGGCGCCGAGCTCTTCGGCCCGGCTCCTGAGCAGCGGCTCGAGCAGGCTCTGCGAGATGAACACGCGCTCGCACGGGCTGACATCGCGAACGCCCTCGTTCAGGTTGGCGATGAAGTAGCCGAGTTCCTTTCCCGCGAGTGTTTCGACCGCCATGATGGCGCCGTCCTGCACGAACTGCTCGTCGGACTTCGCGCGGACGATCTGCTCGATGCCGACCATGCGCAGGATCTCCATCGAGCGCTGCGTGATCTGCGCGGCGCGTGGATGGATGGCGGTTCCGCGGTGGTGTTCGACGGCGAGCGCGGGAATCCCATGATGGCCGAGCTGCAACGCCGTGGACATCCCGACCAGGCTGCTGCCGACGATCAGGACCGGGACTTCTATATCGGCCATTGCAGATTCACACCACGAAGCTCACGAAGATCACTAAGAAAAGGAACCACTACTTCGTGTTCTTCGTGAACTTCGTGGTTAATTCAATTCCTTCCACAGCACTTCGACGTTCGGGCGCACGCGGGCCGCTTGCGGCTGCTGATAGCCCGCCTGCGCGTAACGATCCGGCACCTTCCAGGAGTTCACGACGTCGTCTATGGACTGGCCGGCCTTCTTGGCCGCGCGGACGGACGCGACGAAGTCGCGGATGAACTCCGAGTACATCTGCACGTCCGCCATGGTGACGACCGTCTGATTATGGCCGGTGATGACGGTGTCGATGTTCGCGACCTTGGCGGCATTGGCAATGGTGTCGGCATACGCCACGCCGCTGCCGCCATTGTTGACGTCCATGATCGGCATGCCCTTGTTCGGGAAGGCATCGCCGGTGTGCATGGCCCGGAGCGCCGGGAAGATGACGAACGCGTCGCCGCTGGTGTGGGCGCGCCCGAAGTAACGGAGCTGGATCCGGTCGTTACCGCTGCCGATCGTCATCTCGTCCCTGAACGTGCGCTTGGGAAGGCCGCGGCCGCCGCTGTCCTTGAAGACGTTCCTGTCCGTCAGCGTGATGCCGTAGGGTGCCGTCATCGCCGGCATCATCTTCGCCGTGTTCTCGTGCGTGACTACTTCAACTGTGGCGGGGAAGTCGGGGTTGCCCTCGGTGTGGTCGTAGTGCGTGTGCGTGTTGATGATCCGGGTCACCGGCTTGTCGGTGACTTCCTTGATCCGCGCGATGAGGTGCGGCGCCCAGCCGTAGATCTTCGTGTCCACCAGCGTCACGCCGTCGGCCGTGATGAACACCGCTGTGTTCCCGCCGCCGCCGCGAACCACGAACAGGTTGTCGCGCAGTTTGTCGGTGGTGAGACCGGCAAGTGACGGCGCCTGCTGTCCGCCCCCGCCGCCCTGGCGTCCGGCCGGAGCCGCAGGAGCCTGCTGAAGCGCCGCGACGGTCGCCGATAACCCACCGATGAGAACCAGCGTTCCGAGGATGAGCGCACGCTTCATGGCGACCTCCAGAATGCGACTATTTCAGTTCGTCGAAAACGACCTGCGCGTCGTTCCGCGCGAAGTCGGCTTGCGACAGGTTGGGTCCCGGTCCTTCGGCCGTGATCGGCTGATACCCCTTGAACCTCGCCGGGGTCTTCCACTCAGCGGCGAACTGCGCCGCGGTCTTGCCCGCCTTCTTCGCCGCGCCCGCCGCATTGACGAACTCGCGCAGGAACGCGCCGTACTCGCGCAGGTCCGCCACCGTTGTCTGTGCATCGGTGTGGCCGTTGATGATCGCGTCCACGCCGGCGAGACCCTTGGCCGCCTTGTCAATCGTGTCCGGGTAGGCGATGCCGCTGCCGCCGTTGTTGCGATCCATGATCGGCAGCCCCTTGTTCGGGAAGACGTCGCCGACGTGCGCGATCCGCAGCGCAGGGAACACCACGAACGTGTCGCCGCCGGTATGGGCCGGCCCGAAGTAGCGAAGCTCGATGCGCTCGTCGCCCTTGCCCAGCGTCAGCGTGTCCCGATAGGTTCTCGCCGGCAGGCCGCGTCCGCCGTTCTGCTTGTAGATGTTCGGCTGCGGGCCCTGCTGCACACCGGACACGGGGTTGCCCTGCTCCATGTAGGTCTTCGTGTTCTGGTGCGTGACGATCTCGACGTTCGGCGGAAACTCGACGTTGCCGCTCGCGTGATCGAAATGCGCGTGCGTGTTGATGATCGTCGTGACCGGCTTCGGCGTGATGGTCCGAAGCTTCTGGATGATCGGCTGGCCCCACCCTGGCAGCTTGGTGTCAACGAGGACCACGCCGGCGTCGGTGATGAAGACGGCGGTGTTGCCTCCGCCGCCACGCAGGACGAACAGGTTGGGTTTCACCTTCTCGACCATCAGGGCGTCGGCCGACGGTGTTTCCTGTCCGAACGGTGGGGGCGTTGCACCGCGTGCGCCGCCCTGCCGGCCGGCGGGTTGTTGAAATGCCGCAACCGAAGCCGACAGTGCGCCGAGCATCACCAACGATCCGAGAACGAGCAGGCGTTTCATCTACATCTCCAAACGACTCGAACGACTCGAACGACTCGAACGACCCGAACGATTAGTCAGTACCGAACGCCAGGAGAACGTTGCCCGGGCGGTTGAGCACGCCGCCATAGCCCGAGTTGAAGAAGACCATTCCGCCGGCGACGATCGCGCCGGGTCCTTCGATGCCGCCGCCGGTCGCGGTCACGCCGTTCACCGTGTCGAAGGAGCGGTTCGTGTCGAAGGTCCAGATGATCGAGCCGTCCTTCGTCGAGTAGGCGCGCATCCCGCCATCGAGCGAGCCCGAGAGCACCGCGCCTGGAATCACCGTCACTGCGCCGCCCTGGGCCGCGCGACACGACGGCTGCTGCGCGTTGCAGAGGCGCGTCTGCGGCTCCATGCTCCAGGCCATCTCGCCGGTCGTCAGCTTCAACGCCCGCAGCCCGCCCGGCGTCTGCGTCTGCAGGTCCGAGACGCCGATGTACGCGTTCTGCTCATCGGCCGCCGCGCCCCACTGTCCGCCGAGACCGCTGCCGCGGCCGATCCGCTGCTGCCACACGAGCTTGCCTTCGTTGTCGGGATCGAGCGCGAACGCCATGCCTGACTTCTGCGGCACGACGAGCAGGTCGCGTCCGTTGACGCGGGTGAGCGCGGGCGACGCGGAAAAGTCGTGGTCGGGCCCCAGCGTCGCAGGGCATGACGGGTTGTCCGGATTCTGCGCGCGGCACCCCATCGTCCACTGGTCGTTCGCGGTTGTCTGATTCACCCACTTGATCGCACCGGTCTTCATGTCGAACGCGAGCACCGCGTCGGTGGTCTTCTGCGGAGGATCGGCGTAGCCGTTGCCGGTGGCCACATACACGAAGCCGCGCTGCGGATCGATCGTCGGCGACGACCAGATACCGCCGCCCGCCGGTCCCCACGTCTGCACGCCGGCGGCGTTCTTCGCGCGCGGTTTGGACTCTTCGACCGTATAGGTCTTCCAGGCCACCGCGCCCGTGCTGGCGTCGAGCGCCGAGACGCTGCCGCGGAACGTGCAGCACTCGTAACCGCCGCGGCCGCCCTGGCCCTCTTCGCTGAGTCCCTGAGTCGGCACGTAGACGCGACCGCCGTAGACCGCGAGCGCGCCGGTGATCGCCGCTGACGGATGCTCGTCAACCTTCCGAACCCAGAGCTGACGGCCGGTGTTCGCGTCGACGGCGTAGGCATTGGCCTTCATGTCGCCGAAGTAGATGGCGTAGCCGCTGGCGCGCGCGGTCTTGTATGGGCCGACGACGAGCGCCGTTCGGACGCCACTGTGGGCGACGAACGTCCAGTGCGTGCACCCCGTCTTCGGATCGAGGGCATGGACTTCGGCGTTTTCGCTGGCGACGAAGAGCCGGCCGCCGGCATAGGCCGGCTGCGCGCGCGCGGCGTTGACGTTGGCGTAACCGAACGCCCACTTGAGCTTGAGCTTCGGCAGATCGGCGGCGGTGACCCCGCCGTCCTTCGCGTAACGCGCGTTGGCGGTGCCGTTGCCCCAGCCGTTCCAGCTCGGGCCGCGTGCCGGGTCGGACATGGCCGGCGAAGCCGCGCATTTGGTCGAGGCGGTCGAGGCCGGGGTGCTGCCGAGGGCGCGGCCGGCAAGGAACTCGGACACGGCACGGCGATCGGCGTCGGTCATCTTCGCGCCCTGCTGCTGCATCTTGCCGTTGACGAGCGCGTTGAGGATGGCCTCCGGCGTCATCGCGCGGAGCGCGTTGCGAGTTGGTGCGGCCGAATCAGCTGCTGAGTGGCATCCGGCACACGCGCGGTCGTAGGCTGCTGGTCCAGGAATGACCGGGCCGCCAAACCCGCCCGGTGGGAACCCACCACCCTGCGGTGGCCCCTGCGCGGCTCCTGATGCCGTGATGCTGATTGCCGCAAACGCGATGAACGCCCAGACCCTCATTTACCCTCCCGGTCCGGCGAAGAAGTGGCCGGACTCGACACAGTCGTGTCAGTGAGGGCGTTATTCTAGTCCTTCGAACGTTTTCTGGCGGTTCGGGCGCTGTCTGCCGCGATGGCTCGTCTCGGGAGCAGCTTGATGTAGGGTTCGTTGTCTGGCTCGGCCCACCCTTCGGCGATGAGGAGCTCGGCGTCGCGGGGCGACAGCCTGATTCGATCTCCTACGACCGCGCCTTCCAGGTCGACGCCGTCGATCATGTCGGCGTACTTCCGGATGAGACGCACCGAGCGCAACTCATCCATATCTGTGGCGCGCTCGCGCCTGGCGAGAGAGTCGTCTGGCGTGATTTGCGACTTCCGGCGGTTCTCCGGGTTCATCTGGGAGCTAACCTATTGATCGCAAACAACATGCCCATTGTGGATGGAACGAATTGGGGCCAGTACGGCCGCTTCCAAGCTCAGGTTTCTGGCCTTATTTGGCAGCTGACCGTTTCGGCAAACGGGCGATCGATGGATTCGATGGATTCAGATGTGTCTGAAACGGCGTCGCGCCGTGTAGGGCCGTGTCGTGTCCACTAACATAACGATGTGCTTGTGACCGCCGACATCACCCAGCTTCTGCACGACGTGCTGACGAGCCGGGTTTACGACGTTGCACGCGAGACGGCTCTCGATCCGGCCCCACGGCTGTCCGAGCGTTTCGGCAACGAGGTGCTGCTCAAGCGCGAGGACCTGCAGCCGGTTTTCAGCTTCAAGATCCGCGGCGCCTATAACAAGGTCGCGCACCTGACCGAGCGCGAGCGTGCCCGCGGCGTCATCGCCGCCAGCGCCGGGAATCACGCGCAGGGCGTCGCCTACTCCGCCAGGCAACTGAAGCTGCGTGCCGTCATCGTGATGCCGCAGACCACGCCGCAGATCAAGGTGGACGCCGTGCGGGCCATGGGTGCGGAAGTCGTGCTCATCGGCGACAGCTACGCCGACGCCAAGGAGCACTGCGACTCGCTCGTGCGCGAGACCGGGATGGCCTTCATCCACCCGTTCGACGATCCGCTGGTGATCGCCGGACAGGGGACCATCGGCGCCGAGATTCTCCGCCACAGCCAGGATCGCCTCACCACCGTCTTCGTTCCGGTCGGGGGAGGCGGGTTGATTGCCGGCATCGCCGGATACATCAAGGCGCTCAGGCCGGATGTGAAGATCATCGGGGTCGAGCCGTTCGAGGCGGACGCCATGTACCGCTCGCTTGCCGTCGGCCGTCGCGTGCAGCTCGAGCACGTCGGCATCTTCGCGGACGGCGTCGCCGTGCGAGAGGTTGGCGAGCGGACGTTCGCGATCGTCCAGCAGACGGTTGACGAGGTCGTGCGCGTGACCAACGACGAGATCTGCGCTGCGATCAAGGACGTCTTCGACGACACGCGATCGGTGATGGAGCCGGCCGGGGCGCTGGCGGTTGCCGGGCTGAAGGCCTGGGTCGAGCGGCAGGGCGCACGCAATCAATCACTCGTCGCCGTGCTGAGCGGTGCGAACATCAATTTCGATCGGCTGCGGTTCGTGGCCGAGCGAGCGGAAGTGGGTGAGGCGCGCGAGGCGCTGCTGGCGGTGACGATTCCGGAGCGGCCCGGCGCCTTCAGGGAGTTCTGCTCGGTGATCGGCCGTCGAACCGTGACCGAGTTCAACTACCGCCTTGCCGGCCGCGACCAGGCGCACATCTTCGTCGGGTTCGCCACCGAATCACGCCATGACGGATCGCAGCTCGCTGCGCAGCTCAAGGCCGCGGGCTACGAGACGGTCGATCTCACCGGCAACGAGATGGCCAAGCTGCACGTCCGGCACATGGTGGGTGGGCATGCGCCCGGCGTTCGCAATGAGCGGCTGTGCCGCTTCGAGTTTCCCGAGCGGCCGGGTGCGCTGACGCAGTTCCTCGAGAAGCTGGGGGGCCGCTGGAACATCAGCCTGTTCCACTACCGGAACCACGGCGCCGACTTCGGCCGCGTGCTGGCCGGCTTCGAGGTTGCGGACGAGGCTCTCGCCCAGTTCAGCCAGTTCCTCGACGAGCTCGGGTACCCGTACACGCAGGAGCAGGAGAATCCGGCGTACAAGTTCTTCCTCGGATAGAGCAAGTCGACGTCAGACGTGAGCAATCATCGTCGCGAGTTCATCCAGACTCTTCACGCGCCTCACATCGTAGCCCGCATAGAGATCATGCGGATCGAACAGCATCGCCCGCAGCCCGGCGCTCCGCGCGCCCACGACGTCCACGTGAAACAGATCGCCGACATGCAGCGTGGTCTCGGGACGGCCTCCAGCCCGCGCGACGAGGATCTCGAAAAATCGCCGGTCGGGCTTTTCGACGCCTTCCACCTCCGAGTCGCAGATGACGCTGAAGTATCGGCGCAGGCCGGCGCGCTCGAAGACGCGATGGATGATGCCGTTGGCGTTCGAGCCGATCGCCAGAAGGACTCCAGTTGCAGTCAGCCTCTCGAGTGCGGGCGGCACGTCCGGGGGAACGTATTCCCAGAGGTTGTGCTCGGAGTGGTAGGCCCAGAGCTCATCGAGCGCGCTCTCAATCGGCGCGTCCCGTGGTACGCCTGCGCGTTCCAGCATGATGCGGAAGTGCATCGACCCGCGATCCGCGTCGTTCGTTCCGGCTACCCGCTCTGCAGTGTCGACGGCGAATCGGCCGTACGGGTCCGCGGCCTGAAGCGCGCCCGCATCGACGCGCACCCCATGGCGGGCGAGCGTGTCGCTGATGCGCTCGAAGTTCGGAAAGACGAGGACACCACCCGCATCGAGAGAGATGAGTTCCAGAGACACGTGAATCCATCGTAGCCGACTACCAACTACCGACTAAGATCTGTCTCCCGATGACGCACGAGGATTACATGCACGCGGCGCTCGAGCAGGCTCGCCTCGGGCTCGCCGCCGGCGAGGTGCCGATCGGCGCCGTCATCGTCATCGGCGACGACATTGTCGCGCGCGCGTACAACCAGCCGATCACCACCGTCGATCCCACCGCACATGCTGAGGTGCTCGCGCTTCGAGCGGCCGCTGCGCAAATCGGCAATTACCGCCTGAGCGGCTCCCGCCTCTATGTCACGGTCGAACCGTGCCTTATGTGCGTCGGCGCGCTCGTGCATGCTCGCGTGGGCGAGGTGATCTACGGCGCTCCGGAACCCCGGTCCGGCGCCCTCGTATCAATGGTTCGAGGGCACGAATTCCCGGGTTTGAACCACCGCACCACCGTCACGGGCGGGGTTCTGGAGGCGGATTGCCGAGATCTGATTCAGACCTTCTTTCGCGACAGGCGCTGAGGCCGGAGGACGTCCACGCCCTTCGTTCTCGGCGTGGACTTCGTGTCTAATATCCCCGGCTTTGAAATGATCTGGTGGTACTGGATTCTTCTCGGTCTCCTGCTGGCGGCGATCGAGCTGGCGACGCCCGGCGGCTTTTTCTTCATGTTCTTCGCCGTGTCCGCGCTGCTCGTTGGCGTGCTGGACCTGCTCAACATCCTCGAGGCGGACGCCATACAGTGGGCGCTCTTCTCGATCCTGTCGCTCGTCTGCCTGGCCTTCTTCCGCAAGCCGATGCTTGAGCGGATGAACCGGGACGCGCGGCCCGACACAGTGGACTCGCTCATTGGCGAGCTCGCGGTTGCGTCGACGCCGATCGCGTCGGGGCAGCACGGCCGCGCGGAAGTGCGCGGCGCGATGTGGACGGCTCGGAACATCGACGCCATTCCTGTCGAATCGGGCGAACGCTGCCGCGTGGTGGCGGTTCGCGGTCTGGAACTGGACATCCGATCGGAAAGGAGTCGCTGAGTTGGAGTTCATGGACGGCGGGTTAATCGTTCTCCTCGTCATTGCGTTGTTCGTCCTGTTCGTCGTCTTCAAGACGGCGGTGGTGGTTCCGCAACAGAGTGCGTACGTCGTCGAGCGCCTCGGCCGCTACCACGGAACGCTCAACGCGGGCTTCCACCTGCTGGCTCCGTTCTTCGATGTCATCCGCTATCGCCACAGCCTGAAGGAAGCGGCCTACGACATCGCCGCGCAGGTCTGCATCACGCGCGACAACGTGCAGGTGGGCGTGGACGGCATCCTGTACCTGAAGGTGCTGAATCCCGAGCGCGCGTCTTACGGCATTGCCGATTACCTCTTCGCCATCACGCAGCTGGCGCAGACGACGCTGCGCAGTGAAGTGGGCAAGATCGATCTCGATCGGACCTTCGAGGAACGGACGACGATCAACACTGCGGTGGTCGGCGAACTCGACAAGGCATCGGAAGCCTGGGGCGTGAAGGTGCTGCGCTACGAGATCAAGAACATCACGCCGCCGCACGACATCCTGGCGGCGATGGAAAAGCAGATGCGCGCCGAGCGCGAGAAGCGCGCGGTGATTCTGACGTCGGAAGGCCAGCGCGACGCCGCGATCAACACGGCGGAAGGCGAGAAGCAGCAGGTCATCAAGGCGTCGGAGGCGTCGCGACAGCAGCAGATCAACGAAGCCGAAGGCCAGGCGCAGGCCATTCTCGCCGTCGCCTCGGCGACGGCCGAAGGCATTCGCAAGGTGGCCGAAGCGATCCGCACCGATGGCGGCATGGAAGCCGTTCAGCTTCGTGTTGCCGAGCAGTATGTCGAGCAGTTCGGCAAACTCGCGAAGAGCACCACCTCGGTGATCGTGCCTGCATCCGTCTCCGACGTCGCCGGCATGATCGCCGCATCGATGAAGGTGTTCGGATCGATGCAGGCCGCGCCGCCGCGCGCCAGCGTTCCGCCGCCGCCGCCCCGCTCATAGGAAGC
>DATLLQ010000102.1:0-5973 GCA_035537775.1 Vicinamibacterales bacterium | reverse complement strand
CACCAATAGCGGCCGGTCGCAGTTCGTTCTGTTCACCGTAGTTCATTGCACACATCCCCCCCGGAGGATCTTCTCGGTTCGGCGCTCCCAGAGAATAGGGCTCACGCGCCGGCCGGGAGACAGGGTGCAGTCAGACCGCCGGATGCCCCTAGCTCGACGATGGGCGAGACTAGCGTCAGCTGGTCCGGAGCGGCCTAAAGGGTTGCAGGCCAACAAGAAGGGAGCGTGACGTGGCCGTCACTCAATCACTTCGATGTGCGCCCGGTGACCTGGCGATTTGGCGAGCGGCGTGTCGCAAGTCACGATCGGCGCATCGAGCGCCTCTGCCAGGGCTACGTACATGGCGTCGTACGCTGTGACATTCTCGCGCAGCTTCCACGCGCGAGTCAGGAGATCGAGATGGGGGTGACGGTGGAGATCGAAGTCGGCGAGATCCGCAAGTGCCTCGGCCGCTCGGTCAGGTGACACCTCGCCTGTCCGTACGAGGCGTCGGAGGCCCTGAGTCATTTCAACGTCCGTCAGGTGGGGCGAATGGAACTCGTCCTCGTCTCGAAACAGGCGGGCCTCGACCCTGGTGCCAAGCGGCGTCTGCAGCAGAAATTCGAGTAGGGCCGAGGCGTCGACGACGATCACGCCGACTCGCGCTCCACCCGGATGACCACCGCGGCCGGTGTCTTCAACGTCACGCGCTTTCGACTGTGGATTCGGTTCAGCATCTCGTCGCGCGTCGGTCGCGCGGCCAGACGTTCAAGTTCGGCCAGGAGGTAGTCGGAGAGCGTCTGTCCCGAGCCCGCGGCCCGGACCTTCAGTTTGCGGTGCAGCGCGTCCGGCACATTCCTGATTTGGACCATTTTGGACATGTAGCAAGCATGCGTGCATGCCGGTCACATGTCAACGGCTCCTGGACGAGCCGGCTCGTTTCAACGGTAACGCCAATTCAATCGAGGACCCGGCGCCGTCAGCCGGGCGCCTGGTCAGGAACTCAGGAATATTAGAAGCCGACAGCTATATGGAGCACGTGCTGGAGCAATGGCGAACGCCGCTGCGGGACCCTTAGTCCCGGCTCAATGGAACCCGCAGCGAGACGAAGGTGCCGGTCGGCTCGCGCGGGCTGACGACGCATTGGCCGCCCAGCCGGCGGGCGCGCTCGCCCATGCCGAGCAAACCGAGCGAGCGGCCCCGGGATCTGGATGGGGGCAGGCCGACCCCATCGTCGGCCACCTCGAGCACAACCACCGAGCCTTCGAATCTGAGGTCCACGGTGATGCGCGAAGCATTGGCGTGGCGGGTGATGTTGGTCAACGCCTCCTGGAAGATGCGGAACACGGCGGTCGCCAGATCTTTGTCCAGCTGGAAATCATTGAGCTTGGTGCGCAACTCGCAGGTGATCCCGGTCTGCGTCGTGAACTCATGGCTCTGCCACTTGATCGCCGCCTCGAGGCCGAGGAGATCAAGGATGCTGGGGCGCAGCCCAACCGAGATGCGCTCAACCGACTGGATGATGCCGTCCGCGACCTGCTTCATCCCTTCGAGCTTGTCCATCACCGCGACGTCGCGGTCCAGCCGCCGGGCCAGCCAGGACATGTCCAACTTCAGCGCCGTGAGCGCCTGGCCTAACTGGTCGTGGAGCTCCCGGGCGATGCCGGTGCGCTCGTCCTCGCGAATCGCCTCGGTTCTTTCGGACAGCGCCAGCGTCAGTTCATCGATCTTCCGGCGCTCGATGGCGATGGCCGCCACATGGGCCACGCGCGACACGAGCTCGACCACCGTCGGCTCGGCCGTCCGCGGCTGACGGTAGTACACGGCCGCCGTACCCAGGACGTGGCCGTCGGTGGCCAGGATGGGAAACGACCAGCAGGCGCGCAGGCCGTGAGCGCGCGCCAGATCGCGATACGGTTCCCACAGGGGGTCGGTCTCGATGTCGGTGACGAACACCGGCTTGCGGCGGAACGCCGCGGTGCCGCACGAGCCGGCCTGAGAACCGATGACGCAGTCGTGGATGGCCTGGTTGTACGCGTCCGGTAACGACGGCGCGGTGCCATGTTGAATACGGGTCCCGGTGTCGTCCATCAGCAGAATCGAGGCTATTGCCTCGGGCGCCATCTCCTCGACGAGCCGCACCAGTTCGGCGAGGACGTCGGGCAAGGGCGCGCCGGTCGCGAGCATCTCCAATGCCCGCTGTTCGCCCGCCTGCACACGCCGCGCGAACTCACGTGGATCGTCCGTGATGTCGCGACATGTGCCGATCAGCAAGGCCGGACGACCGTGGGCATCGACCAGCACCTCTCCGACGGTGTCGAGCTTGCGCACCGAACCATCCGGCCGGACGATCCGTTCGCTATGGCCGAACGGGCCGCCACGCTGCACGGCGGCGGTCACCTGACGCTGCACGCGCTCGCGATCGTCAGGGTGAACACGCGCGAGGAACTCCTCCAGTGTGATCGCACACGATCGAGGCGCCAGCCCGTAGATACGGTACAACTCGTCGGACCAAATCACCGCGCCGGTGGCCAGGTCCCATTCCCAACTACCGATGTGGGTGATTTGCTGCGCGGCGTCGAGCTGACGCTCGAGCCGCAACGCAACTTCGGCCTTCACCAGAACGTCCGTTCCCATGTCCGCCCCGCTCGTCATCCCACCGGCCTCCCCGAACGCGCGCATACTAGCACCCGATAGTGAAGTCACCGACAGGCGAAGGCTGTCTGCGGTGCGATCTTTTAACGAGATTGGCTGGTTATCGCGCAAAGTGCAACACTCCTCGCACCGACGACAGGACGAGTGCCCCGTCCGACAGCGTCACGGTGCTATCACCACCCAGCAGACGCGTGTAGGTGGACTCGAATGCCATGGTGGGGCATGCCGCCCGCGTGCACGCCAGTGTGGGCCCCGCTGTCAGCGTCTGTCCGGACAAAACGAATGGGCCGCCGCACACGTTGCAGTCCGCGCGCGTCGACAGACGTCCGTCGGCGAAAGTCAGCGTGTAACTCGCGCCCGCCGGTGTGGTCTGGTCGACATCTCCTGCCGGCTGAAGTGACTGGAGATTCCATGTGCCGGCCAGCTGCTCGACCGTAGGCGCCGGAGAGCCGGAGCGTGGTGGCTGGTCGACTGGGGACGTCGGCGAGCCGGGGAGTGATGACGGAGCAGTGGGGGTTGAGGTGGAGCCGGAGCAACCCGTGGCGAGTAACGCGGCGACGACAACACTGACGAGCGATAGAGACCTATTCATAGCAGCAGGCGCCTCATGCAATTTCGTCAGCCACCTCGATGGAGTGAGCTGACAACCGGGTAGTAGAGGAGTGGTCCGTCGTGCGCAGTCCCACTCCCTCCTCGCCCACTAATGTGTCAACGGAACCAAAACCGGCTCAATCGCCGTGACGGATGCTGAGAGCACACATTCGCACACGGGGGACGGGCCACAGCAGCGCAGTGAAGAACTCAGCAACATCTGGGCTTTTTCCACCGACGCGTCCCGCGCGTCAACGATCGCCCTGATGGACGGGATGCTGCGGTCAGACGCTGCGACAGGCTCGTTTCAGGGAAAGCCGTCCACTGACACTTCCGTTGTTCGATTGGCTAGCGGTCGCCGTTTGATCTCGTGGAGCAGGTCGCGTGAGCGTTGAGCCTGACAGCGGTCCCACCGGCACATCCCCCTTCGCCGGGGTCCGCACGATTCTCGTCCCGCCAGGCATCGTTGCCGTTCAGCAGCGACCAAAGGCGCCTCGCGAGAAGAAGCCACCATGGCGTCCGCGCCCGGATGCCGGGTCGACGGACAGAGCTGGCGGACGCCAGTGGTTCAGCGATCGTCTCTTCGTCGAGGGCCAGGGCGTTCACGTGCGAGGCGGCCTGGGCGCCTCGATCATCGTGCACGCCCTCGCCACCACGCTCGCGGTCGTGCTGGCGACACAGTTCGAACGGGCGGGAGTCGTCAGGGTCCATCAGAAGCTGGTGATGCCGGCGATGCTGCTGATGCCCCCGACCCCCGACCCACCGTCGGACGGGCCCAGGCCTGTCGAGCATTCGAAGCAGGTTTCACAGCCTTCTGGGGCCGCACCCGCCGCCCGCGAGAGTCCGCCGGCGCCCGCGCCTGTTGAAGAACCCACGAGCATCGAGCCCGAGACCGGTGTCGAGGGGAGCACGGACGGCATCGAAGGCGGTGTAGCCGGAGGCGTCGGCGATGGCCCTGCTGACGGGTCGGCTTCATTCGGCCCTGGTGTTGGGCCATCGGGACCGCTGCGTCTGGGAAGCACCGTCGCGCCGCCGAAAAAGATCAAGGACGTGAGGCCCGTGTACCCACACGTGGCTCTCGCCACGCAGGCGCGCGGAACGGTCATCATCGACGTAACGATCGGAACCGACGGCAAGGTGCAGGACGCGAAGGTGATCCACTCGGTTCCGCAGCTGGACCCCGCCGCACTCGAAGCCGTTCGTCAGTGGGAATACGAGCCGACGCGAATCAACGGCGCGCTCGTGGCGCTGATCATGACGGTCGTCGTCAACTTCGCCATTCAGTGATTGAAGCGTCATGCTCCCCACACGGCATGCTGGATGGCATCGCACTGCAGCGCTCGCGGGACTGCTGAGCGTAGCGATACTGGACGCGTCGCGGTTGGTTGCCGCCGCTGCACCTGGCGTCAGCGAGGATGTTCCGGTTCCAGGCGGGACTGCCGCCCTGGCGAAGGCGCTGGAGATCGATCCGGTCCCTGACCGCGCCCGATTTGCCGCAGAGGTCGCACGCATAATCTACGACGGCACAAAAGAGCGCCGGACGCACGTGGATTCGAAATCCCGTCAGCTGAGCGCCTATCTCGAAACGATCGGCCGGCACGAGTCCGCGTCGACACGCGGAAACACGGTCCGTGCTGACTCGCAGGTCGAGCGTGTACCCGTGCCGCTCCCTTCGGTTGTGTGGAGCGAAGTGTTGCGACGCCCGGTCGATCCCGCGCATCTGTTCGCCATCGTCATGTCCGACGCCGCCGCCGCGTTTCTCGTCCACGGCCTCGCGGCGCTCGACGACGAGACCCTCCAGTTCTTTGTCGATCATCCGGCAGCGGTCAGGCAGCTCTACGAGCGCGGCGCACCGGCATTCGCGACGTTTGCGGCACACCTGCAGGTTCGCGCGAATCGCGTCGTTGTCCCCGGTGGCGATCAGGCGGTGCCCCTGTGGGAGGCACTTGTCGGTGAGAAGACGGGACAGCCGGCCCGCTTCATTCTCCACCTGTTCACCAGTGACAAGGGACGCCTCGCGTATCTCTACGACACGATCGGCTCGCTCGATCCCGCGCGGGCTTCGTTCGCGCTTGGCCTGTGGATCGCGGACGGTCCAGCGAGGGTGGATCGTTTCAGAGCACTCGGGTCGGCTGTCACGGCGATGGGCTACAACGCATGGGTCGATCGGTCACCGTTCAGACGTGCGCCGCACGATCTCGTGTCGATGCTCCTGCGTGCCCAGCCTCAGCCGACTGGTGCCCCGGCTGCTCCCGCGTGGCGGGTGCTGTGGGCGCGCGTGTTCGACTCCCCCGATGCGTCCGGCGATCTGGCCACGCTGCCTGCGACGCTCGCTCACGGGGAATCGATCGACGCTGCGTGGCTGGTCGAGACGCTGCTGCAAGGCGACCTGCGCTCGCGGTCGGAGCGTCTCGATCAGTTTGCCTTTGGCCAGCGTGCGCTGGCGTTGACCGGCCAGGCGGACCTGTCCGATGCGCTTTTCGTGTTGCGGTCCCTTCCCCGCTTTCGCATGTTGATGCTCACACTCGAACGCATCGGCGTCCGTCGGCTGGCGCTCTACGCGGCTCTGACGCGTCTCGCGGAGCAGATATCCGATCTGGAGACCAGGCGTGCACGCGCCGCGCTTGCCAACTTCCAGGGCGCGATCGCGCTCGTTGAACGGTTGGTGCGAGTGCGAAGCATCGACTCGGGTACGGCCGAACGGTTGCTCGAGGCGCTGGCGCTGGTGCCTTTCAAGGAAGAGCGTGG
>DATLLQ010000101.1:0-6513 GCA_035537775.1 Vicinamibacterales bacterium | reverse complement strand
ATGACCATGCTGGCGGCCGATTGTCTTGGCGTGCCGGTCGAACGTGTGCGGTTCGGTCTCGGTGACAGCGCGATGCCGCGGGCGCCGCAAGAAGGTGGATCCGGGCTGACCGGCGCCCTGGGCAACGCCGTACACGCCACCTGCGTCAGTCTCGTCCGCGCCTTCGTGAGTCTTGTCGATCAGGACGAGGGATCACCGCTCAAGGGGTGCCGGGTGGAGGGCATCACCGTCCGCAGCGGAGGCATTCAGATCACGGACGACCCGTCGCGCTTCGAAACGTACACCGACATTCTCACGCGGCATCGCCTGGACGAGTTGACGAGTGAGGGCGAGAGTGCGCCGCCCGGTGAGAACTCGCCGGCCACCATGATCGTCCAGTCCGGTCGATTCATTCCGTTCACGCCGCCGTCAAAGAGCGGCCGAGCGCATGCCGGCGCATATGCCGCCCACTTCGTGGAAGTCCACGTCGACCCGGACCTGGGCACGGTGCGCGTCGCTCGAGTGGTGTCGGCCATCGACGGCGGCCGGATTCTCAACCCGAAGACGGCTCGCAGCCAGATCATCGGCGGTATCGCGATGGGCATCGGGATGGCCCTGCTGGAAGAAACCGCGTCTGACCGTACCGGCCGTCTGGCGACGACGTCGCTGGCCGAGTATGTCGTCGCAGCGAACGCAGACGTGCGCGATGTAGACGTGCTGTTCGTCGGAGAGCCTGATTCGATGACCCCTCTTGGAACAAAGGGCCTCGGGGAACTCGCCATCACCGGAATGGCGGCGGCGATCGCCAATGCGGTCCATCACGCGACGGGCACACGGATCCGGTCGTTGCCGATCTCGATCGAGAAGGTGCTCGAACACAAGTCCGCGAACCGCACCGATGCGTCGCTCGAGCCGAACCCCGCAACCGCGAGCGCTTGAGCCTGAGGCAGCGGAGGAGAAGATGACCACCTTCGACCGTCAACCCAGACTCACGAGGGTCGCCTGATCGAACCGGCGTCGAACAACCGGAGTGCGGTCCTGCGGAAGAAGTTCCGCCCCTTCCCCGTGACGAACGCCCACTGCAGGGCGCGAACAGGAGCGGGCAGCCGTGGGGCCGGCTCACTGCCGGGCGCGGTGAACCACTGCATCAGCGCCAGCTCCGGATTCCGTCGAAGCTCGTCGACCTGGGACACCCTGTGTACGCAACCGACGGTGCAGAACGGAGCGCACGCTTTCACCACGTGATACTGCTCCCGCAGGTCGTCCTTGCCGTACTGGTCGAGTGGCACCCCCGGATGCCCTCGCTGCTGTGAACACCAGTGCACAAGACCGTCTTCGCAGACATACAGGTAGCGGGCGCCGGCGTGACACTCCCAGTCGTTCGCCTGACCGTGCGCGAGGTTCCGCTGAAAGCGGTTGTAGTTCGCGTAGTCGAATGTCGATTTGCCCGCGGTGACGGCCTGCTCGAGAACCTCCCGCTGCTCCTGGTCGAGCGGGAGCAGCCGGCCCCTGCCGTCGTGAATGATGCCGACGGTCGTCGTCAGGCCGAGCTCGCGGGCGCATCTCGTGATGGTCAGCGCGTCCGCCGGGTTCGGAATTCCTGCCCCGACCACTGAGTTCACCGTGACGTCGAATTCGGCGACCTCGGCGAGCCAGCGGAGCTTCTGCTCCAGCACCTTCAGGCTCTTCTTCGACACGTCATCCGGCCGCACGTTGTCGATGCTGATCTGCAGATGATCCAGGCCGGCGGCATTCAACGCGCGAATCCGATCGCGCGTCAGCAGATAGCCGTTGGTGATGAGCGTCGCGATCGATCCGCGCCGGCGAATGTGACGGACGATCGCGTCGGCGTCCGGATGCAGCAGCGGCTCGCCGCCGGTGAGCGTGATGATCCCGGCCCCAAGTTCGACGAGCCGATCGATGCGGCGAAACAGTTCGGCCGTCGCGACCGGCGGAGAGTGGCTGTCGTACTCGTTGCAGTACGTGCACGACAGATTGCAGCGCCGAATCGAGACGAGATGGGCGACGACTGGCTGATACGTGTGCCGCAGCGATCGCACCAGCATCCGGGCTTCCCGGACGCGCCGGGTCGCGCTCCGTACGCGTCGCCTTACCTGAACTGCAACCATTGCCGGCAGTTCATCTTCGCACGCCCATCGGACAGCCGTGCTCCTCCTACGAGCTCAACAGCTGGTGAACGAACGCGATCGAAATCGATCCCTCGCCGACCGCGGAGGCCACGCGCTTGATGTTTCCGCGGCGGACATCGCCAATGGCGAAGACGCCGGGGCGGCTCGTTTCGAGCAGATACGGGGCGCGAGGCAGCGGCCAGCTGGCAGCCGCCAGATCATCCGGCGACAGATCCGGTCCCGTCTTGATGAACCCATTCTCGTCCAGTGCGACGCAGCCATGGAGCCATCTGGTGTGCGGCACGGCTCCAGTCATCATGAACACGTGCCGGATGTCGTGCGTTTCCGCGGTACCGGTCGCGTCCTTCCAGCCGACGCGCTCGAGGCGGGTGTCCCCTTCGAGGGTACTGATCTCTGTCCGCGTGTGCAGCGTAATCGTGGGATTGTCCTCGATGCGGCGAATGAGATAGCGGGACATTGTCGCGGCGAGGCCGTCGCTTCGCACCAGCACGTGGACACGGCTGCAGGTCTGCGCCAGGAAAACGGCCGCCTGACCGGCGGAATTGCCGCCGCCCACCACGATGACGTTCTCGCCGGCGCACAGTTGCGCCTCCATCTGAGTTGCTGCGTAGTAGACACCCGCTCCCTCGAATCGGGACAGACTGGCAATCGACGGCCGGCGGTACTGAGCCCCCGTGGCAATCACGATCGCGCGCGCCGCAACGCGCGACCCGTCCTCAGTGACGACTGCATACGGCAGGCGCGCGCACACGAGCTGGGTCGCCCGCCGGGCCACAAGAATCTGTGCCCCGAACTTCAACGCCTGCGCCTGCGCGCGGCCCGTCAGCTCGGGACCGGACACACCCGTGGGAAAACCGAGATAGTTCTCGATCCTCGAACTGGTTCCTGCCTGCCCTCCCGGGGCATCCGATTCGAGCACGAGCACGTCGAGCCCTTCTGAGGCTCCATACACCGCTGCCGCAAGCCCGGCTGGTCCGGCTCCCACAACAACCAGGTCCCGGACATGTGTGGGCTCGATCCCCTCATTCAACCCAAGACACTCAGCGATCTGCGCATTCGTCGGATTTCGCAGGACCAACTCACCGCGACAGATCAACACCGGGATATCAGCGGTCGTCACGTGAAATCGATCGAGGAGCTCCTGTGCGTCCGCCTCGCGATCGAGATCGATGAAGGTATGCGGATGGCCGTTGCGCGTCAGAAACTCCTTGGCCCGCAGCGTGCCGGCGCAGTGCGTGGAGCCGATCAGGACCGCATCGCCGATGCCCCGGCTGATCAGCTCGACCCGGCGCAGGATGAACGTCCGCATGAAGATCTCGCCCAGCTCGGCATCGGTCTGAATCAGTCCAAGCACCGCATCGCGATCCAGCTCGATCACCTCGCCCGGTTCACGGACTTGAGTCCGTGCCAAAGCGGGGCGGCCAGTAATCATGTAGATCTCGCCGGTGAACTGCCCCGGCTCGAGGTTGAGGATCGTCGTCTCCGGGCCGGTCGCCGGTACGATCTGCAGGCCGCCGCTGACGACAAGGAACAACGGCACGTGCCGGGAACCCGGCTCGACGAGGATCTCCCGCAACTTCGTGGTCCGGCGCCGCCCGCGCCTGGTGAGCCGCGCGATCTGCGCGTCGCTCAACGTCGGGAACAGTCGCGGATTCGTCATCGGGCCGGAGGCCGGCGCGGCGACAGACGGGTTCTCAACAGTCATCACACGCCCTCATTGAAGCAACGCATCTCCTCTGCAGACGCCGCGTCTTTACGGACTACGGGAAGAGGTGACAGGTCGCGCCTCTGCGCCCAGGAGGGGCGAGTCACATGCGGACGCTGACGCGCCGCCGGATGTGACTCGCCACAATCGCAGCAACCGGCCAGCGACGCCTACCGGGTGACCAACGCGACGCCGTGTGCAGCCTTGGCGATGATCGCGGCAACCGACTGCGGCTGGGACACATAGATGGCGTGGCTTCCCTTCGCCTCGGCAACCGTCGCACCGGCGCGCTTTGACATCGCGCGCTGCGCGTCCGGTGGAATCATCCGGTCTTCCGTGGCTACGAGATACCAGCTTGGCTTCGACTTCCACGCCGGTTCGGTGACGGCGCCTTCGAGCGCCTCGACACCCCACGGCACCTGCGAATCCGCCATGAAGGCCGCGTCATCAGCTCTGACGTCGGCGGCGAACGACGCTCGAAACTGGCTCCGATCGAGAAACAGAAAGCCGTCCTTCGGCGGCAGGATCGGAGGGACGGGCGCACCAGGCGGCGGGTTCTTGATCAACGCGGACACGGATTCGCCCTTGTCCGGCGCGAATGCCGCGATATACACAAGTCCCGCGACTCTGGAATCGTTGCCGGCTTCGGTGATCACGACACCGCCGTACGAATGACCAACGAGAATCGACGCGCCGTTCTGCGCGGCCAGCGTCCGCTTCGTGAACGCCACGTCGTCTGCCAGTGATGTCGTCGGGTTCTGGACGATCGCCACGTTGTAGCCGTCCTTCTTCAGAAGGTCGTAGACGCCCCGCCACCCTGAACCGTCGACGAAACCGCCATGCACCAGGACGACGTTCCTGATCTCTGCCGCTGCTTTCGTTTCAGCCATAGACACTTCCTCCTTGACCTGCGCCATCGCGATGATCGGAAATCGTCGTTCAACGCGCAGATGCGCGATAGGCAAAAAGGGAATCAGTTCACCAGGCGGATGAGATAGGGTGGCGACGAAGCGACTCGTCATCGTCGGCGCGACGGGAATGGTCGGCGGATACGCCCTGCGCTACGCCCTCGAGCATCCAGCCGTCGGTCGAGTCACGGCGATCGGACGGAGGACGGTCGGCATCTCGCATCCGAGACTGACGGAGGTTCTGCACCGCGACTTCGCCGACTGCTCTCCGCTTGCCGACACGCTCTCGGGTCAGGATGCCGTTGCCTTCTGCCTGGGGACGTACACGGGATCCGTGTCAGACGCAGATCTCCGTACGATCACCGTGGACTACACGATCGAGTTCGCCCGAGTGCTTCGAGACAGCAGCCCGGAGGCGGCGTTTGCATTCCTGAGCGGCAGCGGTGCGGACCCGACGGGCCGCAGTCGGCTGGCGTTCGCGCGCTACAAGGGAGAAGCCGAGAAGGCACTCTCTGCGGCAGGGTTCCCTCGCCTGTACATCTTCCGCCCGGCGTACATCTATCCGGTTGAGCCGCGGAAGGAACCAAATGTCAGCTACCGGTTGTTGCGCGCGACTTACCCTGTGCTGCGGACCCTGTTTCCCAACCAGGTAATTGAGGCCGACGATCTGGCCCGAGCCATGGTCGATGTCGCCGTGCGCGACACCAGCGAGCGGGAAAACAACGTGTTCGAGAACCGCGACATTCGAGCGATGGCAATGAGGTGATACAGTCCGCGCGGCAGCTCAGTGACCACGAATAGCTCCGTCGCGCGAGTCGTCGCTATCTGGTTTGCCGCCGGCGCTGCGGTCCACGCTACGGGATTCATCCTGATCTGGTTCGGCGTTGATCTCTACGGGCCAGGCTATCCAGCCTGGCGGCACGCCGCGATGGCGCTTGTCGATGTGTCGATTGCGTGGGTTGCGGTGCACCATTCGCGATGGCTGTTTGTCGCGCTCCCTGCGTGGGCGGCCGAGCAGGCGCTGGTGAACGGCATTGGCTTCTTCTCCATGGCCGCGCTCGTTGCTGTTGCCGCCCTCGTCTGGGAACGGTGGTGCAGAGGCCGAGCCGTTTTCGGCCATGACACTGCCGCGCCGCCTATCTAGACAGTTCGTTTAACGACGGACTCGTCTTTCAATCCGGCCGTCTGCGCCGGAACCGTATATGCAGCTGTCCCAGTGCATGAAACCCACACCACTACTCGTGGTCGCATTGGCGCTCATGTCGATGGCGCAGGCGCAGCGCGGCACCAGCGGCGCAACGCTCGACCTGCCGCTCCGCATCACTGGCACAGCCATCAGCGCCGGCGGATTTCGCAATCCAACGGGCGTAGCGCGCATCGAGATCCATCTGAACCGGCTCTCCGCACCCGGGCAGCGTGACGAACTGCTGCAGAAGCTGAAGGATGGACGGAGTGAGCTCCTCAGCGGGCTGCGCAAAGCACCCTCGGTGGGAACGATCAGGTTCAACACACAGCTCGCGTGGGACCTCCGCTACGCATCCGCGCAGCCTGGCCCGGAGAATACGGTGCAGCTGTTTCTGGCCACGGATCGGCCGATGAGTTTCGCCGAGCTCTGGAATCAGCCGGAGTATTCCGACTATCCGTTCACGCTCATCAATCTCGAGCTCGGCCCCCCGGGAACGAAGGGCAAGGGGACGATGATCCTTGCGGCGCAGATTCGTGCGGACAGGAGCGGACGCTTCGTTCACGTCGAGAACTTCGGCTCGATGCC
>DATLLQ010000100.1:0-10193 GCA_035537775.1 Vicinamibacterales bacterium | reverse complement strand
CTTGGGCCTTAGGCCTTCGGCCTTGGGCCTTCTTGTCTCTTAAGCCGCGCAGCGTACGCATCGGCGGCCGCACGAGACCCCAGGATCCATCCGATCACCACACCCAGCAGCAGGACCGCCGGAATGTAGATGAAGTGTGCCGCTGTCGGCATCTACGGAACCACTACGAGCGGCCGGCCCGCTTGACGTCTGATTCGAGGCGCTCGATCTCACGCTGAACGGTCGTGAGCCGCCGCGCCACCGTGACGACGTACAGGAAGAGCCCCACGAGCACGAACGCGTAGGCGGCAACCAGCAGCGTCGCGGCAGGGACCTGCTCGGCCGGCGGCAGTTGATCGAGCGGCTTGAACTCGTTCTGCTGTGACGACGGCTGTGCCTTCGCAGAAGCCTCCTGAGGGAGCGCGCCCCAACACAGGAGAGCGAGCAGAACGACGGCAATACGACGCGAGATGGGGGTAATCACGTTATTCATCCAGCGAGAGGTAGACGGCATCAAGACGCGCGCGCTGCTCCTCGAGCCGCACCCGCATCTTGAAGAGCAGGATGAACAGCAGGAGGAACGACGCCACGCAGAACCAGAGCGGGCCTCCCATCGACACCGGCAGCGTCGGCACAACGCTGGTCGCCGGATGGATGGTGCGCCAGTAATTCACCGAGATGTAGATGAACGGCACGTTGGCCATGCCGAAGAGCGCCAGGCCTGCCGCCAGCTTTTCCGAACCGGGCCCGCCGTATCGGCGCAGGATCAGATACGCCACGGCGATCATCCAGCTCACGAGGCTCGCCGTGACGCGGACGTCCCACACCCACCAAGTGCCCCACGCCTTGCGCGCCCAGAGCGGCCCGGTCACCAGCGTCAGCAGGCCGAAGACGACGGTCAACTCCGCTGCAGCCCAGGCGGTTCGATCGTGACGCGCCGCTCCGGTCGCGAGATAGCGCACGCTCGCCACACCACAGACGATGCCGCCCAGCAGGAACATCCAGGCCGACGGCATGTGGTAGAAGAAAATCTTGAATACCAGCCCCATCGTCGACTCGAACGGCGCGTAGGCGATCACGATCGGAGTCGCCGCGAACATCGCACCGCACAGAATCGCGGCCGGCAGGAACCATCTGGGCATAAAAGAGACTTATCGTCCTAATCCGTCATGACCGCTTCGAAGGTCCAGAGAGCGAGCGTGACGAAGACCACATCGAACGTCACGAGCAGCGCCAGCCAGAACCCGAGAATGGCCGTGTCCACCTCGGGCTGCAGCAGCGCCGCCGTCCCGCGGACACCGGCAATCATGACTGGAACGATGACCGGATACAACAAGACCGGCAGCAGGACGTCGCGCGTGCGGGCGCGAATCAGCATCGCCGCGAACAGCGTGCCGACGGCAGCGAATCCGGTGGTGCCGGCGGCCAGGATCGCCGCCAGCCAGAACGGCCGCTCCAGCAGGACACGGGCCTCCAGCAGCAGGGCGACCAGCGGCACGAGGACGATCTCGACGACGGCCAGCAGCGCCACGATTCCGATCAGCTTCCCGACGTAGACGGCTGGACGCGGCGCCGGCGCCATCATCAGCGCCCGCAGCGTCTCCGACTGCCGTTCGCGCTCGAACGTCCGGCCGAGCGCGAGGGTCCCGGCGAAGGCGATCGCGATCCACAGGAGGCCCGCCGCGCCGTCTTCCGGCGCGCGTCCCTCGCGAACCAGGGCGAAGGCGAACATCAGGATGCACGAGACGGCGAAGAACAGCGTCGTGTACGCGATCTCGCCGCTTCGCATTTCGACGGTGAGGTCCTTGCGCAGGATCAGCCAGACGGCGCGAGCGAACATGGTCAGCCCCGCCCCATCACGGCACGATAGGTCGACCGCAGCTGCTCGGGCCTCGTGACGGCAGACAGCACGCGTCCGTCGCGCAGGAACAGCGCCTCGTCGAAGAGTCCCTCGGTCAGATCGAGATCGTGGGTTGCCAGGATGATGATGGCGCCGCTCTCACGCAGCGCGCGCAACCTCGCGATCAGCGCCGCAGTCGAGGCGTCGTCCAGACCCGTGAACGGCTCGTCGAGGAGCGCCAGGCGCGGCTCGTGAATCAATGCGCGCTCGAGCGCAACGCGCTGGCGCATGCCGCGCGAGAAGCTCTGGACCTGGTCGCCGGCACGATCGGCAAGGCCAGCCTGCACGAGGGCGCGCGACGCGACGGCCGCTGGATCGGCGCAGCGATACAGCCCGGCAAAAAACGCCAGGTTCTCGTGCGCCGTCAGCTCGGGATAGAGAAACAGGTCATGGCCGAGGACGCCGATTCGAGACCGGAGAGCGGCGCCATGCTGACGCGCGTCGAGCGACCCGAAGCGGATCGTCCCCGACGTCGGCCTGAGCAACGTCGCCAGCATCGCGAGCATGGTGGACTTGCCGGCGCCATTCGGTCCGAGAAGGCCGAGGATCGTGCCTGAGCGCGCCGTGAATGTGATGCGCGAGACGGCCCGGCGCCGGCCGAAGTGGCGCGAGACGTCGTCGCCAGCGACGTGGTCGAAGTCCAGGTTGTCGGGTGGGGTCACGCCGCGATGCCCTCGCCGCCTCCCTGCGGCCCCGCGGTCGCGTCCAGCTCGCCGTAGATCTGCTCGAGCTCCGCGAGAATCCGAAGCCGCCGGCGTTCGGATCGTTCAGGGAGCGGCGCATCACGTCGCCTGGCCTCGAGCTGGGCAAGTTCCGCGAGAAGCTTGTCGCGGCGGGCGACCAACGCCTTACGGTCCGTGGCAGCCGCACGCCCGGGGTTCATCGCCATCCAGACACCGATGGCCGCGATGAGCAGTGCCAGCCCGAGCGTCACGTAACGGCCGATGCGACTCTGGGCCGGAAGATTCGAGAGCGTGAATGTCAGCGGCGTCCCCGCCGGCAGGCTTCCCCCGCGACCTAGCACGAAGACGCTGCCGCGTTCGGCCGGGACTTCGGCGGTCGATGAAAACTGCGTGGAGGCCAGGCCCAGCGTGCCGACCTTCTCCACCCCGACCACGACGTTCTGGAGCGGCACCGGGAACGTCTGAGCCACCGTCTGCGTGCCGTTCGTGAAGCGCAGGTTGTACTGCAGATTCAGCGTGGTTGTTCCGGGTGCGAAGGGACCGTGAACCGTGACGTTGGTGCCGTCGACTTCGACCTGCAACCCCTCCGTTGAACCTTCGTAGAGGCGAGCCCCGGTCGCCTCAGGCGGCAGCGTGATCCGCAGCGGACCGCCGATATCCACTCGCGTGCGCGCGGTGTTGACGATCTCGAGCAGGTAGTACGTCCAGAGCGTGTCCTGGTCGAACTCCATGACGATGCGGGTGTCGCCGCCGAGCACGACAACACCTTTCTGAACCGGGGCGGCCAGAGCGGCGGCTTCTTCCTGCTTCTTACGGTCGGCCGCACGCGTCCGTCCGGCGACGAGAATCACGCGCAGTCCTCCGGAGGTGGGTACAGCGAATGGCTGCGACTCCATCATCTCGCCGTCTACGGTGGCTTCAGCCTTCGCCTCGCCAGACGGGAGCCCCCTGAATTCCGCCCGGCCCTGCTGGTCAGTCGTCGCGGTGCGCGTCGTGCTGCCCACCGTCACGCGCACCTGCTGTCCGGGAGCATCGTTGCCGATCGCTTCACGGACGATGCGAACGGTCACCGTACCGTCGGGAAGCTCTGGCGCCGGGAGCGCGCGGCCATGAATCTGAGAAGGATCGGGCATGTCCTGGGCCGACGCGGCTCCTGGAAGATAGAGCGCCGCGATCAACAGGCCCAAGGCCCAAGGCCTAAGGCCCAAGGGAAGGCCCAGGCGCGCGCGCGTCACGATGCTGTCTCCAGACGGGCGCCGCAGTTCTTGCAGAATTTCGCGTCGGGGTCGTTCGCGGCCGCGCACGCCGTGCAGGCGTTCGCCACCTGCGCCGCGGCCGGGTGTGGTGTCTCTGCCGGCGCCGCCGATGCCTTTGGCAGAAGCTTCTCCACTTCCCTCGCGATCTGATCCTGGTAAAGCGAGCCGGCGTCGAGCTGTCGCATCAGCCTCGACGCCCGTGCACGGAGACGAGCCAACATCTCCGCGTAATCCTTCTCGGAGACTTTCCCCATACCGCGGTCGAACTCGAGCTCCTTGATCGATCGCAATACGAGGGTCTTTTCACGCTCGAGCGCCGCCCGGCCGCGATCGCCCAGCGCTTCGGGGGTCTCTTCCGGCAGCGAGCCAGCCAGCGGAAGCGCGGTTCGCAGCGCCGTCACGCCGATGTACGCGGCAGCGAAGATCGCGCAGCTCAGAAGGATGATCGCGACGGGCGTCTGGCCGCGCGAGAAGAACACGACGACAGTCGCCCCCAGGAGGCCGGCCAGCGTGAACAGCTGCCAGGGATGTAGCGATTCCGGCCGCTCAGTCGAGATCTCGGAGCTCATCATCCAGGCGGGCGTCCAGCGCGGGGTCTGTCGAGGGAGCGACTCCGCTCGTGGCTGCGGCGGGACGATGCGACCAGCGGCGGGCGTTCATGATGATGACCACGAGTCCGGCACCCGCGAGCAGGTACGGCACCATCCACGCCAGGCGGTTGAACGCCGTGTCCTCGGGGATGTCGCGCACATGCTGGCCGTACTGCTTCACGAACGTCTCGAGGATCGTGTCGTGGTCCTTGCCTTCCTCGACGAGCTGCCGGATCTGCGCGGTCTGGCCGCTGTGGCCGTGACACGCCGGACGCATCTGGCAGTTCGCGAGCGTTGCGCGCACGCAGCCGGCCGACCCGCACATGCAGATGATTTCGTGTTCAAGCTTGCGCTGCATGTCGCTCTTGCTAACCAGGCCGCCGTTCGCGCCCGGCTGCGCGACCTGGCCATCCTGCGCCTGGATGATGGCCGGGCTCACGCTGGCGAGCATGATGAGCCACATGCCGGCACTCCGCGCGGCATTCGCCGGAATCCTTGCCGTCGCGAACGCAAAGGTCGCTTCCGGCAGCAACGCGATCAGCGTTCCGATAGCCAGGACGCCAAACCCGAGCCACACCCAGTTGATGAGCGGCGTGACGGTGATCTCAATCGTGGCGGACTGCGAGGGCGCGTCGTACGCCGGCATCACGAGATAGAGATCTCCGCGCACCGAGCGTTGAATCCCGATCTCCGTGGTCGGTTCGTCTTCGCGGCCGCGGAAGAACCATCGCGCTGGATAAAGCTTCGCGACCTCCGCCCCGTCACGCAGCGCGGTGATGTGCGCGGTGACCATCTGCTTGGTGGCGTCCTCGGTGATGCGGAGGGCGTCCATCCGGAGTTCGAACTCGCCGACCTTCACGTTCTTCCCTGGGGTCAGCGTCGCTGTTTCCTGCAGCTTGAAGTTCTCGCCGGCAAAGCCAAGGAAGATGAGCACGACGCCGACGTGGACGAGATAGCCGCCGTAGCGGCGCTTGTTGCGCCCGACGAGCCCGATCAGCGCGGTGAACAGGTCGGTGCCGCTCGTCTGCTGCCGTACGCGCGCGCCACGCCAGAACTCCTGGGTGATCGTGCCCATCACGAACCCGCCGAAGGCGAGGGTCAGACCCGAGCTCCAGATGCGGACGCCTGCGGCAAGCACAATCCCGCCGACGACGACACCGCTCAGGACTGGGAACAGGAACTGATTGCGCAAATTGACGAACGTTGACTTGCGCCACGCGAGCAGCGGGCCGATGCCGGTGAGCAGCAGCATGCCGAGGCCGATCGGAATCATCCACGTGTTGAAGAACGTGGCGCCGACCGTGATGCGGCCCTTCGGTCCGTAGATCGCCTCGCTGAGCGTCGGGAACATCGTGGCAAACAGCACGAAGAACGCCGAGAACAGCAGGATCCAGTTGTTGAGCATGAATGCCGCTTCACGCGACATCCAGGAGTCGAGCTCGTTGCGCGCACGCAGCAGCGGCAGGCGATAGATCACCAGGCCGAAGCTGACGACGAGCGTGAGGATCATGAAGCCGGTGAACAGCTTCGCCAGCTCGGGATCCTCTCCGAAGGCGTGGACCGACTGCACGACGCCGGACCGCGTCATGAACGTCCCGAAGATGGTCAGGAAGAACGTGACGATCACGAGGGACACATTCCAGACCCGCAGCATGCCGCGCCGCTCCTGCACCATCACCGAGTGCAGAAACGCAGTGGCCGTGAACCACGGCAGCAGGCCCGCGTTCTCAACGGGGTCCCACTTCCAGAAGCCGCCCCAACCAAGCTCCTCGTATGCCCACAGCATCCCGAGACAGAGCCCGAGCGAGAGGAACAGCCACGCGATCATCGTCCAGCGGCGCACCGCACGCAGCCACGAGTCGTCCAGGTGGCCGGTTGCCAGCGCGGCCATCCCGAATGCGAACGGAATCGTGCACCCGACGAACCCGAGGTACATCGTCGGCGGGTGGATGACCATGTAGAAGTTCTGCAGTAGCGGACTGAGCCCCCTGCCGTCCGCCGGACTCTCCGTGAGGTAGGTTTCGAACGGGTTGTTGTGGACGATCATCAGGAACAGGAAGAACACCTGCACCACTGAGATGACCGCCACCACGTAAGGAATAAGCTCGCGGTGACGCTCGCGGTTCACGTACACGGCGACGGAGCCGAAGATCGCGAGCAGCGTCACCCAGAACATGATCGAGCCATCGAGCCCGCCCCAGTACGACGTCAGCTTGAACGCGAGCGACTGTGCGGTGTCCGAGTAGCGATGGACGTACTTGATGTCGAAGTTGTTGGTGGCGAAGGCGTGAACGATGACCGCTGACGCAGCCAGCATGATGGCCATCGTCAGGTAGAACGCGCCCGTTCCGCTCTCAATGAGCCGCTGCGATCGGCGTCTCGCGCCAGCGACGGAAATCGCGGCCGCGTAGGTGGCCGCGAGGAACGCGGCAAGCAGCAGGTAGTACCCGAGGGACGCCATTAGCTGGACGTCGTCGCTACTGGCGCGGCGGGCGGCGCCTCCTCATACTTCGATGGGCACTTCGCCGTCATTTCCGTGGCGTGGAAGCCTTGCGGACCGAAGCGCCCGGTAAGGACCACCTCGGCGTCGTCCTTGAAGGTGTCCGGCGGCGCTCCGTGGAACGTCGCGCTGATGACTTTGCCCTTGCGGTGCAGATCGAACTTCCAGTTCAGTCTGTCATCCGTGCCTTTCACCGTACCCGGCACGACGTACCCGTGGACCTGCAGCGTCTTGCCTTCCCATTCTTGCGGCGCCGCAGCAACCTCGTCCACGTACTTGTAGTACTGGAGGTTGTCCTGCAACGTGGTGAACAGCAGCGCGCTGAAGGCCGCCACCAGGACGAAGGCCGTCACACCGATCTTGATCGCTTTGTGGCTCATAGATAAGGACTTCGCGAAAAGAACGCTGGCTCAGGATAACCCAAATTCGAGCTCGCTGGCGGCGGCCGCCCGGCGCCTCCGGCCTGAGGAAATCCGCCAGGCAGCACCCGCCAGCGCGACGGTCGCGGCCGCGATTCCGGCGGTCGCTGCCGGGTGCAACATGGCCTGCGTATACAGGCTGGATGCTCGTGTGTGGCCCCACCAGTTGCGGCCGCGCTCTCCCCCATCATCCTCGACTGGGTTGTAAAGGTTGTCACGGCGGCCCGGAACAGTCGTGATCTCGGTCTTCTGAGAATCGAACGACCAGCGTTCCATGTACTTGTCGGCCAGCCGTGGAGCGAATCTGGCCGCACTCAGCTTGGCCCCCGCGCCGCCGGCGATGAGCTCCCTGATGGGGTGCTGCGCGGCGTGAAGGATGACGCTCGCGACGACCTCAGGCGCGTACACGGGTGGAACCGGCTGGGGCTCGACTCCGAGATAGGTCCGCGCCTTTTCGAAGAACGGTGTGTCGATGCTCGCCGGCTTGACGAGCGTCACCGAGATCGGCGCTCCTTCGTCCTCGAGCTCCATGCGCAGCGTGTCGGTGAACGCCTTCAGCGCGTGCTTCGCCGCGCAGTAGTTTCCCTGCAGCGGGATGGCGCGATCGGAGAGCGCGCTGCCCACGTTGATGATTGCGCCGCCCCGATGTCGCAGATGCCTCGCGGCGACGCGCGCGCCGTAGACCTGCCCCCAGTAATTGATGTCCATCTGCCGGCGCATGTCCTCGATCGGCAATTCGGTGACACGGCCGTACATGGACACTGCCGCGTTGTTGACCCACGTGTCGATGCGACCGAACGCGCGAATGGCCGCCTCGGCGACCATCTCGACCTGATTCGGGTCGGCGACATCAGCCGTCATGTGCACGGCTCTTCCGCCTTCCTGGCGAATCTCCTCGACCGCCCTCGCCAGATCCTCTCCGTTGCGGGCAGTCAGGACGACTGATGCGCCCCGCTGCGCTGCCTGCTTCGCCGTTACCAGGCCGATCCCGCTGGAGGCACCGGTAATGACCATCACCTGCTCACCGACGGGCAGCAGCTCGATTCTCATCTTGTCCTCGCGCTCTCGAAGGCCCCCTGAACAGAGCCTTGTCTATGAAGCAATGGATTCCATCATCAGCCGCACCCGATCGACGACTCTCACCGACCGCGCCTCGGGCGGCGGCTGCCGCACCACATGAAGCGTGCCCTGCTTGTGAAGCACATCCCATGTTGACGCCCCGCGTCCATCCCGCCGGAACCGGATGCTCACCTTCGCGTGCCCGACCCGCAGATCGCGCACGACGACGTCTGGCATCCACGTCGGAAGAACCGGATCGACGATCAGCGTTTCAGCCGGAGCGAGCGGTACGAGGCCCAGCATCGACTGCAGCGCCAGCGGAAATGCCGTCGCGTTCCACAACTGCGGCGTGTTGGCGCGAGGATACGCGCCAGGCGTCGCGTGTTCTCCACGGGCATATCCGCCCACGCACTCGGGAATTCGATCTTCCGGGTACAGCAACGCGAGATCGAACATCGCGCGCGTCAATTCCAACGCGCGCGCGTTGAACCCGAACCGTCGCAGCCCGAAGATGATAGTGCCTTGCTCAACCGCCCACACAGTCCCACGGTGGTAGCTCAGCGGGTTGTAAAAGGCATGTGACGACGACAGTGTGCGGATGCCCCAGCCACTGTAGAGGTCGGGCGCAAACATCCGGCCCACGACGGGCGCCCGATGCGGCTCATCAATGATGCCCGTGGCCAGGCAGTGCCCCACATTCGACGTCACTGCCCCCACCTGCCGCTTGTCGGGATCGAGCGCAACAGCAAAGAACTGCGCGTCAGGTATCCACCAGTCTTCATTGAATCGCCGTTTGAGTCCCGCGGCGGACCTCAGCAGTGCCGTCGAATCGCCGGGGCAGTTCATCACCTCGCAGAGCAACCCCATCAGTTGCTGCGCGACGTACCAATACCCCTGCAACTCGCACGTGGCGATCGGCGCCGGAACCGGCGAGCCGTCGTCGCGGATGATCGCGTCACCACTGTCCTTCCAGCCCTGGTTCTTCGTGCCCTTCGACGAGCGGGTCAGGTACTCGAGATAGCCGTCGCGATCGGCGTCGCCATAATCGCGTGCCCAGTCGAGAATCCGGCGCGCGGCGTCCCAGTGGCGTTCGAGCACGCGCCGATCGCCCGTCCATGCGTACAGATTCGCGAGAGAGAT
Organism: Vicinamibacterales bacterium; assembly: GCA_035537775.1. Classification (GTDB taxonomy): domain Bacteria; phylum Acidobacteriota; class Vicinamibacteria; order Vicinamibacterales; family UBA2999; genus Gp6-AA40. The sequence goes on along the minus strand of DATLLQ010000100.1, from coordinate 667 downwards.
GACGAACATGAGCGGGCTGGCGAAGTCGGCGTAGTAGGCGGAGTACGGATTGAGATTGAGCAGGGCCAGCGGTCCGCTGCGAACCTGATACGGGATGCGTCCCGGCTGCTCGTCGTGCCAGTCGTCGAAACGATCGCTCTGCATGCGGCCCAGCCGCGTGAGCGCCGCGTCGAGCGCCTCGCCGCCATCGATCATTGCCGCCTGCCACCCGGCGGTGACCGCATCGCGTCCGAAGAACGCGGGATAGGCCGGCACACCGGCCTGAAGTGCGAGCCATTCATCGGGCTGGCCGTCGAGCGTCGGGAACGAACCAAAGTCCCGGACGTTTCGCTCGAGCACGCGCCCGAGCTCACGGTTGCCGGGCACGCTCACCCGCGAGAACCGCGAGCGCCACGCGTCCAGCGCCTCCTCGCGTTCCCGGGCCGCTTCGTCAGAAAGCGCCATGCCCTCACGCGACGCGACGACCTTGAGGGCGAACGTCTTCGATTCCTGTGACTCGAGGGCCACGTGCGCCTGCAGGCACGCGGGGCCGTCATGAACGAATGGACGCCAGCCTGTCCCCGTGACCTCGGAGCGATACGGAATCCTGGGATTCTGGTAATCGAACGTGATCGCCGTGCTGCTCGCCGAGACGTTCACCGCGGACGACTGTTCCCGCCGGGACGCT
>DATLLQ010000099.1:0-14446 GCA_035537775.1 Vicinamibacterales bacterium | reverse complement strand
CTCTTTGTCGTGGCCGCAGACGACGGCGTGATGCCGCAGACGGAGGAGCATCTCGACATCGTGCAGCTGCTCGGTGTGAGCCGGGCGATCACCGTCATCACGAAAGCCGATCTGGCATCTGCCGAACGGTTGGACGAGGTGGGAATGACCGGCGCATGCTCGAGCAGCGTGCCCGCGGCAATCACGGCAATCTCGCTTCTCACCTCGTCCAGCCGTTCGGCAGATGCCAGATCGGCTTTCGTGATGACGGTGATCGCCCGGCTCACGCCGAGCAGCTGCACGATGTCGAGATGCTCCTCCGTCTGCGGCATCACGCCGTCGTCTGCGGCCACGACAAAGAGAACGAGATCGATGCCGTGGGCGCCGGCCAGCATGTTGCGGATGAAGCGCTCGTGGCCGGGCACGTCGACGATGCCGGCGCGAGTGCCGTCCGGCAAGTCGAGCCACGCGAAGCCGAGGTCGATCGAAATGCCGCGCGCCTTCTCTTCCGGCAGCCTGTCCGTATCCTGGCCGGTCAGCGCCCTCACCAGCGCAGTCTTGCCGTGATCGATGTGGCCGGCCGTGCCGATGATGAGCGGCATTCGAAAAAAGAAGGCCCAGGGGCCAAGGCCTAAGGCCTAACGAGGATCAAGGCCAGTTGGGGACGATATCACCAGGATTGGCAATCGTGCGCATGTCGAGCAGGAACGCGTCACCGTGGATGCGGCCGATGATCGGGGGACGCGAAGCGCGAAAGCGCGCGGCAATCCAGTCCGGGCCTTCGTGCGCGTGCGCGACGGCGATTGCCATACTCGGGATCTCATCGGTCGGCAGTGCGCCGCTGCCGATCTGCGACGAAGTCGGCTGAACGGTCAGGCGGAAATCATCGTCAAGCGCACCACGAAGCGCGAGCATCCCTGCCTCAGCCACCGAGGTGATCTCGTCCAGGGACCGCGTGAGGATCTGCAACGCCGGGATGACAGTGGCCACGTCTGGGGCATCGCGGTAAAGTCGCAAGGTCGCCTCGAGTGCTGCGATCGTCAGCTTGCCGCAGCGTACCGCGCGGTGCAGCGGGTTCTTTGCGATTGCCTCGATCGTCGCGCGACGGCCGGCGATCAGGCCCGCCTGCGGACCGCCAAGCACCTTGTCGCCGCTGAACGTCACCACATCCGCCCCCGCCGCAACGCGTTCGCCGACAACGGGTTCCCGCGGAAGCCCGTAGGGCTGCAGGTCGATGAGCGCCCCGCTGCCGAGGTCCTCCATCACCGGAACCCCGCGCCGGCGTCCAATCTCGACGAGCGCCGGCAAATCGACGTCCGCTGTAAAGCCGACGACCCGGTAGTTGCTGGTGTGGACCTTGAGGATCAGCCCCGTCCGCTCGCCGATCGCCTGTTCGTAGTCAGCCGGGTGCGTGCGATTCGTCGTGCCGACCTCACGCAGGACGGCACCGCTCCTCGCCATGATCTCGGGGATGCGGAACGCACCGCCAATCTCGATCAGCTCGCCGCGCGAGACGATGACCTCCCTGCCCGAAGCAAGCGTATTGAGCGCCACGAGCACCGCTGCCGCGTTGTTGTTGACCACCGTCGCCGCTTCGGCGCCGGTCAGTTCGCAGAGCAGTTCCTCGATCAGGATCTCCCTCCGGCCGCGGCCGCCCGCCTCGAGGTCGTATTCGAGGTTGACGGGGAGGCCGGCCGCCATCGTCAGCGCCTCGATTGCCGCGGCAGGCAGGATCGCGCGTCCGAGGTTCGTATGCAGCACGGTGCCCGTCGCATTGACGACGCACTGAAGCTGCGGCGCACGGGTGGTGCGAAGACGCTCGGCCACACGCGAGACGATGTCGCGATCGGGCGGTGCGTCGGCGCCACCGCGAATCGACACGCGGACGTCCGCGAGAACGTCGCGGCAATGACGCGTGACGAGTGCGCGGTTGAACTGCTCGAGCAGCACCACCATCTCCGGGTGCGTGAGCAGCCGGTCAACCGCAGGTAGCGTCCGCAGGGGATTGTGTACAGACCCCACAACGAGGATAGGGTACACGCAGGGAGAGGGAAGGTGTCCGGTGGCGCCGCTGGTCTTCAAAACCAGGCTGGGGGCCTATGGTCCCTGGAGGGTTCGACTCCCTCCTCTCTCCGCCAGACTTCGCTCGCGCTTCGCGCGAGCTACGTCTGGGCCAGCGCTTCGCGCTGGCCATTAACGAGCAGTTCTCGGCGCGAGCGAAGTCTGTCCCGCCGTAGCCCCAAAGGGGCGGAGGCGGACCGCTGCTGCTTCGGACTTCTCACCCCGCCGGGACGGGAGCGTGGACCTTCGCCGCCTTCAGCGCGGCTGACGACGAGCGCAGCTTGACGGCCATCATCGCGGCAATGAGCGCCATCACCGTGCTCCCGTAGAAGCCGAGCGCCCAGCTCCCGGACTGCTCCGCCAGCAGCGCGCCAAGCCAGCCGCCGAAGATCGCAGCCACGCCTTTGGCCGTGTAGAGCACGGCATAGTTCGACGTCGCGTGCCTGCTGCCGAAATAGTCGCCGGAGGTTGCCGGGAAGAGGGAGTAGATCTGTCCCCAGGTGAAGTACACGAGCACGAGAGACGTGACGAACCAGGTCGACGACTGCTGGCCGAGCATTACCACCGTCAACAGGCACATCGCCTGCAACGAGAACGACAGCACCATCGTCGATTCGCGTCCCAGCCTGTCGGACGCCCATCCCCAGAAGATGCGGCTGCCGCCATTGGCCAGCGGGCTGAGCGTCGCCGCGAGCGCAAGCACCTCAGCGGTGTATCCCCATGAGCGCGCGATCGGGCCGGCGTTGGCGGTCACGAGCAGGCCACCCGTGGCCATCAGCACGAACATCACATACATGAAATAGAACTGCGGTGTCCGCAGCATCTCAGGCGTCGTGAAGTGGTGCCGGCCCACGGATGATCCGCTGACAGCCGCCCCGCTGACAGCGACCTTGGCGGCTGCAGGTTCCGCCTTCGGATGGCGGAGGAACTGCGCGACGATCATGATTACGAGGCCCTGCAACAGACCGCTGGCGATGAAGGTCTGCTGATACCCGTCGGTCTTGATCATGTCGGAGATGAACGGGATGAACAGCGCGGTGCCACCGCCAAAGCCGGCCGCCATGATGCCCGACGCCAGGCCACGGCGTTCCTTGAACCACTTGAGCGCCGAGCCGATGCAGCCGCTGTAGACGAACGCCGCACCGGTGCCGGCCGCGCAGTAGAGGACATAGAGCATCGGCAGCGACGTCGCGTAACCCATCCCGGCCCATCCGAGCCCGCAGAGCAGGCCGGCGGCGGTGATGAACCAGCGCGGGCCCATGCGATCGATGAACCAGCCGTCGAGCGGCTGCACCCACGTCTGAAAGAGGATGAAGAGCGTGAAGGCGAACTGGATGTCCGGAAGCGCCCAGCCGGTGCTCTCTCGCAGCGGCTGCACGAACAATGTCCACGCGTATTGCAGGTTCGCGATCATGATCATCGCGACGAGCGACGCAACGAGCTGAAACCACCGGTTGTGAATCATGGCCGCACCATCGCCTCTGCCGGGATGGCCGCGGGTTGCCCGCGGCGTTCGCCAAGGAACTTCACACACGCATATACGGCGCTGGTTGACGGCATCGGCACACCGAGCCGCTCTCCCAGCTCCACCACCGCTCCGACGACTGCCTCGATTTCCATTGGCCGTCCTGCCTCGTAGTCCTGAAGCATGGACGTCTTGTGCGCGCCGACCTTCTCCGCGCCCGCGATCCGCTGATCGATCGTGATCGGCAGCTCGATGCCGAGCTTCGAGGCCACCGCTTCGCACTCGACCATCACCGACCGGACCAGGCGGACGACGTCGGGATGACGCGTCAATTGCTCGAGCGTGCCGCCCGTGAGCACGCTGATCGGATTCAGCGACGCATTGCCGAGCAGCTTCACCCAGATCTCATGACGGATGCGGGTCGTGATGGGACAGCGGAAGCCCGCCGCGGAGAGCGCCGCCGTCAGGCTGCGCAGGCGATCCGTTTTCTCGCCGCTCGGCTCGCCGAAACTGATCCGGTTGCCTTCAACGTGATGGATGACGCCCGGTTCGGTGATGTCCGTGGCGAAGTACGCGATCGATCCGATGACCCGGCGCGCTTCGATGGAAGCGGCAATGATGCCTCCCGGGTCGACGCGCTCGAGGACCAGGCCATCGAGCTCGCCGCCGTGCCGCTGGAAGTACCACCACGGAATCCCGTTCTGCGTGCTGACGACGACGGTGTCCGGACCAAACAACGGTCTCAGCGAAGGCGCGAGGCCAGTGAGGCCGTGCGCCTTGACGCCGAGGAATACGACGTCGGCCACGCCAATCGCCGCGAGGTTGTCGCTGACCTGCGGCCGGACAGTGAACTCCCCCTCGGCGCCGACGACCCGCAGGCCGCGTTCCTGCATGGCGCGAAGGTGGGGCCCGCGTGCGAAGAGCACCACGTCCGCACCGGCCCGCGCCAGCAGCGCGCCGATGTAACCGCCGATCGCACCCGCGCCGGCGATGACGATCTTCACGACGGCTGCGTCGAGAATGCCTGTGCAACGACGCGGCGCTGAATCTTGCCGGTCGCGGTTCGCGGGATCGCCTCGGTGATGAAGATCTGCTTCGGGCGCTTGAAGTCAGCCATCCTCTCCTTGCAGAACGCGAGGATGTCCGCTTCCTTGGCTGACGCGCCTTCCTTCAAGGTCACAGCCGCGGCCACCTCTTCGCCCCATGTCGGATGCGACTGGCCGAATGCCACGGCTTCGGCGATTGCCGGATGCCCGAGCAGCACTTCGTCGATCTCGCGCGGCGAGATCTTTTCGCCGCCGCGGTTGATCATCTCTTTGAGCCGGCCGGTCAGCGAGAGGTAGCCCTGCTCGTCGAGCATTCCCTGATCGCCCGTGCGGAACCACTCGCCGAAGAAGGCCGTCGCGTTGGCCTCGGGGTTGTTCTCGTACCCCTTCACGACGTTCGGTCCGCTGATGCAGACCTCGCCGCGTTCGCCGGCCGGAAGGACGTTGCCTTTCCCGTCGCGGATGCTGATGCCGACGTTGGTGCCCGGCCCGACCGACCCAGGCTTCCGATCGCGCGGTGGCAGCGGGTTCGACGCCATCTGATGCGCCGCTTCCGTCATGCCGTAGGCCTCGAGCACCGGCGCACCGAACGCCTCTTCGAGGCCGTGCATCACTGGCGGCGGCAGCGCCGCGCTGCAGGACCGGATGAAGCGCAGCTTCTCGGAGCCCGCGGGGCGCGATCCCTTTTCAGCGCGCGCCAGCAGCAGCTGATGGATCGTCGGCACCGCCGAGTACCACGTGGCGCCGGTATCGCGCGCAATGCGCCAGAACGAGAGCGGGCTGAACTTCGCGGGCACGACCACGGTGCCGCCGGTGGCCAGCGTCGCAAGCGTCGACGCCACGAGCCCGTGCACGTGAAAGAGCGGCATCACGCACAGCGAGACATCGCTCGGAGACAGATCGTAGGTGCCGGCAACGTTGCGCGAGGAAATCGACAGGTTGGCATGCGACAACGGCACGCGTTTCGGCCGTCCTGTGCTGCCGCTGGTGTGAAGAATGAGAGCGACGTCATCGACGCCCGGCGCGTCGTACGGCTTTCTTCCGGCGCTTCCAACCGTGACGCGACCATCGGGCTCCAGGTCCACGGCCAGCACCGGCACGTTGCACGCAGCCGCCGCGCGCCGCGCATCATCCGCGCCTGTCGGCGGAAGCAACAGGACCTTCGCGCTCGTGTCCTCGAGATAGAAGCGGAACTCCTCTTCGCGATACGAGGGGTTGAGCGGCGCAGCGGTTCCTGCCTCCGAAGCGGCAAGGAACGCGACGATCGTCGGCAGACCGTTGGGAAGCGCCATGCCGACGCGGTCGCCACGGCGAATGCCGTGAGCAGCCAGCGCCTCGGCGACGCCTTTCACCTGGTCGCACAACGAGCCGTAGCTGATTCGAAGATTCTGTTCGGGAAGGACGATGGCGGTCTGGTCGGCCGGGTTCGAAGCGAGAAGACCTAGAAGAGTGGTGGACATTGATAACTCCCAAAACCCAAGTCCCAACTCCCAAAAAAGGGCGATTCCTTTTGGAAGTTGGGCGTTGGGATTTGGGAGTTTATATCAGCCACCTAGTGCTCCGGCAGCCACATGAGCACGGGCGCGCCGCCGAGCGAGAGCACGCGATAGGCAGTGCTTCCGGGCGCCCCGCCGCGTTCAGACGAGGTTCGACGGCCCAGCACGAGCACCGGCCGCCGGTCGCCGCGAGTCGCCACTGCCGCGGCAAGCCGCTCGGCAACCGATCCGACCTCGACCTCGACCTTGGTCGGCGTGAAGCCGGCGAGATGCAGGGCCGAGGAAATCTCGGCCTTCGCATCCGCAACCCGTTTCGCTTGCGCCGCGTCAGCATGCGCCGACCATCTCGCCAGCACTGGTGTCGCCGGCACCACATGCCGGATATCGACCGTCGTCCCCAGAAGGCTGGCGAGCTCCGCGGCGATCCGGGCCGCGCCAATCGCCGCCGGCGTTGCCTCCATCCCGACGACGACCGGGCCCATCCCGGTCAGGTCGTTGAGGTCTGGACGCGGAGGCGTCCAGCTCTCGGGCACGACGAGCACCGAGGCGTCCGCCTTCCTCAGCACTCCCTCCGTCGTCGATCCGAAAATCGCCGACTCGAGTCCCGACATTCCCTTGGCGCCGAGCACGACGAGGTCTGAGGACTCGCGCTCGACGATGTGGCAGATCCCCTCAACCGGAGCGCCGGTGACGACATGGTGCGATGGTGTCCAATCGCCGGCAGGAAATGCCTTCTGCATGAAGGCGCCGAGCTCTACGCGCGTTTCGGCCGTCAGGTCGATACCGGCTGAGCGGGCGGCACCAGCCAGCAGCGGATCCTCCACGTGGAGCACGTGAAGCAAGGCGTGACACTGCTTCGCCAGCCGGGCGGCGAATGTCAGGGCTACCCGGGACGGCTCGGAAAAATCGACGGCGGCAAGGATGACGCGAGGCGGAAACATGGCTACGCCAAGCGTAGCCCATCGCTCCTCACCTTTTCCTCTTCACTGTCTCTTCTTCAAGTCCGCCGGACAGCCGCGTGCCCGTTCTCTCCGTGACGCCACGGATGAAGTAGTCCGGAGAGCCTCGATTTGTCCTGATTCGCAGCGGGCTCGACGAATCGCAGCCGCTTCAGACCTTCTCCCCCAAACAGGCGCGCCACCGTCAGTAGCAGATCCAGGTCTGACCTGATCGCGTCCGGAACGGCCGTTCTCGAGAGCTCCTTCAGCCCCTCATAACTCAGCTCGCTGAGGTTCGTCGCGTCCCGGCCGCGCTTCACACGATGGTTCGAGATGGTCACGCTCTCAGCAAGGACGTCGAAGATCCGTGCCTTCCATGCCGCCGAGAGCCTGGGCGCCACCGAGCGGAACCACATCGTGCCGATCAGTTTTCGGACTTCGATGCTGTCGATTGATATCTCCGCGGAAGCGCCATTGGACGCCACAGCGAGCGCGACCGGATCGGATCGGTTCACCGCGACGGCGAGCTCCCACAGGCTCGAGAACGGCAAATGAACACCCCCCGGTTCCTCCTGGACCGGTTCAACCGAATCGTCCGCCGGCGCCTGCGCCTCTTGAGCCAGGGCGACCTGAAGGTCGGCCTCTACCGCTATCGGCACCGGCTCGACGATCTCGATCGGTTCAACCGGTTTGACCGGTTCGACTGGTTCGGCGACAGGAAACGGCAGTATTCGATCGGTGGCGAACGACCAGTCGATCTCGAGCGGCTGGTGAACGCCGGTGTACTCGGCGAACAGCGCCGTCACTCCCCAGGGTCGCGCCGTATCGATCGTGCGCGCGTAAAGCGGGACGTACCGGCTCTCGGCCTCCGTTCCCATCGCCGCGGCCGCGAGGTGACCCTTGATTCGGGCGTCCACCACGTTCGACCATTGGCCCTGGATGCAGACGAGAGACGTCCCGGCGGGTTTGCTGAAGGCGTAGAACTGATTCTGGCAGCAGCGCTGCACGGCATCGTCTACCTGCGCCGGCGTCGGGTCCTCGCCTGACGGGGGATCGAGCTCGGCAAAGGCCATCCGGAAACGGCCGTTGCCGGCAAACAGCACGGAGAGGTCAGACGGATCGACCTGCGACAGCTCCCACAGCACGTAGATCAATCCTCGAAGGCCTCGTGCGATCGGCAGGTTCATCCGCTCCCAGATCACCGACTGCGGTTGCGGGTCGTCCTCGAGGTATCCGCGATCGTTGAGGATTTCCATCAGCCTGATCTTCGCCGTGTCGAATCGCGCGGCGACCTGCACCGCGTGGTCGTAGCGGCGCTTGTCCACCTCGTGACGCTCGAAGGACGGCCTCACGAACACGGGAAGCACCAGCTTCTTGTGCTGCCGCACCATCTGCGCCAGCGGAAAGATGGTCCCGGCCCCGGTTCCCTTGCCGCCCGTGCCGATGAGAACGACCATCGAGTGCTGACGGATGAGCGTCTCCACCTCGCTGCTCGACTCCTCCAGCGCCTGCCTGGCCACGTCCGGGTTATGGCGCGCTCCGAGATGTCCCGTCGTGCGTGGACCGATCAGGAGGCGTTCACCTGGAGGCACGTCGAGGAGTGAGAACTCGTTCGTATCCAGGAATCGCATCGTCACGGCGTCGTGCAGACGCTGTGCGTAGGCCGCATCCGTCTTCTCCGCGACAGCGATGTCGCGATAGAAGAGCGACTTCAACGACCGCAGAATGTTTCCGCCGCCGCCACCGGCACTCAAGAGAAGGATCCTCACCTGACACCTGCCTCTGTGATCCCGACAGTTCGTTGAAATGGGACGACCACCCACCGCCCCTGCGCGTATGGGGGCCCGCTGAGAAACGATCGTTCGTTCAAGCTGCGCAGCACGCGCGTCACGTCGTATTCGACGTTCGTCCGGTGATCCGCGAGGTTCGGATACCGGCGTGTTCCGTTGGGCGCAAGCAGCACTTCGAGTCGCGCGCGATGCGGCGTGAAGCGCACCTGCGCGCGGATCGGCCGCTCCGCGGCTCCCGGATAGATCAGTGGTCTCTCGAATTCGCGTACAAACGCCTCGGCGAACCGCCTCATCGTCAGGAGCATCGCGTTCCGCTCACGAAGGTACTGATCGCCGCTGTGAAAGATGAAGGCGATGAGAACGGCCAGCAGTCCCCACAACATCACGTTCGGATCGCGGTAGAGCGCGCGCAGCCATCCGGGCGCAACCAGTCCCGTCGCAGTCGCGGCCGATTTCGCATCGACGCCACGCACGCCCACGAGACATGTCTGCCATCCGATGAGAATGTGGTCGTAGGTCGATTTCGAAACGAACCGCCCGGTCGCAGGATCCAGGATCTGAAACCAGGGCTGGCGCGCACTGCCGACGCTACCGCTGAGTCGCCATGCGAGTTGCGCGGCGGTGTCGCCGGGGCCGACAGGGAGGCACGCCATCCCCTGTCCCGGCGCTTCCACAGCTCCCAACGCGATCACGAGGAACGCGAGCGTCGCGTAACGGGCGAGGCGTGTCTTCGACTGCCGCGAACTCATCTGTTTTTGTCCCCACGCGACGTCGCAGCTCTGAATAGCGCGAGGTGCCACGGTCAATCCCTGTGCCACGGCTAACGTGTTGAAGTTGAGAGGTTTTTCGAAGTTCCTCGTGATCGGGCGCGCCCTCGCGGCCGGCCATGTCCGGGCCAGAGGTCGCGATCTGGCGCGGTGCGAGGACACTGACGGTTTTTGAGGTAAGATCGCTGGACCGTGGTTCACCCAAATTGCTGCTGTACCTGCGCTTGTTGTATCAGGACCCGCTCGGTCCCGGCGCTTGCGGTGCAGCTGTTTGGGTAATAACCAGAACCACAAAGAGCTGAACGAAGGCCCGGGACAAAATCCCGGGCCTTTTTGTTTTTGGGGCGGAACGTAGGGCACCCCTTCAGAGGTGCCGGCATCTTATGTCTACAGTGGCTTTATCTCCTGACGTGACGACCGATCTTCGCCTCGACCACTTGCGCGCGCTCGAAGCGGAGAGCATTCATATCTTTCGTGAGGTGGTTGCCGAATTCGAGCGTCCAGTGATGCTCTACTCGATCGGCAAGGACTCGTCGGTGCTCCTCCGGCTGGCCCAGAAGGCGTTCTATCCCGGTCCGATTCCCTTTCCGCTGCTCCACGTCGACACCACCTACAAGTTCCGCGAGATGATCGAGTTCCGCGATCAGATGGCGAAGGCCGTCGGCGCGCGTCTCATCGTCCACACGAACCAGGAAGCGATTTCCGACGGCACGCAGCCGTTCAAGGTGGGGACGCAGCGATGCTGCGGCCTCCTCAAGACGAAAGCGCTCCTCGACGGGCTCGAGTCCGGAAACTTCGACGCCGCGATTGGCGGCGCACGCCGTGACGAGGAGCGGTCGCGCGCGAAGGAGCGCGTGTTCTCGGTGCGCGATCCGAACGGACAGTGGGACCCGAAGCGTCAGCGCCCGGAGCTCTGGAACCTGCTCAACGGCAAGCTGCGGCCCGGGGAAAGCATCCGCGTGTTCCCGCTCTCCAACTGGACCGAACTCGACGTCTGGCACTACATCGCGCTCGAGAACATCCCGATCGTTCCGCTCTACTTCGCCAAGGAGCGTGAGGTCATCGTCCGTGGCAACTCGCTGATCGTTCAGGAGCAGCCGTTCGTGGTGACGATGCCGGGTGAAAAACCGCAGGTCGTGAAGTGCAGGATGCGTTCGCTCGGCTGCTCGCCGTGCACCGGCGCGATTCGATCCGAGGCCGACACGGTGCCGAAGATCATCAACGAGCTGATCGCCACGCGCCAGTCCGAGCGCCAGCTGCGCATCATCGATCACGACCAGGACGGCTCGATGGAGCTGAAGAAGCGCGAGGGTTACTTCTGATGGCGGTCCACGGATCAGAAGGCGGCGGCCTTCTCCGCATCTGCACGGCCGGCAGCGTAGACGATGGGAAGAGCACGCTGATCGGGCGGCTGCTGTACGACTCGCAGTCGGTGTACGAGGATCAGGTCAGCTCGGTTGAGAAGGCGTCGAAGAACCGCAATGCGGGCCCGATTGACTTCTCGCTGTTCACGGACGGCTTGAGGGCGGAGCGTGAGCAGGGAATCACGATCGACGTCGCCTACCGCTACTTCGCGACGGCGCGGCGCAAGTTCATCCTGGCCGACACGCCCGGCCACGAGCAGTACACCCGCAACATGGCGACCGGCGCCTCAACTGCTGACGTGGCGATTCTGCTGATCGACGCGCGGAACGGCGTGCGCGTTCAGTCAAAGCGTCATGCGCGTATCGCCCGACTCCTGGGGATTCAGGATTACGTGCTGGCGATCAACAAGATGGACCTGGTGGACTACGACCGCGATGTCTTCGAGAAGATCCGCGACGACTTCGAGGAATCCCTGACGGGCGCCGCGGTGCACGCCATCCCGATGAGCGCGCTCAACGGCGACAACGTGATCACGCGCAGCGACCGGACGCCGTACTTCGATGGCAAGCCGCTGCTCGAGTACCTCGAGACCGTTCAGGTGCATCGCAATCTGCCAGCGTCGCCATTCCGATTCCCAGTGCAGCTCGTCGTCCGGCCGGATCAGGACTTCCGCGGCTATGCCGGGCAGATCGCGTCGGGCATCGTGCGCGTTGGCGACCGCGTGACGTCGTGGCCGTCCGGCAAGTCCGCACACGTCACCCGCATCGTGACGTGGGACGGCGACCTCGACATGGCGTTCGCGCCGATGTCGGTCACGTTGACGCTGGACCACGAGATCGACACCTCACGTGGAGACGTGCTCACACTCGAACCTGCTTTCGTCGGGCAGAAGTTCGAAGCCGAAGTCGTCTGGATGGACGAGAAGCCGCTCGATCCTGGCCGCGTCTACCTGCTCAAGCAGGGCACGCGCACCGTGACGGCGGAAGTGAACCACGCGCTCGTCCTCAATCAGATCGGCACCGTGCAGGTGTCCACCGCGCGGCCGATTGTGTTCGACCGGTACGCGGAGAATCGGAACACCGGCAGCTTCATCCTGATCGATCCAGGGACGCAGTTCACGTGCGGCGCCGGAATGATCGCCGAACCGGTTCGTGAAGCCTCGCATCTGCACGCTGCCCCGCTGACGTTTGCCGAGCGTCTCGCTCACATGGCGCGCCGGGCGTCTTCTGACGAAGAGGCGGCGGAACTGATTCGGAAGGCGCTCGAGGAGATGCTCACGTGAACTCCCAACTTCAAATTCCCAACTTCCAAACGTTGGTGGATTCGGCGCGCGGCGTGATCGCGTCCGCTCTCGCCACCGCGAAGCGGCCGTGCATCACTTCGAGCTTCCAGGCCGAGTGCGTCGTCCTCACGCACATGCTGCTGCAGGAGCAGCCGGACATTCCGGTGCTGTTCCTGGACACGTTCCATCACTTCCCGCAGACGCTCGCCTATCGCGACGAGCTGACCGAGAAGTGGAAGCTCAACCTGACCAACCTGCGAGCGAAGGAGCCACAGGTCGGGCTCTGGGAACGCGAGAGCACGCAGGCCTGCTGCGCGCGCCACAAGGTGGAGCCGCTCTTCAGCGCGCTCGAGGGCTATGACACGTGGTTCACGGCGCTTCGCCGCGATCAGTCGGCGTCACGCGCGAACCTGAAGGAAGTCGAGCCGTTCCAGCTGCCGAACAGCGTGACCTCGCGCGTTGCCCCGATTGCCGGCTGGCACGCTCGCGATGTCTGGAAGTACGCGAAGGACCACGACATCCCGCTGCTGCCGCTCTACGAGCTTGGCTACACGAGCATCGGCTGCGAGCCGTGCACCTCACTCCCGCTCGATCCCAACAACCCGCGATCGGGACGCTGGGCCGGCGAGAAGCTCGAGTGCGGGATACATATCCAGGCGAAATAGATCGTTCGGATCGTTCGGATCGTTCGGATCGTTCGAGCCGTTCGGACGAATCGTTCGAGTCGTTCGAAACGTTCGGGGTTGGATGAAAGCCATGCGGACTCGATTCATCGCGCTGCTCTTCCTGATTGGGATCACGGTGGGTGGCGTGGAACCCCGCTCATCTCTCGCCGGCCAGGCGACCACGCGTGAAAACCACGTCTCGTGGGTCGCGGAAGCACTGAAGCGCATGCAGACGATCAGGCCCGGGATGACGCGAAAAGAGCTTCTCGCGGTGTTCACGACTGAGGGCGGGCTCTCAACCGCGCTGCAGCGGACGTTCGTGAGCCGCGACTGCCCTTATTTCAAGGTCGACGTTGTCTTCGAAGCGGTGGGTCAGCCTAATCGCAGTGGCGAAGGAGACCTGGACCGTATCGTCACGATCTCCAGGCCCTACCTCCAATTCAGCATCCTGGACTAGAAGGCCTGCCGGCCGACTGAAGCTCGATTCAGCGGCTCCGCTGCGCGACGCGCGCATCCCGCAGTTCGAACGCAAGCCGTCGCAGCTCGCGTAATTCCGGCGCCGGAGTCTGGCTGTCGTCCCAGGTCGCAACGAATGTGCGGACGATGTCGCCTTCCCGGCGCTTGAGTGCGATGGTCGTCTGGATGCAGTCGCTGCAGATTCCAGAGGGCGTCCGCCGGATCCAGGCGGCGTCAACGATCGACGTCAACGCCGTGATGACCGGGCGCAACGACGCTGTCGGCACCCGCGTGGCGCACGGCGCGGGACCGCAGCCCAGCTGTCCGTCGGAGCTGATCGTCACCGACCCGATGCCCCGACCGGTAAATCCCCCCGTCGTGTGCACGCGCAGCGACCAGGCGTCCTTCCCCGCCGGCGGCTCAGGGGGTTGCGGAACTTCTGGCACGCCCTGAAGGTCCTGCAGATTGGCGGACGGTGGTCTGGCCGTCTCGAGGAGCACAAGGAGCGAGTGGACATCTCGCGACTGTGGCAGAGACTGTGGTTCCTGGGCATGGCCCGGAACCGCAGCCATCACGGCGACCAGGAACCCGACTCGGGTGCGCATGAGCCTAAGGACGACATCCTGACGGATTTGGTTTTGGGTCGGGGTCGTTACGGTTGCTGTAGATCCCGCCTGGTCATCGACCCAAAGCGATGGATGAACCCAACCGCCTCGACGCGAGCCGAGGCATCGTTGCTCCTGAGCACCCACCAGCCGCGCGGCGCCGACTGCGCCACGATGTCGTTCAGGATCTCAATGACCGTCTTGCCGTCTGTCATCACAGAGAACTGAATTCCTTCTCCGCGGTCGATTTCGACGCCAGGCGTGCCGGGAGTGCTGCCGGCCACGCCTCCTGAGAGCACTCGACCCTGCATGGCCTCGGTCACTGTTGCGAGCATGATGAACAGGCCCTTCGCCTGGAGCGTGCCGCGCAGCGGACGTTCCTCTAGGTACGGTGCTCGGCCTGACACCGGACGAATCAGGACAACTCCGTCCCGCAGTTCCGACGTATAGGAGTCGTGCGTGGCGTTGAATGCGCGAACGAACTCGGCTGTCGGAACTCGTTCCTCTTCCGCGAAATGGTCCCGATTGGCG
>DATLLQ010000098.1:0-18944 GCA_035537775.1 Vicinamibacterales bacterium | reverse complement strand
TGTCGAGCCACTGCAGCGCCTGGGCCACGGTGTGACGCTTCGCAAACCCGCGCATGCGCACGTCGCCCTCCGACTGCCGGGGGAGCCCTGGGCGTGTCGATGGGTCGGCTGCAATGGGATCGGTCTTGGAACGCACCGATCGGTATGTTACGTCGGGCCGACGAAGTAGCCCTGGCGCGCCGTGATGGTCGGACGCCGTCCTTTGACACGGACCTCGAGACGATGCCAGCCGGTGTTCGGGACGCCGCGTGGCGTGAAACTCAGGACGTAACGCTGACGGAACTCCTCGAGGATCGACACGAAGGTCTTCTGAAGGTCGGTCGTCGATTGAATCTCAACCGACCGGCCGCCTGTGTCCCTGCTGACGTCACTCAAGAACTGGCTGCCCGTCCCGCGAACGGTGACGCTGTAGACGGTGGCATCGGTGCGACGGGCGGCTTCCAGAACTCTCGACGGTGGCAGCAGGCTCACCGTGTCCACGCCGTCGCTGAAGATCAACAGCAGGTCGCGCCCCGCATCGGAGCCCGCGAGCGTCAGGCCGGCATATGTTCCGTCGACCAGGGCCGTCAGGCCCTGTGGCTCCAACAGGTCCAGCGCTTTCCGCACCAGCTGCAGATCCGCCGTCAACGGCGTGGGCCGGCGCAGCAGATCGTTGAAGAGCACTACGGCCGCCCGGTCCTGCGGGCTGAGGCCATCGAGCACAGTATGCGCGGCCACGAGCAGATGCTCGAGGCGCTCGCCAATCATGCTGCTGCTCATGTCGAACGACATGATGACGTTCAGCGGCAGCTCCTCGAATCGCATGTATTCGATCTGCTGCACGACTCCGTTGTCGGTCACTTCGAAGTCCGAGGCGTTCAGACCGCGGACGAGGCGACGATCCTCGGTCACCAGCACGTCCACGCGGACGTTGTCGACCTGCGAGCGAAACGTCGGGACCTGAGCGGCATCGAATCCAACGCTCATGACAAGCGCCCCGGCCACACCCGGCAACCAGGTCCTCATCTCGGGCGACGTGTCGGCGAAAACGCCGCGTTGATGGCGTCCAACTGCGAGTTACCGCGGCGGCCAGCTGCCGTGAAGTACGACGACCATGGGTCATCGTCTCGCGAGGGAGAGGCGCCTGAGGTCCATATCGTTTCAATCTCCTGTGCCGCGCCCCGCCGGTTTCCCGACCGCATCGCGACCTCGCTCAAGCCGATGCGCGGCGACTGGGCAGTTGGATACAACGTGGCTGCGCGCCGAAACGCAGCCCGTGCCGGCTCAACGTCCGCTTCCTCCCGGCCGATGAGCAACGCCGCGTAATACGACACGAGCGGATCGCGCGAGGCGCCGCTCGCGGTCCGCAGCTCGCCGAGCGCTTCGGCCGTCTGGCCGCGCTGTGCCAGCACCTGCCCCAACCGCACCCGCGCTTCGACGTGACCGGGATTCACCTTCAACGCGCGGCGGAACAGGTCCTCGGCGCGAGAGAGTTCAGTGCGTTCCGCTTCAACGAATGTCACGCCCCGGATGCTGCGCGTCGTGACGCCTCGCTGGAACGAAGGCGATGCCAGCGTCTCGTGCATCGCCCCCGCGAGGAACAGGACCTCGTCGTCGTCCTGCAAGAGATCAGTGCTGGCTGTTTTGTGCCTGATGTCCAGCGACCGCGCCGCCACCAGCAGACCGATCGTCGCGCGATACCACTCGCGCACCATCGCGTCACGCTCGGGGAACGTGTCGAGATCCTTTCTGGGATCAGGGGTCACGATGTCGAGCAGCCGGCGGGCCATCTCCAGATGGTCAACCGCATGGCTCATTCCCGATTCGCGGCCATCCGTGGTGTTGACGCTCGTCTTCTGTAGAAACAGGAATCTCGTGTCTGACGACCATGTCACCACTGGATCCGCGCGAAAGGCGATGTCCGTATGGAGCAGCGCTCCTCGTTTCAGGATGTCGTTGATGTCCTGTCGGTCGAGCTCGATGGCCAGGCGCTCCAGATCGGCGAGGTGTCTGGCCGTATACGCTCCGACCCACTCCCGAGCGCGTTGCGACCGGACAACTGCGTGACTGGCGAGTTGTTGCGTGCCACGGACGTTGATGGGCAGACGGGGGCACCGTCCGCCTCCCACCACCCTCGGCGCCGCGCAGATCGATTCGCGCATGCCGTACAAATCATCCCGGACATCCTGGAGCCATTCCCGATCCCAGAAGCGAACGGCCTCGACGGCCGGGTCCACAGCTCCTGGCTGGTGCTGTTCAACCAGCGCCATCCACTCCTTTAACTTGTCGAGACGGGGATTCTCGGACGGGCGAGACTGACCGGCCGCCAGCACCGATGCCAGCGTGAGTATGAGGACGGAAGCGACGTGGAATCGGATACGCATCGAACCCACGAGTTCGACCGTATTATCGCGCCAATGTCACTCGTCGGGTTCGGCGACCGCGACCGCGCCTGAGCGGCTCTTCGGACCAGAGCGCACGGGTGCTGGTTTCCTCGAATAAGGGTCACTCGGCGCACCAGAATCGCGATCGGGCTCGACACCCAATCCAAGCCAGCGCAGAACTGTCCGCAGCAGGTTTCGCAGCATCACGTTCTCTGATCGGCCTCGAGCATCGGCGTAGCGGTCGCATCCCGCATCCACACGCGGGCGCCCTCGCTCCGGAACGGACCTGCATAGACGACGCCTTCGGAGCCGATGAAGTTCCGCGCTCGATCCGCCAGCCTCTGCGCGTCGTCGTCACGTCCGACGATGCCGTAGACGGCCGGGCCCCAGGAGCTCTGGCCGACGCCGAGCGCACGCCATTCCCGCATGCGGTGGACGAGCTCCTCGCTCACGCCCTCCGCGAACGTGCTCCCCTGCACCGCCGCGAACCACCGGCCGGTGATCTCCTGAATCTGAGACAGCGCACGGCCGAAGTTGGAGAGGTCCGCATCGACGATGGACGGCAGCAGCAGCAGAAGCACCAGATGCGCGACGCGTTCGACCTCCTCCTGCCGCGGCATCGGCAGCCGGTAGAACGCCTCTTCCTCACGGACCCCGCTCAGGCCTTTGCCACCGGGAACGGCAACGACGCATCGCCATTCCGACGGGAACGGCACGCGTGCGATGAGCGGGCCGCAATTATCGAATCCCGTGTGGCGGCCGCCTTCGACGACGAGGCCGCCGCCGGAGAAGACCCATGTGCCAATCGCGGAGCGGCGAGCGCGGCCGACGGCCTGCGCCAACGAAGGCGGATCGGTGTCGAGCCCGTACAGCTCGGCAAGGGCTCGCGCGACGGCCAGCGCCATCTGTGTACCCGATCCGAGCCCGGCGTGACGCGGCAGCGCACGGTGAACGCAGATCCGTGCGCCTTCACGGATCTGGTGATAGTCGAGAAAGCGCTTCGCGAACGACGAAGCCCGCTGCGAGTCCTCTCCATGCGCCGTGACTGTCAGGGCCTGTGAGGCGGATACGAGCAGCGTCGCTTCGGGAGCGCCTGCGCCGATCCCGCCGAACCATCGGCCCAGATCGCCGCGCAGGTCGAGGACTCCAAAGTGGAGACGCGCCGGCGCTTCGACGAAGACTTCGGTACCTGGCCCGCTCATGGTTTAGGTTCATCGGTCCGGCTAAAGCCGGACACTACAGGGGAGGCGGCCACAGTGGATGCGGCACCCCGAATGTAATCCGCCAGCAGCGACATCGCTTCAAGCTCGCGCGGCCCGGCGGTCTTGTTGACGATGACCTGCAGCCGATCGACCTCGCTCAGCAGAAAGTCACGGTCGAGCATGTGTACGCGCGTCGCATAAATCGCCGCTTCCAGCACAGCATGGCGGGCCCGGTTGAAACCGATGAACTCCCGCCGCACGCCGCGGTGAACGGTGCGCGTGTCGATGCGCGAACGCGGCGGCGTGCTGTCAATAGATGTCACTTCGAGTTCCCGCCAGGAGCAGGCGTCTGCAAGCACGACGCCGCGAACCACCTCCGCCGGAACCGTGTCGTAGTTCGGGTTGCTGATGGCCGCCCGGGCGAACACTCGCACGTCGTCGATGAGGTTGACCACTGCAGTTCGAGTCGCAGAGACGTTCCGGTACGTCGCCGTTTCGAGGAACGGCTTCAACACAATCGCCTCGGGCTCCGAATCCGGATCCCACTCGACCCCCATCGGTGCGCAGTTTACCGATCCGTCGGCGGCCACGGTGGTCACGATGGTCTCGATAATCACGTGCCGCACTCCTGGCTCGCGAGCGCGGCATACGCGGCCATGACCTGGCGCGTGACAGGTCCCGGGACGCCAGCGCCAAGTGTCTGACCTTCAACGCTGACGAGCGGCGCGATGCCACGCAGCGAACTGGTCAGGAATGCTTCTGTAGACGTCAGAAGCTCCCTGAGATCGAACGGCCGTTCGTCGACGGCGACGCCCAGGTCCCCGGCAAGCTCAATCACCGCGGCTCTGGTGATGCCCGGCAGCGCGGCGCACGACGTCGGCGGAGTTGTCAGCCTGCCGTTGATCAGTGCAAAGAGGTTGCTGGCTGATGCCTCCGAGCAGTGACCGGCTGTGTCGAGGAACAACACCTCGTCTGCTCCTGCCTTCATGGCCTCAATCATCGCCGCCACCGAATCGGTGTACGCGAGCGTTTTCAGACCAGCCGTCATCGAAAACTCGTTGCGGCGTCCGGACGCGACGCACGCTGTCAGGCCCGCATCGTAGATCGCGGTTCCGAACACCGGCGGCGGGGCTATCGTCACGACGACCGTTGGGACCACATCGGCGGCCGCGACAACTCCACCGGCAGAGACGCCGCGCGTGACGGTGAGGCGAACGCTCGTCTCCGCCAGGTGAGCGGCGTTGAGCGCGGCATGCACCCAGTCGCGCAGCTCGGAAGGCACCGGAATCGACAGTGTGCGTAGCGAGGCTTCCAGCCGTGCGAGATGGCGATCGAGACGGAAGACCTTCCCGTTCCGCGCCT
The DNA here is from genome assembly GCA_035537775.1 of Vicinamibacterales bacterium. Taxonomy (GTDB): domain Bacteria; phylum Acidobacteriota; class Vicinamibacteria; order Vicinamibacterales; family UBA2999; genus Gp6-AA40. The sequence goes on along the minus strand of DATLLQ010000098.1, from coordinate 14,017 downwards.
TCATCGTCTCGAAGACGCCGTCGGCAAGGGTGAACCCGCGATCGCGCGCCGAGACGTGCACGCCGTCGGACGGCAGCCGGCGTCCGTCCACCCACACAATCGTTGACGTATCCGTCACCGCACATGCTCCACGGGCGGAGGCACGAATGCCAGCGGCTCATCCTCAACGGGAGGCGGCACTCCTGGAGCGCCATCGGCACGCGCAGGAACGTCCGCGACTCTCGCCCGATCGCCACGCAGAAACCGATCGAGCATCGCGTATCCATATTCGGTGGCCGCCGACTCGGGATGGAACTGGACGCCAATCACAGGATGTTCGCGGTGCGCGACGGCCATCACCTCGCGATCGTCCCGCGACGTTGCCAGCACCCGCAGCGACGAGGGCACGTCGGGCCGGGCAATCACCAGCGAGTGATAGCGCGCAACGCGGATGGGCGACGGAAGGCCGGCAAAGATGCTCGTGCTGTCGTGCACAACCACCGAGGTCTTGCCGTGCACCGGCCGGCCGGCGCGTACGATGGGACCGCCGTACGCAGCGCCAATGCACTGATGACCCAGGCAGACTCCCAGAATTGGCGTCGTCGGTCCGAGGCGGCTGACGACCTCGGTTGAAACACCTGCCTCGGTGGGAGTACAGGGACCCGGCGAAATGATGATGTGCGACGGGGCCAGCTGCTCAATCTCCTCAACGGTAATGGCGTCGTTCCGCCGCACCACGGCTTCCCATCCCAACTCGCGGACGTAGCGGGCGAGATTGTGGACGAAGGAGTCGTAGTTATCGATGAGCAGGATCATGCCGGCACGCTCAAAGCGTCGATCATGCCACGGGCCTTGTGCAGCGTCTCGCGATACTCCTGCTCCGGGTCGGAGTCCGCGACAATCCCGCCGCCGGCGCTGAAATAGACCCGTTCCCGGCCGGCGGGAGCGATGGCGGTGCGGATGGCAATGCTGGTGTCGAGCGCTCCCGTGACGCTCCAATAGCCGAGCGAACCGCAGTAGACGCTCCGTTGCGACGGTTCGAGCTCGGCGATGATCTCCATCGCACGCACCTTGGGAGCGCCGGTGATCGAGCCGCCAGGGAACGCGGCGCGCAGGAGATCGAACGCGTCGAGGCCCGGCGCCAGCTCTCCCACCACGGTCGAGACCAGGTGGTGGACCGTCGCGTAGTGCTCCAGCGCGAACAGCTCGGGAACGCGCACCGTGCCGGGCCTGCAGACGCGCGACAGGTCGTTGCGCATCAAATCCACGATCATCAGGTTCTCGGCCCGGTCCTTCGCGCTCTCTGAGAGCGCCTGTCCGAGCGCGCCGTCGTGCTCCGGCCCGAATCCGCGCGGCATCGTCCCTTTGATTGGCCGCGTTTCGACGTGCCCGTGTTCATCCACGCGGAGGAAGCGTTCGGGTGAGGCGCTGATCACCGAAACATCGGGCGCTTCGAAGAACGCCGCAAACGGTGCGGCATTGAGCCGCCGCATCCGGCGATAGAGATCCCACGGAGACTCGGTCAACGGTGCTTCGAAGCGTTGGGAGAAGTTCGTCTGGAAGATGTCTCCGGCGAGGATGTACTCGCGAACGCGCGTGACCGCGTCGAGATAGGCCGCGCGGGTGAACGAGGAGCGAACGTCCAGGCGATGATCCCACCATCCGCCGGCGATCGGATATGACGGCGCGGTGTCGGCACCCTTGAATTCGGCACCCTTAAAAGGGTGCCCTACGGAGGGCTCAAAAGGGTGCCCTACGGAGGGCGCCCGTTCATGGGGCGCCTCCGAGCGCAGACGTTCGACGACCGCGGCCGCGCGTTCTTCTGCTCGCGTCGATCGACTCCGATCATCAACCTCGGGGATGCCGGTCGAGATCAGCCAGGCTCGCGACACCTCGTGGTCCCAGGCGATAACCCAGTCGTAGATGCCGAGGACAGCGTCCGGGAGTGCGAGATCGTCGAAGCGGCTCGCGGGAAGGCGCTCGAGCACGCGTCCCCAGTCGTAGGCGAGATACCCAGCCGCGCCGCCCTGAAACGGCGGCAGCCCCTCGAGCGCATCGCGACGATGGGGCCGCAGCCGGGCAGCAATTTCGGTGAGCACATCGCCCAGGGCGGAGCATTCGCGAAGGCGGCCATTCGCCTCGACGACTTCCGTGTGCTTCCCCTTGCTCCGCACGACGGCAACCGGATCGGCTGTGAGAAACGAGTAGCGACCGAGCCTGGTGCCGGGCGTGGCGCTATCGAGAAACAGCCGGTACGGCAGGCCAGCCAGTTGTTCGCAGGTGCGGGCGGGATCGGGAGGCCCCGTGAGCTCGATGACGGTGGACATGTTCCTCAGATCCGGCTAAAGCCGGACACGACATCCTCGGGTCCGGCTAAAGCCGGACACTACGTACGATACGGCCCCGCGAACACGAGATCGCTCACCGGCTTCCGCTGCCCGGGGAGCTCTCGCGACAGATGCTGCGGCGGCAGATCCTCTTTGGGGCCTGGCTTCCCGACGGCCGCCATCGCCTCCACCGTGAAATCGTCCGGAACATTCAGCGTCGCCTTCGCCCGGTCGTAGTCGAAACCGGCCATGCCGTGTGCGATGAGCCCTTTCATCCAGGCCTGATAGGCCAGGGTCATCCACGCGGAGCCGGTGTCGTACGAATGCGTCCTCAGCACACGTCCCGTGTCACTGGTCGTGCGTGAGATGAACACGATCAGGGCTGCGGCGCGGTGGCACCATGTCTTGTTGTTCTCGTTCAGCAGCTCGAAGAAGAGCGGCCAGTGCTCGGTGTCGCGACGCGCGTACAGAAACCTCCACGGCTGCGAGTTGCCAGACGACGGCGCCCAGTGCGCGGCTTCGAAGAGCGTCAACAGCTCACTCTCGCCGATCGGCTCGCCGGACATCGCGCGGGGCGACCAGCGGTCCAGGAACAACCTGTCGATCGGGTATTCGGAATTCCTGACTTCACTGCCTCGTTGTATCTCGCTCATGATCGCTGTAGTGTCCGGCTTCAGCCGGACTTCTGGCGTAGCTTCTGTGTCAGCTTGACGTGCTCGGATCGCGCGTCGTCCGCGGGCGTGAGATAGCCCCAGGACAACGCGCCCTCTTGACGATAGGTCTTTCCGAGCGTCATCGCCAGATGCGCGCGGGCGAGCTCCTTGCCAAGGTAGAACGCATGCGTCGGTTCGTCCACACCGAGCTGCCCGAAGATCTCCTGAATGTTCGTGCCGCGCACGAACTTCTCATGGTTGAACACGGTGATCGACTCCGCGTCGGCAAAGATGCGGAAGTTGGGGTCCGTGATCTGCGACTGCAGCGCGCGCAGCTCGTCCTCCGTGTACGTCAGCACGGACGGGTCCTTGATCGTCACCAGCCGATCGTCCACGCCTTTCGGGATCGTCTTGTGCGCGACGGCGTGGTGCATCAGGCGCCGTGCGACATCGATCTCTCGAACCGACCCTTTCGCCCACGGAATCACCTCGGTGGTCAGCACCGAGCGGATCCCGAGCTCCTGGCAGACGGCGATCAGCATCGCATTGACGCCGGTGGAATCCGCGGCCGTCAGCTCTGTCAGGTTGCCGATGCCCATGAGCATCTCGGCGTCCGGATAGCGGCGGCGCGTTTCGGCGTAGCGCTCGAGCGACGCGGTGAACCCGAAACCAATCGGCTCCAGAATCGGATCGAGGAGGTACGGAACGCCCCAGGCGGTGAGCGCCTCGATGCTGCGATCCAACGTGTCGAGCGGTGCGCCCAGATCGGGAACGACGACGACGCGCGCACCGGAACCAGCGAGGTCTTTCGCGACTTCGAGATTCGAGCCGTTGACGCTGAGCACCAGCTGAGCGCCGGCCTCGACCGCCGTCCTGATCTCCTGCGGGTCGAACGTGTCGATACTGACGCGCATCCCGCTCTGGACGAGGTCGCTGACGACGTCCCCGAGATCCGGGAATGCCAGGCCTGGAGTGCACCCGATGTCGATGATGTCGGCCCCGGACGCCCGGTAATACTCGGCGGCGCTGCGGGTCTGATCGCGCGTCAGGCGTGGGACGTTGTTGATCTCAGCGAGGATCTCGATGTCCCAGGCACCGTACTCGCGTACCGCCTCGGCGCGTCCGAAATGCTGCGGAATCTCGCGCAGATCCTTCGGCCCTTTCTCGACGCGCACGCCGATCTTCTCGCCGATCACGCCGACGTCGCCCTGACAGAGGCCCGGAATCAGCACGAGATCGACGCCGGACGGCCGCTCGAGCAGGCGGGCGATCCACTCGGTGGTCATGAGCGCAGCCACGGTGATGCGCATCACCGCCACGTCGGTCTCGAACGGGAGATGCGCCTCCGCCAGCACGCGCCTCAGGGCCGGTTCCGCAAGCTTTCCGGTGACGAACAGCACGCGGGCCGGCGCCGCCACGGCGGCGTCCGTCACACGTCGACTCTCTTGTGCTTCACGTCACGTCAGCGAGGATCGCCGCTTCGCACGAACTTGTTCGGCGTGCCTTCGAGCGATCCGCCGGACGGCCGCCAGAGGGCGACGTCCTCAATCTTGCGCGCCAGCTCGAAATCCTTGTCGGTGATGCCGCCGGCGCTATGCGTGGACAGCTTCACCGTCAGGCGTCCCCAGGTCACCGACAGATCAGGATGGTGATAGGCCGCTTCGGCCAGATAGCCGATTGAGTTCACCAGCATGAGCGTGGTCGGCCAGCCATCCGTCTTGTAAACGCGCCGGATCCAGCCGTCTTCCAGATACCAGCCGGGCAGGGCCTGCAGCTTCTCGGCAATCTCGGTTTCGTTGTAGGTACGTTCCTTCGTAGGCATGTCCACTTCCTTAAACCACGAAGGCCACGAAGTGCTTCGATCTCTTCGTGTGCTTCGTGTTTACATCACCACTCCACCACCCACATTGATCGTTTCGCCGGTGACGAACGACGCCGCCGGCGACGCCAGAAACACCACGGCGCCACCCACATCGGCCGGCGTTCCCCATCGTTTCATCGGGGTGGACTCGGCGACCGTGCGGTAGACGTCGCGACGGACGCCGGATCCAAACGCCGTCTCGATCCACCCCGGCGCCACGATGTTCACTCGCACGTGCGGCGCAACGCTGCGCGCCAGCGCCTTGCTGAAGGCCATCACGCCGCCCTTGGCCGCGGCGTAGAGCTGCGGATTGGTCCCCTGCATGCCGGAAACAACGTGATCCCAGCTGATGTTGATGATGACGCCGCCGTCTGTCTGCACGGACATCAGCTCCGCGGCCTTCCACGACGCGATCATCGTGCCGCGCAGATCGACGCGCAGCAACAGATCCAGCTTGTCCAGGCGCGACATGTCGTCACCACCTGCCGTCACGATGTCAGCGCCGGCGTTGTTCACCCAGGCATCGATGCGGCCGAATGCGCTGCTCACTTCCTGCGCCAGCGCATGGATGGACTCCGCATCCGCAAGATCCATCTGGCTGACGAGCGCACGGCGGCCGATCGTCTCGACATCGGCAGCCGTCTGACGCGCGCCGGCGGCGTTCGATTGATAAGTCAGCGCCACGTCAGCCCCCGCGCGCGCAGCCGCGAGCGCGATGCCTCGTCCGATGCCACTCGACGCACCGGTCACGACCATCGTCCGACCCGCCAGCGGTGCCGCGTCCGTCATCCCGACGATCATAGTAGGCTTCAACCTCATGCGACTCCTGGTGAGCGTTCGCAACGCCGTCGAGGCGCAGGCAGCCCTGGCCGGCGGCGCCGACATCGTGGACGCCAAGGAGCCGCTCAACGGAGCGCTGGGTCAAGTCGAGCCGGCTACGCTGAGTTCCATTGCCGCCGCGGTGGCAGACGCGGCCCCGCTCAGTGTCGCGCTGGGAGACGCCGGGAAGGACGACATCGCGGAAGGGCTGAGGGCTGCCGCGGGTGCGGGGGTTGCGTTCGTGAAGCTCGGATTTGCGGGCGGACGCCGCGTCACCATCGACCTCCCCGCTCACAGCTTCCTCGCAGGTCCGGCGCTCATCGTCGTCGCCTATGCGGACTACGCAAGAGCTGACGCTCCACCGCCGGACGATGTGATCGAGATAGGACGACGGATGAACGCTCGTGGGGTCCTGCTGGACACCCACGATAAATCAGGCCCTGGCCTGACATCGATGATTCCCGCGGCTGCGCTCCGCGCTTTCGTAACGCGCGCACGGTCATGTGGCCTGATCGCGGCGCTCGCCGGGAAGCTGACCGATGACGACATCGAACTCGTCTGCGAGGCGGGTGCTGACATCGCCGGTTTCCGCGGTGCCGCGTGCGAGGGTGGTCGAACAGGCGTGGTCAGCGCGGCGCGTGTTCGGGCGCTTCGCGCCCGGCTCGACTACGTGACGTCGAAGACCGTGTTTACGCTTCCGGCGATCTGAGACAGCAGGTCAATCGCCTCTCCAGCGCCAAGACAGTCGCACTTCACATCTGCCGGCAGCGTCCGGTCGAAGTGCGCGTCCACGAGGCCGGGCCCTCGAGCACCCGGCGGCTTCACGAGAACGAGGCGCGCAGCCCGCAGTTCGCCGGCAACCCAGGCCGCAATGCTGTCGCTCGTGACCTCCCACGTGTGCGGCAGCGGATCGGCGGCTGTGAGCCATTGCATGGGCGCCAGCACCGGGACTTGTCCGTCGCGGTGCGCACTGGCGATCTGATCCCGGTTGTAGACGACGAGCCCTCGTTCGACTCGAGCTGCCAGCAGGTGTGCGTACTGGTCCATCGCCAGGACGGCCATCCAGTGCGCGGCGTCATCGCCAATGCCCAGCCGTCCGTCTACCTCGCGAACAGCGTCCGCAAACGGACCGCCCCCGGGAACGATGAGGAGATGGTGTGACCGCGAGGCATCGGCGATTGCCGCCAGCACGCGGTCGAGCTGATCGGGTGTCGCCAGCAACCCGCCGCCGACCTTAATGACCATGTTGTAGTGTCCGGCTTTAGCCGGACCCACGTCCGGACCGGCGTGGTCCGCCTGAAGGCGCCCGCCTCCGCGCAAAGCGCTTCGGCGAGGCCTCGCCGGAGCGTCAGCGAAGGCGGGGACACTACGTACGAGTAACGCCACCGCCGCGGCTGGCGCGTAACGCGATGCGTCGCCGCCGATCTCGCTCGTCAGCGACACGACCTCGAGCCACGCCGCATGCGCGGCTTCACTCGCAATGAACTCGCCGAGACCAGTCACGACTGCAACGGTCAAGGCCTGGTGCCTTGACCGCACTCGCCTGATGGCGTCCACGATCGTCGCGACCTGTTCCGTCGCCACGGCGTCTGCGATCCGGTCGATCGCTGACTCGTCGAGCAGCTCACGGTCTGCGCAGATCACTCGCGCAAGCCGTTCACCGGCGAACTCGCGGCTGGCTGGACGCCCGTCCGGCGTCGGCACGGTGTAATCCTCCGGCGCGAGCTGCCCGCGCCACAGGTGCACATCGCCGATCAGCGCGAAGCCTTCGGCAGACACGGTGGCCCTGCCGTCTCGATACGGCACGTCGCGCACGACGGCTTCAACCGGAGTCCTCAGCGCGCCGGTGTAAACCAGCTCGCCCGACACGAGACGCTCTAGGTCGGTCTTGCCGGTTGCGACGACCGTGCCGTCAACGATCGGAATGACGTCCGTGGTCGTTGTCCCGACATCGACCAGCAGTGCAGTCGCATGGCGTTGACCGACGAGCTGGGCCGTCGCAGTCCAATTGGCAGCCGCCACTGCGAGCGGCCGCTGGCGCGCGTCATCAAGCGCGAGGAACGTGCCGTCAGTAGTGAACACGCGGATGTCGGCGCTGGTAAACGCCAGGGAGACCGCGTCGAGCACGAATCGCACGCCATCGCGCTTGGTGCGAAACATCTGCGAGAGCTCCGCGGTCATCGTGACCGCGCAGATCATCGGCTCCGACGCTGACACACCCAGCTCACCGGCAAGCTCCACAAGCACGCGGACGAGCGCGCCGGGATCGCGTTGAAGCTCGAACGGTCTCGACCGCGCGCGCAGTGTGCCATCAGCATCCAGGCGCGCGGCCTTCGTGTTGACGCCGCCGATGTCCCACCCGAGTATCACGCGCCCACGAGTTTAGTCGCTCGAGACCGTTCGAAGCCGTAACAATACGGTCTGTGCGGATCATCGGCGTTATCGATCTGAAGAGCGGCCAGGCCGTTCACGCTCGCGGCGGCCGGCGAGCGGCCTACGCCGCGATTGAGCGGTCAGCCGGCAGACCGATCGACGGCAATCCGTTCGAGCTGGCACGCGTCTACGTCGAGACCTTCGGGCTCACCGAGATCTACGTTGCCGACCTGGATGCGATTACGTCAGGCCCGCCGCAGGACGAGATCCTTCGCGGCCTAGGTGCGCCTGGAGTGTCTCTGCTGGTGGATGCCGGAATCGCTGATACGGAAACAGCCAAGCGAATCGCCGAAGCGGGAGCGGTGACGCTGGTCGTGGGACTCGAAACGCTGCCCTCTTTCACTGCGCTCGCTGGAATCTGCCGGCAGAGCGGACGGCGCGTCGCGTTCAGCCTCGACCTTCGTGACGGCGCTCCACTCTCGGGCGGCGCCTCGAGTGCACAGACACCCGAGGAGATCGCGCAGCAGGCGATCGCCGCCGGCGCGCAATCAATCATCGTGCTCGACGTCGCAAGGGTGGGTGCCGGCGCAGGGCCCGACCTCGAGACGTTCCGTCGAATCAGGACCGTTGCCGGTGACGTTCCGGTGCTCGCGGGCGGTGGAGTTCGGGATGTCGAGGATCTGCGAACCCTGTCTCAGGCTGGATGCGCGGGCGCGCTCATCGCCACGGCCATTCACGAAGGAGGTCTGACGCCAGCGAACGTCGCCACGGTTCGTTCATGGCACCCCTAAGTTCATGGCACCCCTAAAGGGGTGCCCTACGAGGGCAGCGTCTCAGCGAAGCGTCTCTCGATACACGGCGACCTGGCCGAAGTTCTCCTCGACCTCCATCTCGATCGCGGTGAGCGCCGGCAGCGCATCAACGCCAATCGCGGTCTTCAGCCGATCGGTCAGCAGCTTTGCCAGCATCTCGACGGTCGTATTGGGAATCGGCAGCAGCGAGCAGTCGCGCCGCGGAAACGTATAGCGTGGCTTGCCGTCCACGCTGACGTGGACGATGTCTCCTTCGACGACAACGCCGACGCGATCGCTTTCAAGCGGAAGCAGCACGAGGTGATCGATCTCGTCGCACAGCCGCTTCATGATCCCCTTCAGCTCGACGAAATCGAACACGAACCAGCTCTCCTGGTTCAGCGCGCCTTCGATCGTGACCCGCACGCGGTAGTTGTGCCCGTGCAGCCCCTCGCAGCGATGGCCGGCGAAGGTGATGAAGTGCGCTGACGAGAAGACCAGATAGTCCTTCGTCACCGAGACGCGGTATTCCGCCCGCGGCGTCATGACTCCTCCGAATCTTGGTACGGCGCAACGTCGGCAGGCCACACTGCATCGATCGATCCGATGCTCCAGCCGCCCACCAGCAAGGCCGCGAACAGTGTCGCCGCGGTGAGATCGGCGGTCGTCCCGGGGTTCCCAAGATTCCGCGAATCGCGCAGCGACGCGTCCATGGCCGAGATGCTCACGCGGCCGGCCTCCGATCGCGTTCCTCCGGCGGCAAGCGCCTCGGCGGCAAGCTGCGAGGCACGGCGTGCAAGCGCGTCGCCTCCTCGCCGCACGATATGCGTGTCCGGCGCGGCAGCCAGCAGCGCCAGGAACGTCTCGACGATAGCGTCGTTCATCGCCAGGCCTTCCTCGCGAGCCTCGAGAAGCGCCGGGACTCCCTTCTCGAACGTCGTTTCATACGCAGTCGCGTATTCGCGGGCGATTCCGTCGCGATCGGCGGCAAGTCGCATGGCCTCGAGCAGCGTCACCGTCGGTTCGCCAGCGACGTCCTGTTCCTCGGCGCTGCCCAGCCCCCCGGGATTCGCGAGGCGAATCGCACGATACACACTCCTCGCATCGTCAACGGTCGTCTCGGCAAGGACGCGGCCGACCTCATCGTGCAACGTTCGCAACCGAGATGCACGCATCGGCTGGGGCGGCGCGTCGAGCAGCCTGATCGCGGCGCGCGCGAGCGGCGCGAGAAGCAGGACGATGCCCAGGTTGGTGTTGGCGCGAGTGCGGGCTGCCGTCGCCTCGATGGCCTGTAGAACTGTTTCGCCCAGCGGTCGCCTGCCGGCACTCTCGAGTGGCCGGGCGATCGCGTCTGCGCTCGCAAGGAAGTCTTCGTAGCGCGTGTCGGCAAACGGACGCCCGGGAGAAACGTTGCCTGGCTTTGGCGCACCGGCCTCGAGTACGCAGGCGAGATGCGCACGGCCGGCAACCGCCGTGGAGTGGCGGGGAACACTAATCAGGCCGTCGTGCCGGCGCTCGTCTGCCACGGCCGTCATGCGTGGACCCGCTCGCCCGCAAGCCCGCGATGGGTTGCGACGCGCGACTCGACCAGTTCCACGATCGCAGCCGCGACGTCGACGCCGGTCGCCGCCTGCAGTCCCTGCCAGCCCGGAATACCGTTCACTTCCAGCACAAAGGGTTCCCCGGTGCGCGATTCGAGGATGTCAACGCCCGCGTAGTCGGCGCCAACCGCCCGCGTGGCCTTGATCGCGTAGTCACGCCATTCGAACGGGGCCTCGATCGGCTGCGCCGTCCCGCCTCGCGCCACGTTCGTGCGCCAGTCACCTGCTGGAGCCGTCCGCTCGATGGCACCGACGACCTGCCCGCCAATGACGAACAGGCGGACGTCGCGGCCACCGTGATCGATCGCCCGCTGTATGTAGAACACCGATCGCATCTGCTCGAGCGCCCGAACTGCGCGCCATGCCAGCTCGGCGTCTCCAACGCGGACGAGGCCGTGCCCCATCGACCCGAAGATCGGCTTGATGATGACCTCTCCGCCGTCGGCCAGCATCCCGCCGATTGCCGTCATTGCATCGTCCGCTCGTTCGCAGACAACTGTTTCCGGAACGGGAAGGCCCGCCTGCGACAGCAGCGCGGTCGTATAGAACTTGTCCACCGAACGCTCGATGGCACGAGGGGAATTGATGACGGGAATCCCCTGGTCCTCAATCCAGTGAAGTGCGTCGACGCGAAAGATGATCTGGTCGAGCGAGCCGTTTGGGATGATGCGCGGGAGAACGACATCAAAGTCGTTCGGATCGTTCGAGTCGTTCGAACCCCCGAATCGAGCCACCAGCCAGTCATACGGTCTGACACGCCCGAGATGCCCGCGTGCCGCCAGCGCACGGCACAACTCGTCTGTGTGCCATCCGGTTCGCGCGCTGAGAATCAGAACGTTCATCAGTTGCCGTACAGCGACGCGCCGAGCACGTCGGGATTCAGGCGTCCGGCATGAAACGTCCGGCCCGTAGTCGCACTGGTCAGCCAGACCTCGGCCGGACTGAACAGCAGCGGATCGATCTTATAGAAGTCGTTGTCGTAGCGTTTGAAGATCTCGTGGAAGGGCGTGCCGTAATCCTTTGACGCAGATGACGGCAGCCGCTCCGCAAGATCGGCGAGCGTCTCGTCGGGCGCACGGACGACGTAGCGGGCGCGACCACCGTAGAGAATGCAGTCGTTGGTCCGGCCGATCGCGCGCATGTCGTTCTTGGCAACAGGCGGAACCGGCGCCGTGCCGATTGCGCTCTGCACGCGCGTCACGTCGAACTTCAACACCTCCATCTTGTGCAGTCCGGTCTCGATGATTCGCGCCGCGATCTGCACGCCGCCCGCAATGCTGGCCGTCGGCGCAACTGCAAACGTGAGGGCCGATGGCGTCAGTCCGCTCTTCCGAGCCACCCACTCGGCCACACTGTCGTCAGGAAGCGTCCGCCCTTCGAGTACCAGGACGCCGCGGGTCGCATCTTCCGAGTACCCGAGCTTGCTGAACAGCTCTTTCTCGACCCTTGCCCTGGCGCGAAGAGGGCCAGAGCCCATTGCGAAGAAGCCTTCAGGATCGATCGCCCAGCCGGCATATTGCGACGCCATGCAGGCCTCGGCGGGATGATCGGTCCACACCTGGACCCCCGAAAGCGGCTCGTCGCCGACAGTCAGCGGAACGAAGTCGACATGGCCAAGCCCGCCCATGCAGATTTCGGCGAGCAACCGGCCCGCCCCGAGCCCGCCCACGGCGTGAACGCCGGCGTCGAGGACGCGCGCGCCTCCCGGAAGCGTTCGGACATCGATCCGCAGTTCGCTCGCGCGCGCAGCTGCTGCATCGACGAGCGCCCACGCGCGCTCGTTCATTCCGAAGTCGGTCATCGGATGTCTATTATCGTTCGGGGCGTTCGGAACGTTCGGAACGTTCGGATTGTTCGAGGGGGTTCGGATCGTTCGAATCGTTCAAGGCGTTCGGAGCGTTCGGAGCGTTCAGGCGTTCGAACGGCCCGAACGAGAACATTCGGAACGGTCCGAACGACTCGAACGTCCCGAACGATCCGAACGACTTATTTCGCGAAAAACCGGTCGGCGAACGCGAGGAACGTCGGCCATGTCGGTCCATCCGTGTGGCCGCCGGTGTGCTGCTTGAACCCGACTTCCCCGTCGACAAGGGCCGTGTCGATGGGCGGGAACTGGTTGGCGCCCTGGGGCATGCCCTTCTTGCCCAGAAGCTCGTAGGCCGGATACGCCGCGGACGCGGCGAGGAAACTTCCCTTCGCGTCCACCCATCCGTCGCCATCCGTCGCGCCTGCGCTGAGGAACACGGGCCGCGGCGCGATCATCGCAATCAGCGAGTGTGAATCCACCGGCAGCGCGTCCCAGTCGCCGCCGTACTTGAAGTAGTTGCCGGCCATCCAGTGATACTCGTTGGCCGCGAGGACGTTCTCGATCACCTCGCCGAACTTCCGGCGATGGAGCTTCGCGCCGCCAGCTCCTGAAGAACTGATGTAGCCGATCGCAAACCGCTGGTCGAACGCCATCGCGACGATCGCCGCCTTGCCATAGCGGGAATGCCCCTGAATGCCGACGCGCTTCGCGTCCACTGCCTTGTCGGTTTCGAAGTAATCGAGCGCGCGGCTCGCGCCCCAGGCCCACGCCTTCAACGCGCCCCAGTCATCGAGCTTGCGCGGCTGCCCTTTGTTGACCAGGCCGATGATCCCCGTCGTCAGATCGGCGCCCGAGTCGCCCTGAATGCTGGTCGGCACGATCTGCGCCCAGCCCCATCCCTTTGCGAGCACCTGCTGCTGCCATGTCGGCGGAAGCGCTGCGGGTTGAGCAGCCGGAGCGCCGGCACCGGGCGCGGCGCCCCGGCCGCGACCGGTGAACGGGAAGTTCAGCTGCATGATCACCGGCACAGGCCCTTTGGCATCGGCCGGCGTGACCAGCGTCAGCTGGATATCGACCGTCAGGGCTGGATAGGACGAATTGTCCACGTGGCCGACCAGGGTCTTGGTAGTCGTCCTGCCGTCAGCGACAGTGTTCGTGACCTCCCAGCGAACACGCGGCGTATTCCTCGGCGTCCTTCCGTACACCTCGCGTTCGAAGTCCTCCGCAATTTCTGGCCGCCGCAGCTTCCACCACAGGTCGGCGGTCCTGATGCGGCGTCCGTCGTTCATGGCCAGTGGATGTGGAAGCGCCGGGAACGGCTCGGCCTTCGATTCGTCGTAGGTGGCTGGGTCCGAGCTTTGGGCCCCCGGCGGGATCGACTTGATCCCGAGGAGGTCCATGATGCGTTGGCGGTCCTGCTGTGCCAGCCGCTGGCGCTCCTGCTGCTGAGGGGTCGGCGCCTGCTGCGCGATCAGGGACGCAGCGGACACCACCGCCGTGAGCAGAATCCACGCGACGGACCGTCGGTTCATCGAGCTCTCCCTGGTGCGGCCGAAGCCGCGTTTTTCGTGGAGAAGAAGTGGCCCGGCAGGGCGGGCTAAGGGCTCGATGATAGCCCAACGGCGTGGACGAGCTTGTTGAGGTTAAATACAAGTAAAGAAAAGGTAAAAAGGCGCGCGGATCTGGCTCTGACACCGTTTTGTCTTTGGTGTCGCGAGCCGAAACACGTACGCTGCACCGAGCTACGCGTCGGAGGGCTGGAGGAACATGGCGAGGATGTCGACAACCGCGGTGAGGATGGCGGCA
>DATLLQ010000097.1:0-4511 GCA_035537775.1 Vicinamibacterales bacterium | reverse complement strand
GCTGATGACAGGGGGCCAGACATGAACTCAATCGCGACAGGAATCACAGCGGCGCTGGTTTCGGGACTGGTGATGTACACGGCAGGTGCGAAGGCAGCGCAACTCGATGCATTCACCGACAACAACCCGGCGTTGGTCCAGACAGTGGACGGACAGTCGATGTCGACCACCGGCGCGACTGGACTGCGACCTGCCGCCACGCCGCCGGTGACGGCAACGCCGGTCAGCAACAATAACGCGACGCGCCGGCGCACCGTGAATCGCACGACGACCGCCGCGCGCGCGGATGGCGAGGTCATCCGCCGCGAGGAGATTCGCGAAGACGATCGGTCGTGGGGTAAGACGGCGATGGTCATCGGCGGAGGTGCCGCATCCGGCGCCGGCGTCGGCGGCATCGTCGGAGGCAAGAAGGGTGCGTTGATCGGTGCGGCGATCGGTGGTGGTGCGGCGTCGATCTACGAAGCCACGCAACGACGCTGACATTCACGCGAACGGTCGCAGGGGACGGATGGAGACATCCGTCCCTTTATTTGTGTACGGGGAACTCCTCGCCGATCCTGCCCAACGTCGTCCGGCCGCAGCGAGACGCGAGCTTTAACAAGCGAAGCAGGACCTGGGCGGTGATGAAGGCATCGCCGCTCGCGGTGTGGCGATCGTGCGGGATCACGTCGAACATCTCGCACAGTGCGTCCAGCGTGAAGTGCCGAATCGGGGGGCGTCCTGAGAAGGCGCCGTCCTGCTCGAGATGCAGCGTCAGATCCATCGTGTCGATGCTGCGGTTTAGCAGGCGCATCCCCCAGTGCCGCTCGTAGGCCGCATCGAAGGTGGCGATGTCGTGACCGATGTGGTGGCCCACGATGATCCCATCGCGGACGTAGTCGAGAAACCGTTCCAGCGCCTCCGGTTCCTCGATGCCGCTGAGGCTTTCGTCGCGCGTCACGCCGTGCACGGTGACCGCGCTCGTGTTCTCGTCAACTCTGAGCAGCGCGTCGAAGGTGTCGTCGAGTCGGATCTCACCGGCGCATACGGCAATAGTTCCGATCGTGATCAGTCGATCGTGGCGCGGATCCAGGCCGGTCGTTTCGGAGTCGAGCACGACGAAGCGAATCTGATCGACCGGAGTGTCGTCGGCCCAGGTGTCCTCGAATTGCTCGCGGTAGCGAGCGATGAACGACGGCTCCATCAGATCTCGTCCAGCCATTTCGGATCGGCCGTGAACTCCAGCAGCCGATGGATGGCCGGGAAGCCGCTCTTCAGGACGTGCCGATCGTGGCGGCTGAGAAGCGCCGGCGGCAGCATCGTACCGTTGGTTCCCTGGCTGATACCGACGCGCCCCTGCTGCCAGAGCACGATGCGCAATGTCTCGGCAGCGTCTCGGAAGATTGCCTCGTGCGACGGCAGCATACGCCGCGCCATAGCGAATCGATCGAGCGTGGACGTGCCCATCACCTCGTGTGCGGCCATGCCGAGCACTCGCCCAAGATCGACCAGCGGCCGGAGCGCGCTGTGTTCGAGCCGGAAGACCATTGTCTGCTCGCCGCTCTGCTCGATGACGGCGTCCTGGTAGAACGTCAACGGCGGCAGGCTCGCGAGACAGTCATGCGCGAGCACGCGGACGATGTTTCGATCGACGGCCCGGGCGACCGTGTCGCGGACCTGCTGCCATAGTGACCGGGCACCATGGAACGGACGCAGATCGAAGAAATAGCGGTTCTTCGCCATGCCTTCTATCACAGGGTTCTGGATCCATGCCTCGTAGCGGCGGATCCACTCGGCTGCACTGGCGACCTGGAACAACGGTTCGAGGGGTCCGTCAGTGCGCGGAAGGTAATCGCACTCGACAAGACCTTCGGTCACTCTGGCATAGAGGGTTGCCAAGTCGCCGTGATCCTCGCCGTCGTCATGAATCAAGACTACGCGAGGTTGGCGCCGCACGATCGACTCGCCGCGGCCGGATGCGCCGCATACGCACCAGCAGACAGAGGCAGCGTCGGATCCCATCAGCGCAATGAGGCGGCGGAGAATCGCCATGTCGACCGAGTCTGTGAAACGCGCCACCCAGTCAACGGCCGTAGCGCTGGTCAGGTAATGGAGCACGCACGCGCGGGCCCTCCGGTTCAACGATCGAAGCGACTGTACGTCGGAGGCCCGTCGAATCTCGCGCAGGATCAATGCCGGCTGATCGCCGAACACGGGGGCGAGATCGCGGGTCGTGAGCACCGCCAGCAGCTGGCCTGACGGAGTACCGTCAGCCGTCATCGCCACTGCGCCGGCCTCGCTGTTGCCCATTGCCATCACGCCGTCTGCGATCGAGGCGTCCGGACCGAGCGTCGGCGGCATCTCGATCGGCATCTCTGACAGTGAGCGGTTCGCGCTGCCGCCACCATCGGCAATCCATGCCAGCAATGTTCTTGGAGTGATGAGTCCGAGGATCTGCGAGCCGCCGTCGGCGACAGCCACGGCCTCCGCGCCGGTGCGTGTCAGCATCCGCGCCGCGTCGGCCAGGCTCTGATCGACTCCGCAGGTCTGTAGCGGACCGGCGAGGTCGTGCAGGAACATCCGTCGCGGGTCGAGCCGTTCGTCGGTCCGCTTGAAATCAGTCACCACGGAATCCAGTGCGGAGACGAACTGACGCGCGTACGGATACTTCGTCAACAGCTCGCCGAAATCTCCCGCCGGAAGTCCGTAGACGACGACGTCGCTGGTGGAGCGGGCCGTAAAGAGAACCGACGCTGCGTCGTTGAACTGCTCGACGCCGAGCAGGTCACCCGCACCGCGGACGTCACGCAACTCGGCCTCGCCGCGCCGCTCGTCCCACAGCGAGACTGTGCCCTGCTGAATGACGAACACATATCCCTTGTGGGGCTCCCCCTGCCACAGGATGAATTCATTGGCCTCGTAGAACCGGACCCGACCGTTTTCCGCGAGCGCGACGAGGTCGGCGTCGTCCATGGCATTGAACGGCGGATGCTGTTTGAGGAAATCTGCGACACGGTAGCGGATGGTGGACGTTTCCATGCGTAAGCCAGCATATCGTGCGAAATCGCCCGGCATCAGGACGGAGGAGAGAAACGACAGTCTCGTCGCCTCCGCAGATTTTCGCGGACAGAAACGTCGGAATGGAAAAGAGCCGATCCTTCCTCCAGTGGTATCGCGTCCCACGGGCTGGGTATACTACTGGGACTTCAGGGCTCCCGGGTTCGGGGAACATGGAACTGCGATCGCTGTTCCGACCCACGACGTCTCTGATCTCCTGCTGAAGGCCACCACTGCTCCACTGCAGGCTTTCTCAATGGATTCGGACAGGCCGTATCTCAGCGTCGTCATCGCCTCCCGCAACGACGGATATGCCAACGGCATGCTTCACCGCATCCAGGTCTGCGTCGATTCGTTCATCGAGCAGCTCGAAAAATTCGAACACCCCTCCGAGCTGATCCTGGTCGACTGGAATCCTCCGGCCGGGCGCGGATTGTGGGACGCGCTTCGACGGCCGAAGTTGGTGCGGCGATGCACCTTCCGTCTCATCACCGTTCCACCGAAGCTGCACGCCACGCTGCCGTTCGCGGACCGTCTCCCGATCCTGATCCATCGCGCGCGCAACGTGGGGATCCGGCGGGCGCGCGGTGAGTTCATCCTGCCGACCTCTCCTGACATCCTTCTCTCGGACGAGCTCGCGGAATGGTTCGGCAAGAGGCAGATGGGTTCCGGGCACATGTATCGTCTGGCGCGGCACGACGTGCCGGTGAAAGCCCTCGAGTACGACGCGCGCGAGCAACGCCTGATCTACTGTCGCGAACATGTGTACCACGTGAACGATCGTGGGTCCTCGTACCGCCAGAGCAAGGGGCTGCCGGACCTCTTCACCAACGCAGCGGGCGACTTCACTGTTCTCTCACGCGACATGTATTTCAGGCTGCGAGGGATTCCCGAGGAACGCGAGTTCCATTCGATGCACTTCGACAGCGTGTTCTGCTTCATGGCACACGCAGCCGGCGCGACGGAGGTCGAGCTCACAGATCCGTTGCGTATCTACCACGTCGATCACGGCACGCCGTCGTGGCGCCCCCGCGCCAGCTTGCTCGAACGATCGGTCACGAGGGTGCTGCCGAGGGGACACTTGTCGGACCGACTGGTTAGCTTGTCGCGGCGCATCACGCCTCCGCAGAGTACGATGGATCGCCACGGCGTGCCTCACCTGGATTGTTCGACCAGGGCCGGCAAGGAGCAATACGAGGCGCTGATTCGACGCCTGGTGAAACCGGACGCGTTCCGCTACAACGAGGCCGACTGGGGCCTCGGGCGGTACTCGCTCGAAGAGCGGGTCCTCGGACCGGCGCCCGCTAAATCCTGACCTTGCCAGAAACGAACGCGTGGTTCTTGATGCGCTGCAGCGCGACCAGCGGGGGTGTCGCGCGGTGGTCGTATTCGAGCCTCACATGATTCGCTCCGCGACGCTCCAGCGGGGCGTCACCAAGACCCCAGCTCGCCGGATTGTCGTACAAGATCTGCTT
>DATLLQ010000096.1:0-77761 GCA_035537775.1 Vicinamibacterales bacterium | reverse complement strand
CAGCGCGCGCGCGTGCTGCTCGACCGCATCGACGAACGGTTCTCGAACTAAGCTTCGGAGGTCTCATGTTCCGTCAGAGTGTGCTCTCGCTCGCCCTCGTCGCATTTGTCGCCTCAGGCGCGGCCGCGCAGACCACCATCAGGGTCGCTACGGTAGCGCCGGTCAACTCCTCGTATCACAAGGCGCTGCTCGACATGGGCGCCGAGTGGGAAGCCAAGACCTCGGGCCGCGTGAAGCTCACCGTCTACGCGGGCGGCACGCAGGGCAGCGAAGAGGCCACGCTCCGCATGATGCGTCCCGGCGTGGACCAGCTGCAGGGCAATCTGCTCACGACCGGACTCTCGTCGATTGACGATGCGTTCAGCGTGTTCGGGATTCCGTTCTTCTTTGCGTCCGACGCCGAAGGACAGCACGTGCTCGAGCGGTTGGCGCCGATGCTCGAGAAACGTCTCGAAGCCAGGGGATTCAAGCTGCTGGCCTGGGGCAGCGCCGGCTGGGTGCAGCTCTTCTCGAAAACACCGATCAACACGCTTGCCGACGTGAAAGCGGCAAAGCTGTTCACCACGCAGGGCGACGATCGTCTGGTGCAGTGGTACAAGAAGAACGGCTTCAACCCGGTCGCTCTGAATTCGGGCGACATCCCAGCGCAGCTCCGACTCAGCACCGGCATGATTGACGCGGCGCCGCTGCCGCCGTATCCGGCGATGCTGATGCAAGTGTTCCGGGACGCGAAGTACATGCTCGACGTGGATGTCGCGCCGCTCTTTGGCGCGCTCGTCCTGACCAACACCGCCTGGAGCAAGATCTCCCCAGCCGACCAGGCGGTGGTGATGGCCGCAGCGAAAACAGCCGAAAAACGGCTGCTCAGCGAGGCAGTGAAGCTGGATGAGACGTCGCTGGCGACGATGAAGGCACGCGGCCTCACTGTGATTACGCCGGATGCCAAGGCGCTGGCAGCCTTCCGTGCCGAAGCGGACCGCCTGGTCGCCACGATCAAAGGGACGCTCGTGCCCGCGGATGTGTACGACCTGGCGCAGCGCGAGCGCGATGCTTACAGAAAGAGCAAGAAGTAGTAATTAACTCCCGACTCCCGACTCCAACGCCCAAGGCACCACGTATTCATGGCGTTCCTGGGAGTTGGCAGTCGGTAGTTGGGAGTTGACGTGAAGGCTGTCGTCAGAGCATTCAACGCAACCGAAAACGTCCTGGCCACGCTCGCCCTGGCGGGCATCATGCTGCTGCCGCTCGCCGAAATCGCGACGCGGCAGATATTTCAGCGCGGAATTCCCGGCGCCGGGCCGTTCACGCTCAACCTGACGTTGTGGGTCGGCCTGCTCGGCGCCGCAATCGGCGCCCGCGAAGGCAAGCTCCTCACGCTGGCCACCGGCGAGTTCCTGCCGAAGGGCACGATCAACCTCGCACACGTCATCTCAGGCTTCGCCGGCTCCGCCATTGCGATGCTGTTCGCCGTCGGCGGCCTGGCGCTCGTGCAGAGCGAACGCGAGGCGCGGACGATCGTCGCACTGGACCTTCCGGTCTGGGTGGCGGCATTGGCCTTCCCCATCGCCTTCACGCTGATCGCGGTGCGGCTGGCCTGGAAATCCTCGCCTCACTGGTGGGGCCGCGCCATCTCGGGGCTCGGTATCGTGGCCGGCGCCTATGCGGCGCGGCATTTCGAGCTCTTCGAGGGGGCGCCGCTCATTCCGTGGCTGATCGGCATCGTGATCGCTGGCGTGCTCGGCACGCCGATCTTCGCGCTGCTCGGCGGCATCGCGATGGTGGCGTTCTTCATCGACGGTACCCGCCCCATTGTTCCGCTCATCAAGGCGTATGAAGAGCTGACGTCACCCTCGGCGAATCTGGCGGCGATTCCGCTCTTCACGCTCACCGGCTTCCTACTGGCCGAAGGACAATCGTCGACACGCCTGCTCCGCGCGCTGCGCGCCGTGTTCGGCTGGGCGCCGGGCGGAACGGCAGTGGCAGCCGCAACGCTGTGTGCGTTCTTCACGCTGTTCACCGGGGGATCGGGCGTCACGATTCTCGCGCTCGGCGGGCTCCTGCTGCCAGCGCTCCTCAAGGAGGGCTACCGCGAGCGCTTCGCGATCGGGCTGCTCACCGCGTCCGGTTCGCTCGGGCTGCTCTTTCCCCTCTCGGTTCCCCTGATCCTGTATGGCATCGTCGCCCAGAACGTCGCGATCGAAGACCTGTTCATCGGCGGGCTCGTGCCTGGCCTCCTCATGCTCGCGCTGCTGGCCGCCCTCGGCGTGCGCGAAGCGTACAAGTCGAACGCCGCGCGCACACCCTTCCGGTTCAGCGAGCTGCTCGGTGCCCTCTGGGATGCGAAATGGGAGATCGCGCTCCCGATCGTCGTGCTGTTTGCGCTCTTCGGCGGGTACGCCACGACGTCTGAGACGGCGGCGATTGCGGCGCTCTATGCCCTGATCATTCAACGGTTCGTGCATCGCGACGTACCGACGTTCAAGGAGGTCGTGCGTGTCGCCGGCGAGTGCGTCGCGCTGGTCGGTGGGGTGCTCGTGATCCTCTCGATCGCCGTCGGGCTGACCAACTACCTGGTCAACGCGCAGGTGCCGACGCTGCTCATCGAGTGGACGCAGTCGCACATCCAGTCGAAGGCCGCGTTCCTGCTGGCGCTCAACGTCTTCCTGCTGCTCGTCGGCACCGTGATGGACATCTTCTCGGCCATCGTCGTCGTGGTGCCATTGCTGCTGCCTCTCGCCGATGCCTATCAGATCAATTACGTGCACCTGGGGGTCATCTTCATCGCCAACCTCGAGCTCGGGTACCTGCACCCGCCGCTCGGGCTCAACCTCCTGCTCGCGTCATACCGCTTCAAGAAGCCTGTGCTCGAGGTGACCTGGGCAACGCTGCCGATGCTGGGAATCCTGGCGATCGGCGTGCTGCTGATCACCTACGTGCCCTGGCTTACGCTCGGGTTGTTGCACCTGTTCGGGCGGCTCTAGGCTCTCTCGATCGCCACGTCATCACGACCCATCGTGAAGGCGACCTGACATGGTCGTGCGGGTGCTGCGCATCCCCGCAGAATCAAGCCTGTTTCAATCGCCAATACAAGGTGCGCTTCTTGCGCTCTCAATAACAGACGTCGAAGCGCCAGGTGGTGACCCCAGCACTTCGCGCGGCTGAAGTGCACCGCCCTTCCTTGCTCAGGAGGTTGTCATGAATCGTTCCTTCACCCGCGTTCCAGTGCTGGCACTAGCGCTCGCGCTGATGTCCGCGCCTGCGCTCGCGCAACACGTCGATACCGACTACGACAGGAGCACCAATTTCGGGGCGTTCAAGACCTTCGCCATCGGCACGATCAAGATGTCCGAGGACACGAGCCCGCTGATGATGCAGCGCATCGTGGGTGCGGTAGAGGGCAATATGAGGGTGCTCGGCCTCCGGAGAGTGGAGACGAACCCGGACATCGTCATCTCCATCCAGGGCGACACACGTGAAGAGCTCGTGTACACGGGCTGGGGCGACCCCTACTGGTGGGGCCCCGGACCGTACTGGGGCGGTGTCGCGTATCCGTACTATGGCGGGTACTACGGCTGGAACGCGTACCCCATCATCGTCGGAAGGCTCATCCTGGACGTCACCGATACCAAGACCGAGAAGGTGGTGTTCCGGGGAACGGCCCACGACGAACTCAGTTCCAAGGCGAGGAAGAACGAACGGAAGTCCTTTGAAGCCGTCGAAAAGATCTTCGAAAAATCCCCCTGGGGCAGGAAGTTCGATCGCGACTAGGCCGCGAGCATGCGGGAGGACGGACTATTTCCGCCCTTCCGCCTTCTCCCGTTCCGCTTCCTGTTCGGCGCGTGACTGAGGCCCGAAGCGCCTTCCGTCAGCGGTCGAGGCAGCCGTCACATAGCCACCTTCTGTTCCATCGCGAAGCGGTGCCACGAACACGGTGATCTTGTCGCCAACCTTGATCATTCCGTCGCGGTAGCCGGCACGATACATGTTGTTCGTGCTGTGGCCTTCGAAGGAGACCTCCCTGGTGCCCTTCGCGTCGGTCACCGAGAGGACCAGCCGCATGTGCGGATTGATCGGCTGGAACCGTTTGACCACGCCGGAGATTGACGCGTTCCTGGTGAAGTCGAACTGCTGCGCGGAATGATGCGCGCCCGCACCGGTGCTCCAGACGACCAGCAGCGCAGCGGCTGCAACGACAAACCCTAGCTTGCTCATGGCCTGAGTCTCCTCAGCAGCACCCTTGGGGATGCTCTATTTTTTCGAACGGGCCTTCTCTGCCAACTGTTCCAGGTGGATGTTCCAGGCTTCCTCAGCGCATTCGTACGGCAGCAGGTGCCCATTGGGAACCTCGGCCCACTTCTTCTCTGCCTTCACGGGCTGCGAATAGAACTCCGGATCGGTCATCGTCATCTCGGCGACGAGCAAGCGCTCGCCCTTGGCGCCCTTCGTGAGCCGGTAGCGCTCGACGATGCGCGCCTTGTCGCTGTGGGCATAGCGCTGATCGGCCTGCTCGACGAGATTGGAAGTCTCGACAACGAGCGTGTCGCCCTCCCAGCGGCCGGTGGAGTGCCCGTTGCGGCCGGGCAGCCGATCGGCCTCGGGCACAACCCGGTCAGCGAGGTAGACGCGCCGCACTTCGTTATGCGCTTCGTAGACGATGGTGATCTGATTCGCCCGCTGGATGATTTCCATCGGGTAGCCACCCGACCCGAGCATCGAGCCGGGCATCCCCGTGCCGAGGCAGAAACCACCGGGCGTGTCGCCGGTGCCTTTGATCAACGCCTGGTAGGCCTGGACCTTCTGGCGCCCTTCCGCAGTCATCGGGAGGTCGGCGCCGCCGCCGCGTCCGCCGCCGGCTGTTGCCGCACCGCCCGCGCCTGCGCCGCGGCCCTGCGCCGGCTCCACGTAGTTGGTCCACACGCCGGTGAAGTCGGGCTGCTGTGCGCTGACGGGGACGAAGCCAACGCTGATGACGAGGCCAAGTGCCCCGAGGTACTGCGCCGGGTTACGCCATCTCTCCATGGAAGTGCCTCCGCGGGCGGATTATCTCAGTTCTGGCAGGTTCCGACCACCTTCAACGACATCACGGTCAGCAGCGTGTCGCGCTCATCACGATAGACCAGCCCGCGCGCGTCCACTCGCTGCCCGACCTGCGCGTCGGAACTGAACTGCGAGGCATTGAGCAGCACGACCCGGCCCGTTCCTGGCGCCGGTGTCGGGGCATTGTCCGCCGCCGCGACCGGCTCAGACGCGTTGGTCAGGACGAACCTGTTCGCGTCCCCTCGAGCAAGGCATCCCACGACCTGGACTCTGGCGAAGTTCTGCGCCCTGGGCTGCTCGCCCTGCGCCAGGATCTGAATCGCTTCCAGATCCTCGGCCGCCAGTTCCTTGTCGGCTGCCGGAAATCCGTTCGTCTGAAGAATGAACGTCACGACGTCCAGCTTGGTTTTGTCGTCGAGCGTGCTGGTGCCGAACGGCGGCATCGTGTCGCGGACCTTCTCGAACAGCCGGGTCACGCTTCCTCCGCCCCAGGTGGTCATGAAGCGCGCGCCCTTGAGCGCCGGGCCTCTGTCGCCGGACAGATCCGGATTGTGACACCGCGAACAGGTTGAGGCGTAGGTGGCGCGCCCGCGTTCAGCCTGCGCAGCGGTGTAGACGCCCTGCCAGATCCGCGACTGCGGTGCCTGTGCGTTGTAGACGACAGTGCCAGCCACCACCGCAACGGCAATCAGAAGACCTGTTCGCACGACCGGACAGATTATGCAGCCAGGACGCCCAACCCGGAAGCGTGAACGGGAGGGTCAGAACATCGTGTACGACATCAGCCGCCCGGCGACGATCACGACGACCCAGACGCAGATCGATACCAGTCCCGCGGCGCGCGCCCCGCCGGGAGGCCTCGGGCTGGCATCCCAATCGGCGATCCGCCGTTCAGTCAAGCGGTGATAGAGGAACGCGTTGGCGGCCGCCAGCAGCATCGCCGCGATCTTGATGCGGAAATACACGTTGTCGTAGGCGGCGGTGGCGTAGGCAATGAAGAGCATGACGCCGGAGATGAACATCAGGGCAAAACCAGTGAACATCCACGGCATCAGCCGGCGGTAGATCATCGACGCCTGGTAGCCGGTCATGCTGACGCCCAGGAGCCGGAGGTCGAACCAGACGAGCGTTCCAACGGACAGCGTGATCGCCATGAGGTGCACCGCCACCGTGCCCTGGAATCCATACGCGGATTCGCGAATCATGAGACCGACGGACGTCGCTTCGAGCCATTCGAGCATCGCGTTACTCGAGCAGGATGAACGCGCAGCCGGCGAGAGCCAGACCGAGCCACAGCAGCAGCCCGACCGCTCCGGTTGCGCGGCGGGCGCCCGCGGCGGCTTCAGTCCTCGCCACGCGCTGGTGAATGGTCAGGTGAAACGCGACGGCCGTGGCGAGGAGCGCCATCTTGAGCTGGAAGATCCAGTTGGCGCTCGCGACCGTCGCGCGCGGGCCGAAGAGCAGCACGCCGGTCAGCGCGCTGATCGTCAGTCCAAGGAGGATGCCGCGAGTGGCCGGCCTGGTCACCTCAGTGGCTGGGCGGCCGCGGAAGAGCACGCCGAGCAGGTTCAGGTTCGCCACCAGCGCGCCGCCCGTGGTCAGTGTGAAGCCGACGATGTGCACCGCGCTCAGCGCGGCGGTCAGCATGAGGGAGTCGCGAACCGTGACCGCGACGCCGGTGTTTTCGAGCCAGGCGAAGAATGCACTCATCCGCGAGCGCTATTTCCGCGCGGCCGGCGATTCTCCCAGCTTGATCGTCTTCGCCGTATTGATCTTGTCTTTGCCCTCGGTGTAGTCCACCGATATGCGGTCCCCCGTCTTCAATGCCGCGGCATCGAGTTTGGCCTTGCCGCGCGTCACCGGTGTCTTTGCGTCGAAGACGATGGTCACGATCTTACCGTCGGTCGTTTTGACGTCGAGCTGAGTGGCCTGCACGCTGGCGATCGTGCCGAGTACCTTATGCACGTGTCCCTCATGCGCCGACACACCAGCCGGAAGCGCGAGGGCGCCCGCGAGGGCAACGGCCATGATCAACATCCTGTTCATCCCGGTCTCCTTCCCGATCCCGCACCAGCGTAACGCGGGCGGCTCCTGCGACACCTGAAGAATTCCTGACGGTTCCGTCAGGGTGGACCCTCACCGCGGAGAAAGCGCTCCTCCTCGAGCTCCAGCCGGATCTCTGCAGGCGAGCGCGGATTCAGCGCCTTCATTCTCTCAAGGTCCGCCTCTCCAACCTGCGGCAGCCGGCGGATGAAGTGCACCAGCTTCCAGCTCTCAGCCTCCCCGTCCGGCGTACCGGTGCTGAACGCGGGCATCCCGGTAAATCGGATGCCGTTCTCGATGACGTAGAACAGCTCGCCGTCGGTCAGCTCCTGCGTCGGCGGCGCGCGGAGGTCCGGCGGCGGTGGAAACAGGCCGCGCCCGAAGTCGGTCAGGCCGCGTCCGTCGTTGCCGTGGCAGACGGCGCAGTGGTCGGCGTAGTGCTCCAAACCGCTCTGCAGCGCCTCTTCTGACGCGGTGACTGGATTCGCGCGGGCGCGATCGCGACTCGATATCGCGAGCGAGCGCATGGTTCGTGCGACTCTGGTCTCGAGCGCTCCCGGTGTTGCGCGAGCGCGCAGACCGGTCGAGCGGACGTAGCCGACGGCCGTAAGTACCGCAACGACGAGGAACGCCGAGACGAGGCCGGCCCACTTCAGGAACCGCATGGCTACATCTTGTGCGCGCCGGGCCTGACGGTCACGTAAAACCCGAAGCCCAGGTTCGCGCGGCTTCCGTAGGTTGGCTTCAGCCGCCCCGGGACGAACCCGCCCGACCCATATCCGCCGACGCCAAAGCGCAGGCCGGCTGCGCCGGCGAGGTAGCGGGTGTATCCGCCCTGCAACTTGCTCACGGTGAACACCTCGTCGCCAAACTCCTCGACGTGCAGGTCGTGCGCCTCCTTGCCCGCGATCTCGAAGCGCCCGTACCAGACGTCACGGTCGTTGAGCGTCACGCTGCTTTCGGCCAGAAACGCCTGTGTCGCGATGCCTGCTTCTTCGTTGCGCCCCCACGCGAATGTGGTCGCCCAGACGTTCCCGGTTGCGAAGCGCCGGTTGTAAATCATCGACGCGGTCACGCGATCGACATCGGTGCGCGACGATACGTCCTCGCCCGCCTCCGCGTCTGTCAGGTGTCCTGCTGAGAACTGGACCACCATATCGGGCGTCGGCGCGAAGGTCACCCGGCCTGAATACGAATCCATCGCGGCGAAGTCGGCGTCCCAGCGATCTTCATCGGGCTCGCGCCCATTGAAAAGAGATCCCTCCCCCTTCCATTTCGGCGAGAACACGCCCGCCGTCACGACGCCATAGGCGATGTGCGTGGCGTCCAGCCAGTGATGACTGATCGGCGCAAGCGGATTCGGCGATGCCGACGGGCGATGCGGAAACGCGACGGGACCGAGCGCAGGCTCCCCTGCAGGCCCGCCGTACAGCTGCAGACGCAACGATCCCCGCAGCGGACGTTCGAAATCCCCGGCCAGCTCCATCAGGAAGTCGTGCGGATGCTGGCGATCGTGAATGGCTTCACCCTCACACAGTTCACCGGTCGCCAGTAGATCCGGATATCCGCAGTTGCCAATCGTCGCTGGCTCCAGGCTGACCATCGCACGCGCCCCGACCCGGGACGTTCCAAGCTCGCGGCGTGCCATGCCCATCACCCAGTTGACGCTGCCTCCCTGTGAAGACCCGCGATCGCCGTTGGCGGCCTCACGCAGGAACTGCAGAAACGCGTCGCCGTGAAACATCAGCTCCCATGGGCCGACGCGCCCATGCAGTGCGTACATCTCCGTCGACTCGGGAAGCCACGACGTTCCTGAACCCTCGCGCGGCGAGAACAGGCTCGTCGCGGTGCCGTGAGTGTGTTGATGGTCCGCCGGCGCGGCTGGCGTCTGGGGATGCTGATGCTCCTGCGCCACGGCGCGCGCCGTGGTCAGAGCGAAGAACAAAAGGCCGTTCGTGAGAATCCGCTGAATTCGCATACTCCGTCTCCGCATTCGAGACCAGGACTACACCTGGACCCTTCCCTACGTGGCGTGGATTGCCAGACGGGTATCAGACGCGACGGGAGATCAGCGGCGGGGATGGAGCGTGCGTGATGCTGAACGAACGATCTGTGCTCCGAACGAGCGTGAGTGCAACCCCACGGCCCGGCAACAGGACGGCCATGACAGTCATCTTCAGGTCGAGCTGCGGTGCACTGGCCAGAATCGACTCGACGGGAGCGGCAAGATCATGGCAGCGATGAGCCGCGCCAACGGTCGCAGACGAATCCTTCGTCCCATGATCGTGGCATGGGCTTCCCGGGGCCGACTCCATGTGATTGGCGGCACATGCCCAGTCGCACACGAGCGAGCCCACGGACGGGGCAAGCAGGGAGAAAACGAGTAACAGCGAGGCGACCCGCACTCCGTCCATTCTTCCACAGTTTCCGCGGCGGCTTTCTTCGCAGGGCGTGAGATATTCGGGTGATTGGAATTTCCTGGAATCGCCCGATGGCGATCGGGCGTCTTACAGACACAAACACCCGGAGTGGAGGAGGAACATGGAACTCGACGTCGTGTGCGGAATGCAG
Source organism: Vicinamibacterales bacterium (assembly GCA_035537775.1). Taxonomy (GTDB): domain Bacteria; phylum Acidobacteriota; class Vicinamibacteria; order Vicinamibacterales; family UBA2999; genus Gp6-AA40. Next base: position 68,110 of record DATLLQ010000096.1, on the reverse strand, counting down.
GTGGACCCGGCGAAAGCCGCGGCCACGAGCGAGTACAACGGCAAGACCTATTACTTCTGTGCGAAGGTCTGCAAGACGAAGTTCGACGCCGATCCTGCCAAGTACATCAAGGCTTAAGGGCGAAGGCCTAAGGCTCAGAGAGACGAGTGCAAGAGCGACACGCCGCCGAGGCTCCAACTGAGGTCGTTGATCCTGTCTGCGGGATGACGATTGCGCCCGAAGACTCAGCCGGGCAGATCGAGCATCAGGGGCACACCTATTACTTCTGCAACGAGAGTTGCCTCGAGCAGTTCCGCGACGACCCCGAACGATTCCTGAACCCGGATGCGAGGCCGGCACCGGTCGCCGCCGGTGCCGCCGAGTGGACGTGTCCGATGCATCCGGAGATCGTCCGCACGGAGCCTGGCTCCTGCCCGATCTGCGGTATGGCGCTCGAGCCGAGGACGATCTCACTCGACGACGAACCCAATCCAGAGCTCGACGACATGACCCGGCGCTTCCAGGCCAGCGTCGCGCTCACGGTACCCGTGTTTCTGCTGGCGATGAGCGAGTTTCTCCCGGGCAGCCTGGGAAGGCTCGTACCTCCGTCGGCTCTCGCGTGGGTGCAGCTGGCACTCGCCACGCCCGTCGTGCTGTGGGGCGGATGGCCGTTCTTCGTCCGTGGATGGCACTCAGTCACGAACCGAAGCCTCAACATGTTCACGCTGATCGCGCTTGGTGTCGGCGTCGCTTACATCTACAGCGTGATCGCCACGGTATTTCCGGGTCTGTTTCCGCATTCGTTCCGGATGCACAACGGGCACGTCGGCGTCTACTTCGAAGCGGCCGCGGTCATCGTCACGCTCGTGCTGCTCGGGCAGGTCCTGGAGCTCCGCGCACGAAGCCACACGGGCGCGGCCATCCGCGCCCTGCTGGGGCTCGCCCCGAAGACGGCCCGGCGACTCGGCAGCGACGGCAGCGAGGAAGACGTGCCGCTCGATCACGTCAGAGCCGGCGATCGGCTTCGCGTCCGGCCTGGTGAAAAGGTGCCGGTGGACGGGACGGTCCTCGACGGGACCAGTGCGGTTGACGAATCGATGGTCACGGGCGAGCCGATTCCAGTCGAGAAGCGTGAAGACGACAGAGTCATCGGCGCAACGGTCAACGGCACAGGCTCGTTCGTGATGCGCGCTGAGCGCGTCGGACGCGACACGCTGCTCGCTCAGATCGTCGACATGGTGGCGCACGCCCAGCGCAGCCGCGCGCCGATTCAGACCCTTGCCGACGTCGTCTCAGGCTACTTCGTGCCCGCGGTCGTGGCGATTGCGATTGCAACCGCCATCGTCTGGGGAACCGTCGGCCCTGAACCGCGGCTGGCGTACGCCCTCATCAATGCCGTCGCGGTGCTGATCATCGCGTGCCCGTGCGCCCTGGGGCTGGCGACGCCGATGTCGATCATGGTGGCGAGCGGAAAAGGCGCAACCGCGGGTGTGCTGTTCAAGAACGCCGAGGCAATCGAAGTTCTCCGCGACGTGGACACGCTGATCGTGGACAAGACCGGGACGCTGACCGTCGGCAAGCCCAGGCTCGTCTCGCTCATTCCCATCGGTGACTCTGATGAGGCGGCCGTGCTGAGACTCGCGGCGTCGCTCGAGCGTGGAAGCGAGCACCCGTTGGCCGCGGCGATCGTCGATGGAGCCGTCGAACGAGGCGCGGCGCTGTCGAACGCCGAGTCGTTCGAGTCGATTACCGGCAAGGGCGTGCGCGGCAGGGTCGAGGGACGACTTGTGGCGCTTGGAAACCTCCGCCTCCTGGAAGACCTTCGACTATCACCCGGCGACGCCGCCGCACGGGCGGACGAGCTCCGCCGCGATGGCCAGACGGTGATGTTCGTCGCCATCGACGGCGTGCTCGCTGGCCTCATCGGCGTCGCAGATCCGATCAAGGACACCACGCCGGAAGCGATTGCCCAGCTTCATCGGGAGGGGCTCCGCATTGTCATGCTGAGCGGCGACAGCCGGACAACCGCCGAAACCGTCGCCCGAAAGCTCGGGATCGACGACGTCATGCCGGAAGTCCTTCCGGATCAGAAGGCTGCGATGGTCAAGCGCCTTCAGGAAGAAGGGCACATCGTCGCCATGGCCGGTGACGGCATCAACGACGCGCCGGCGCTCGCACAGGCGCACGTCGGCATCGCGATGGGCACCGGAACCGATGTGGCAATGGAGAGCGCGGGCGTGACGCTCGTGAAGGGAGACCTCCGAGGCATCGCCCGCGCCCGCCGCCTCAGTCGAGCGACGATGAGCAACATCAGGCAGAACCTGTTTTTTGCGTTCGTCTACAACGCGCTCGGAGTGCCGATCGCGGCTGGCGTGCTGTATCCGTGGCTCGGCCTGCTGCTGAGTCCGATGATCGCCGCCGCCGCCATGAGCTTCAGCTCGGTGTCAGTGATCGCGAACGCGCTGCGATTACGCAGTGTACGGCTCTAACACGAAGCTCACGAAGAGCTTGAAGACCACGAAGAACCTCTTGGGCATTTCTTCGTGTGCTTCGTCCCCTTCGAGTCTTCGTGTCTATCGAAAGCTCGCGCGCAGCCCCAGCTGCACGGTCCGCCCGGGTCCGAAATGCGTGCCGCTGAATGGATTGCCGAAGTTGTACGCCCAGCGGGCATCGGTGATATTCAGCACGGCGAGCCGGATCGTCAGGTCCGTGCGGCCGACGCGGTGGACCTGTTGTGAGAGTGCGAGGTCCACGGTCTTGCGGGGCCTGACGCGTCCGCGCCCAAAGTCCACGAGCTCCGCACCAGCGCGCTCCTCCAGCTCGCCGAGGTCGTCGTCTTCGAACTGCAACGGAGTGCCGCTTTCGTACCGCGCGTTGACCGCGACGCTGGTACCACCCGCGGCAAACGAGACACCCGCCGCCCCTGTATTTCGCTGATCGTGATCCGGGATGAAGCGCTCACCGCCGGCGATCTCGGCGACCTCATCCTCGAGAAAGAGGCCGCCAGTGATCGGCCCGGCCTGCTCGACTCGTGCATTGCCGTAACTTGCGAACGCCGACCATCCGCGGCGTCGCGGCACATCCACCCGCAGGTCAATTCCCGAAGCCCACCCTCGGGCCACGCTGTTCGGAAAGATGATCGTGGTTCCGAGAAAGACATTCGGGTCCGCGACGTTGCGCACCCAGCGGCGCCAGTACGCGACGTCGAGCCGCACGAAGCGGCCAAGCATCTGATCGACCGCGAGCTCGAACGCCTTCTGCTCTTCCGGAAGGATCGGTGCCCCGCCCGCTCCCAGATTGCCGGCAAACGGCGACAGCGCAAACGCCTGCTCCGACGAAGCGAGAAGCAGGTTCTCCGCCTGCGGCGGCTGGAAGAACCGGCCGAACGATGCGCGAGCCGTCGTCCCGGTACGATCCAGGCTGTAGGCGATACCGAGACGTGGGCTCACCTGCGAGGACGAGACGAGCATCCGGCTCCAGTCGAAGCGGACGCCAAGGTCGATCGTGAGCGCGTCGAGCGGCCGGAATGAATCCTGGGCGTAGAGCGCGAAGAGTGCCGGCGTGCCTCGGTCGCTGAATTCGAAGGGATGGTCAGGAGTGAACGCCATGACTTCCGGCGTGAACTCACCATCGTCGTCAGTCACCGCAAAGCTGAACTGCTCATGAAGCTGCAGCCGTGCGGCCTCCGCGCCGACCTTGAACAGATGGCGCCCGACAGTGTGGCTCGCGCTGGCAAGAAAGCCGATACGGCGAATCGTCCGATCAGCTGCGACAGTCAGTGGCGTATCGGCGTCGCTGCCGTCGAGGCCGAGCCTGCCCATGCGGTGATAGCCCGCCAGGTGCGTCAGGGTCCGGCCCGACCACGCACGCTGCCATGACACCGTCTGCCACGAAGACCTCACCCGTTGCTGCTGGTCCTGCCCGGCCTCCTCCTGCCCGGCATCGTGCGGCACCTCGAACACGGCCCGTCCGGCTCCTGCCACGGCCTGAAGGACGTTCGCCGGGCCGATCGACCAGCCAAACTCGGCGGTACCCGTCAGCGAGTGCCCGGTGTTGTGGAAGTTCCCGGGATGCGTCGGATCGAGGAATCTCGCCGAGCGCTGACCAGCGAGATTGAATGCGAGGTTCCCGCCGCTGAACAGAGGACCTGCGGCGAGTACGGCGCCGTCTCCCGTGGACTCCGACGCGACAGAGGACTCAGCTGCGCCCGTCCATCGCGTTACCGGTGCTGCCGCGGATCGCACCTCGACAACCGCGCCGGACTTGAAGCCGAACTCGGGAGGGATGTAGCCGGTCGATACGGTGATCGACTCGAGTGTCATCGGATCCGGCGCCACGCCGAAGAGGCCGTCGAAGCGCTCGTACCAGGGCACACCGTCCACGACGTAGAGGACGCCCTCATCCACACCGCGCACGTGGACGAGACCGTTGTCCTCGCTTCCCCATCCCGGAATCGTCGCCAGGACGTCCTGGAGTCCGCGCGTACGCACGCGCGGCGACGCGTCTTTCAGCGTGTCACCCCCGAGGGTGACGCGCGTGCTGGTCGCACCGGATTCGATTTCGGCTGGCGCTCGCACCAATACCTGTTCCGCCGCCACGGCGGACATCCGGAGGCTGACGGTGACGTGAAGCGCACCGCTGACCTGAATGTCGCGGACCTCCGCTCTCAGCGGTGTGGCTTCGGCGCGCATCGAATAGGAACCCGGCTGCACACCTGCAAACCGGAATTGCCCATCGGTCGATGACTCCGTTGAGCGAATGGTGTTGCCCAGCCGATCGAGCAGCAGAACCGCGACGCCGTCCGCCGGGCGGTCGTCGGGCATCGTGACGACGCCGTCGATCGTTGTCAGCTGCAGCTGCGCCTGCGCGGTGGCCGGGACCATTGCCAGCAGCGTAAGCAGCATGAGGGTCTTCAGACGCACCGACTTACTGTAGCTGAAGCGGACGATCGGGAGTTTTGCGGCAAACGGAACGCGTCTTGAACACGATCCCGGCAGTAGCCTCCGCGTAATCGGCGGAAGCCACACAGACAAGGGAGCATGACATGGGCACATTCCGAAGGAAGTCGGCTGAGCAGGAAATCAAGGGTGCGGGCCAGAAGATGAAGGGCGCTGCACAGGAAGTGATCGGCCGCGCAACAGGCAACGAGCGGATGCGCGCGAAGGGCGAGCTCAATCAGCTGGGCGGAACTCTTCGGAGTCGTGCTGGCGAGGCCGGCCGGAAGGTCAGCGGGGCCGTCGAGCGCGAGGCGAAGAAGTCGCGCCGAGGGTACTAGACCGTTGTGGCGCGGCGGTTCGCCGCCAGAAGGATCATCCCGGCAACGGCGACGCCGCCCGCAATCAACTGCGCCAGCGTGAACGGACCCGCCACGGGCTCGTTCACGCGGACGAACTCGATCGCAAACCGGATCACTCCTGCCAGCACCAGATAGCGACCGAACACGATGACGTCGGCAACACCCTGGCGCCGCCAGCGGATGAGCAGCCACGCGAGCGGAAGCAGCAACGCGAACTCATACAGCTGCGTGGGATGCACGGGCACGTCGGTTGGGGGAAGTCCTTGCGGAAACGCGACGCCCCACGGCAGATCCGTTGGCCTGCCGTAGTCGTCGCCAACCAGAAAGCAGCCGATCCGGCCGATTCCGTGACCAAGCGCCAGGCCCGGTGAGGCCGCAGCCAGACCGGCCATGAGCGGAATACCGCGGCGCCGGAGCATCCAGAGTCCGGCCGCCAGACCGCCGAACAGCCCACCGAACCAGCTCATCCCGCCGCGGCTGAACAGAAGCTCGCTCACGGGGCCGAAGCCATAGGCGACGTGCTCGACGGTCCACAACAGCTTGGCGCCGATCAGGCCGCCGATGACTCCTGCGATGCCGGCATCGACACCCGCCTCGGGCAGCGATCGTCTGGCCAGCTCACGCTGAAAGACCCAGATGCCGGCCAGCGCGCCAATAGCGACGAGCACACCAAAGCTGGTGATCTCGAACGAGCCGATGCGGAACAGAACGGGATACACGGTCTATGGCAGCTCAAACACCCAGAGCATCGCGCTGCGATCGGGCGGACTGACGAGCTCGGGGACCAGGACGGCATAGCTTGCGGCGTGGAACCCGCCCTGGCCTGTGGCCACTGCAAGGTACTGCTTTCCGTTGACGCTATAGGTGATCGGTATGGCGCTGCTGACGTCATTCAGCCGCGTTTGCCAGAGCACCTTCCCGGTCGCGTCGTCGAAGGCACGTAAGAACCGGTCGAACGCAGCGGCGAAGACGACACCGCCGGCCGTCGCGAGCACGCCCGAAGTCATCGGGGCCCGATCTCGGGTCACCCAGACCGCCTTGCGAGTCTCCAGGTTGATCGCTTCAAGGCGGCCGTACTTTCCATCGCTGTTCTCACGTGGACGGATTCCCCAGTTCACGCCCGACGAGAGCGCACCGCGGCCAGCGCCGCCCGGAATCGGAAACACATCCATGCACGCTTCCGTCAACGGCGCGAATACGACCTTGCTCGACGGGTTATAGGACGCGGGAGGGTAATTCTTGACGCCAGCGCCATGCGGGCACACGAACTTGACGCTGCGATCGTCAGGAATCTGGCCGGCGTCGATCGACTTCTCCCCCGTTTCGGGATCGATCGCCGTGACGATGTTCTGGAGACCCAGATCGATGGAGAACACGAAGCGGCCAGTCGCGGCCTCGACCGCGTCGTAGATCCCAATCTTCCCGGCAGTCAGGACGAGCCTGCGCGTCTGGCCACGAACCGGCAGATCGACGATCTGCCGCTCGAACGCCCAATCGAGGTCCCACAACTCGCGCCGATGATGCTGAAAGTGCCAGACGATCCTGCCCGTATCGGGATCGATGGCCAGCGTTGTGTTCGTATACAGCGCGTCATTCGTGACGCCCGGAGCGGTCGATGGGGGCAGGAGCGGACCGGTGTCGTAGGTGTTTCCGGTTCCGAAGAACGCCAGTCCGGTCGTCGGCTCGTAGCTGCCCGTCGTCCAGACCGATGCGCCGCTCCGCTTCTCGATCGGAATGCCGTTCCAGCTCTCGCCACCTGGCTGGCCGGGTTGAGCAATCGTGTTCACACGCCAGGCGATCCGGCCCGTCTCGGCGTCGAGGCCGACGATCTGTGGACCACCCGGCTTTGCGCCGACACCTGTGCCGGTCGTGCCGACCATGATCTTTCCGCGCGCTGCGAGCACTCCTCCAGCGACGCCCTCGCGCACACGAGTGTCGCCAATGCGCGTATCCCACACCAGCTTGCCGGTCCTGGCGTCCAGTGCGATGACGTTGGCATCTGACGTCCCGATGTAGAGCCGATCGCGGTAGAGAGCCATGCCACGCTTGACGGTCGGCGCGACGCCCTGAGGCAACTGCCTGCGGTACTCCCACAGCAGGTCGCCGCTCTGGGCGTTGAGCGACTGGACGCGATCGCCCATCCCGTGTACGAAGAGCACGCCGTCGTGCACGAGCGGCGTCCCCTCGTTGGATCCGGGCGGCAGCGACCAGCTCCAGGCCACGCGCAGATTCGCGACGTTCGCCTTCGTGATCTGCGCGAGCGGACTGAATCCGTGCGCGTCCCACGTACGCCGCCAGGAGAGCCACTCCGATGACGCGGGCGCCCCAAGCATCTCGTCGGTCACCGCTGTGTAGCGATCGAGCGGATTCGGACGCGTCACCCGCGGCGCCGGCGGCGTGTAGGGCGAGAACGCCATGATGCTGAAGCCGCCCTGCGGAATCGTCATGGCGGACAGGCGCGCCGGATCGGCAGGCAGCTCCTCCGTCCCGGCGACGATGGCGTTCTGCTGCAGGACGTAGGCGACGATCTGCGCATAGACCGGCGCGGGCAGCGAGCCGGGGGCCGTGGTCGGCATCCTCGTCGCCGATACCGTGTAGAGCGACTCGACGCTGCGCCCGCCATACTTCTGAATGAACGGCACGCCCTTGAGCGGTGGCCCGAACGCGCCGTCGTCGAGATTGTTGCCGTGACATGAGGCACAGGACGTGCGATACGCAGACTGCCCAAGGGACGCCTGGGCGGCCGTGTAGGTCGGCGCGCTGCGAGATCCGGACGCCGCCGGACTGGACTGCGCGAACGACGATACGTGCCATGCGGCGGCCGCAACAAGCGCGGCGACGCCGGCAAACAAAACTCGATGCATGGGTTCTGACCCTACTTGAAGTTCTTGTTCTTGACCGGCTGCCCCGTGCGGAATTCGTGTGACAGGTTGTAGTAGCCGGCAGTGGTCAGCGTGATCGTGGCCGGCTTGTCGCTGGTGTTCTCCCAGTACCAGCCATGGATGCCGGAAAAGGGTGCCGTCAACGTGCCCGACGCAGCCGTCATCCCATCCTTCTTTTCATAGGTCTGAGCGTAGCCCCGGGGCGCACCGTCTGGCTCTGCATGGAACTCGGTGTTCATCGCCGCGGACGCCGACCACGAGTACAGCAGCGCCTCGCCTTTCTCGAGGCGGTACTTGTATTCGAGTCCTTCACGCGGCTTTGCCTCGAACGTGATCGTCTCCTGCTTGAAGGCAGCGTCCTGCGGCACAAGAAGCGTCACGCCGCCGGCGGCGCTTCCCTTCCCTGCTTCGAGCGCTTCAACCTGCTTGCCGGTTTCACCGAGCTGCAGCAGCCCGAGCTTCGCGCCTGTGCCGAGCGGATCGACAGCGTACTCGGCCGGAAGAATGACGGTGACGAGGAGCAGTCCCGCCACGAGCAGCGCCGCACCAAAGGCCAGGGCCAGCCGATGACGGATCTCCTGGATTGGTTCCACCGCGAGCCCGCTGGGAGTTGGAAGTTGGGAGTTGGTAGTTGTCGCCATGATCAAGTGGTGAGGAAATAGCCGGAGAGCTGATAGCCCACCAGCAGGAAACCGCATGCCATCACGATCGCGTTGGTGGCAAAAGCGTGCCGTATGAATCCGCTGCGCGTGCGCCAATACGTCAGGGCGATGAGGATGAACGTCAGCGCCAGGCCCTGCCCCAGCTCGACACCGACGTTGAAGCTGACGATGTTCGCCACCAGGCCGGTGGGAGCGAGCTCGAAGTCCTGCAGCTTGGTGGCAAGCCCGAAGCCGTGGAAGAGGCCGAAGATGAGCACCGCCGCGCGCGTATCGGGCTGGAAGCCGAACAGGCGCCTGAAGCCGTCCATGTTCTCGAACGCCTTGTAGACCACCGAGAACCCGATGATGGCGTCGATGATGTAGGGATTGGCGTGAATGCCGCCGAGCACCCCGGCCAGCAACGTGACGCTGTGGCCGATGGTGAACAGGCTCACGTAGAGGAGGACGTCCTTCAGCCGGTAGAGAAAGAAGATCACGCCGACGAGGAACAACAGGTGGTCGTATCCGGTCACCATGTGCTTGGCGCCGAGATACATCAGCGGCACGATGGCGCGCCCTTCCAGTCCCTGAAGGAACACGGCGTCCTTGCCTGACACGCCGTGCGCATCCAGCGCGATTGATGCCATCGCCACGAGTCCCGCCGTCAACGCTGCTTCCCTGACAGTCAATCTTCGTGTCCTAATTGCGCTGGTAGCGTTCATGGCAGGCATCGCAGGACGCATTGATCACTTCCCCGACGGCCAGAATGCCGGCAGGGTCTTTCTTCTCCGCGGCCGCGAGCGCGGTCTTCGCAGACTCGCGCAGCTCCGTCGCAAACTTCACCCAGTCGCCGCGATCGACGGCGCGGTCCCCGGTCACCAGCAGGTTGGCCGATTCGGCCAGCGCCGCGGCGCTCGCTGCAACCGCCGCCCACTCCTCGTCGGTCCGCGGCTGGTTCTCCGTCACGCCTTTCGCGTCCACGATGGTGCTGACGGAGTCCCAGATGGCAGCTGCGTTGGGCATGGTGATCCCCCGCATGACGTACTTGACCGAGGCAATCTCGGGCACAGCCGGCGCGGCCGGGGCCGCCGCCGGTGCGGCGGCACGCACGGTGCGCCCCGCTGCGATGACGAAGCCGATACCGCTGAGGAACAGCAGCACGCTGACGAAGAAGAGCCATTGAAGAGTGCGGGTCATAGGGTGCTCATAATCCTAGTCGGTAGTTGGTAGTTGGCAGTTCGTAGTTGGTAGTTAGTGCCCAAAGCCGTCTATTTCCTTCCGTATCTCAAATACAGCGTTGGCACGACGAACATGTTGAGCAGCGTCGAGGTCGTCAGGCCACACAGGATGACGATGGCCATCGGCGTTTGAATCTCGCTGCCAGACTTCCCTGCCGACAGCGCCAGCGGGATGAGGGCCAGGCCCGCCGCCATAGCCGTCATCAGAATCGGAATCAGCCGTTCCTGGGCGGCGCGCTCGACGGCAGCGCGCAGATCGGCGACACGCTCCTCATCGATCAGGTGCCGGATGTGCGAAACGAGCATGATGCCGTTTCTCGTCGCGATTCCGAACAGCGTGATGAACCCGATCATCGAAGCGACGCTCAGGACGCCTCCGGCTAAGAAGACGCCGGCCACGCCGCCGATGAGTGCCAGCGGCAGGTTGAGCATGACGAGCAGCGCATCCCTGGGGCGTCCGAAGGCAAGGATCAGGATCATGAAGAGCGCGGCGATCACGAGCGCCCCGAGCACGAGCAGACGCCTCGACGCGCTCTGCTGACTTTCGAACTGCCCTCCGTATTCCACCCGATAGCCTTCCGGCATCGGCACCGATTGCGCCACTGCCGCCCTGATGTCGCTGACCACGCTCCCCAGGTCGCGCCCGGCAACGTTGCACGACACGACGATGCGGCGCTGGACGTTCTCGCGCAGGACCATGTTCGGTCCCGTTTCACGGCGGACATCCGCCAGCACGCGGATCGGCACCGTGGCGCCCGTCGGGGTGTCGATCGGCAGGTCGGCGATCCGGTCGAAATCGACGGCTGCCGCTGGATCGAGCTTAACCGTCAGGTCAAATGACGCCGTCCGGTCAAAGACACGGCCCACCGTCGTCCCAGCCAGGCTCGTCTCGATAGCGGAGGCCACGTCCTGCACGCGCAGGCCGTAGCGCGCGATCGCCTGGCGATTGAGGATGAACCGGACGAAGGGAATCTCGGTCTGCTGCTCCAGCGACAGGTCAGCCACGCCCCGGACCCCGCGCATCGCATCGCGCACCTGCTCGCCGAGCTTCCGGAGAACGAGCAGGTCGTCGCCGGCAATCTTCACCGCGATGTTGGCGCGCGTGCCCGACAGCATGTGGTCGATCCGGTGCGAAATCGGCTGGCCGATCGTCACGTTGGTTCCCGGCAACGTGCTGAAGCCCCGCCGCAGCTCCGCCAGCAGCTCCTCACGTGGTCGTCCGCCCTCCCGGAGGCCCACATCGATTTCGGCGGCTTCGACGCCCTGGACATGCTCGTCCAGCTCGGCTCGTCCCGTCCGGCGGGCAGTGGCAACCACTTCTGGCTGGGCCAGCAGGATCCGCTCGACGCGGGTTCCGATCTCGTCGGACTTCTCGAGCGACGTTCCGGGCAGCGTGTTAACGCTAAGCGTCAGGCTGCCTTCATGGAACTCGGGAAGGAACGCCGTGCCGAAGCGTGTCGCTGCCGCAACTGCCGCGATCAAGAGCAGGCCAGCCACACCGGTGACCATGGCCGGCCGTTCGAGGGCGTGCGGGAGCAGCCTCGCGAATCGTGCCTTGAGTGTCCGCGCCAGCCAGCCGTCGTGTCCTCGCGTGATCGACGCTGCGCCCGGGAGAAATGCGTAACAGAGCGCGGGAGTGACGACCACGGCAACCGCCAGCGACGCGAGGAGCGCGACGATGTAGGCGAAGGCCAGCGGCGTCAGCAGCCGTCCCTCGACTCCGGCGAGACCGAAGATCGGGAGGAAGACCAGAACGATGATCACCGTGGCGAAAACGATGGAGCTGCGGATCTCGACGGTGGCATCGCGGACGATCGCCGCGGCAGGCTGCCGATCGGCTTCAGGCTTCGCGGCATTCTCGCGCAGGCGCCTCACCACGTTTTCCACGTCGATAATCGCGTCGTCCACGAGCGCGCCAATCGCAATGGCGAGCCCGCCGAGCGTCATCGTATTGATCGTGGCGCCGAAGCCTCGCAGCACGAGCACCGCCGCTGCCAGGGAGAGCGGAATCGCCGTCAGAGTGATTGCGCCAGCCCGGAGGTTGGCGAGAAACACGAGCACGACGGCAACGACCAGGATGCCGCCGTCGCGAAGCGCGTTGACGACGTTGTTGACGGCGACCTCGATGAAGTCGGCCTGGCGGAAGATCCGGCGGTCGATCGTGATGCCGCGGGGCAGATCCCGCTGCAGGGCGTCCAGTTCGCTGTCGAGCCGCCGGGTGACCTCGATGGTGTTGGCGCCCGGCTGCTTCTGAACGCCTATGACGACGGCCGGCTTGCCATTGCGGGACCCTTCGCCCCGCTTCAGGGCGGCCCCTTCGCGCACCTCCGCCACGTCACGGACCAGCACCGATCGCGCACCTCGTACCGCAACGACGCTCTCGCCGATCTCCTCTGTGCTTCGCACCCGCCCGATCGCCTGCAGCACGTACTCCTGCGGACCTTCAGTGAAGATGCCTGCCGATGCGTTGTCGCTGGCACCGCGCGCGGCGTCGAGCAGCTCGTTCAGCGACACGTTGTTGGCACGCAGCGCATCCGGATGGGCAACGACCTGGAACTGACGCTCCGCCCCACCAATCGGCGTGACCTGAGAGACACCAGGCACGGCCAGCAGCCGCCGGCGCACCACCGTATCCGCAACCGTCCTCATCGTCAGCGGATCGACGTCGTCTGAGGACAGGGCGAAGAAGAGGATCTCGCCCATGATCGAGGAGATCGGTGCGAGGACCGGCCGCTCGACCTGCGGCGGAAGCGAGCCGCTGACGAGCGCCAGCTTTTCCGCCACGAGCTGGCGGGCGATGTAGATGTCCGTGCCCCAGTCGAACTCGACCCAGACGACGCCAACGCCGACCGCCGTTGCCGACCGGACCCGCCGGACTCCAGACGCGCCGTTGATCGCGGTCTCGATCGGAAACGTGACCAGCGATTCCATTTCCTCAGGAGCCATCCCGTGGCCCTCGGCCAGGATGGTGACCGTCGGAGCGGTCAGGTCTGGAAACACGTCCACCGGCATGCCGCGCGCCGTCCAGGCCCCCGCCGCCAGCAGCAGCGCGGAGAGCGCGATCACCAGCCAGTGATGATCAATCGACCACTGAATCAGCCGTTTCATGCCGTCACATCACCAATCTCAAACACCAATCGCAATCACCAATCGCCAATCACACATCGTGCTCAATGGACATGTCCCTCTGCGGGCAGACCTCCAGCGGCTGACGCCAGTTGCACCTCGTAGGCCCCGGCCGTCACCACACGCTCGCCGGGCTTCACGCCGGAGCGCACGCCAACCAGATCGCCGTCGCGGGTGGCGACCTCGATGAACCGGCGGTCGAAGCTCTCACCACCGCTCTGGACGAAGACGAACGGCCGCCCGCCTTCCATCAGCACCGCGGATTTCGGCACGACGACCATCCGCTCCTTCTGCCCGGTGTAGAGAAGCGCGGTCGCCGTCTGCCCCACGAGCAGCTGACCGGACCGGTTCTCGACGTCGAATTGAACCGGGAGCGCACGCGTCCGCGGATCGATGACCCCTGCGTCGTGCATGTGATCGGCGTCAACGACGATCGGATCGGCGCGACCGGGAATCTCGAGCGCAATCTCGTGGATCGGCTGACGCAGCGGCGCCTCCGAAGCCGGGATGTGCGCCTGCAGCTCCACGCGATCGGTGCGGACGATGCGGAAGAGCGGCGCGCCTTCGTCGTAGGAGGCGCCGAGCGCGGCGTGAACGTCCGCGACGCGACCGGCAATCGGAGCGCGGAGGACGAACGTATTCCCGCTGGCCACGCCGCCACCACTGCGCAGCGTCTCGTCGCGTTGCGTCAGGCGGGATCGTGCGGCTGTCAGCCTCGCCTCGGCGATGTTCACCGCGCGCTGTGCGTCCTCCACGCGCCGAGCCGGCACGGCACGCTCGGCCAGCAGGCGCTGCGCACGCGTCAGGTCGGCGCGCGCAGCCTCCACGACGGCTTCTGCCTCTGCGACATTCGCCACGAGCGTGGCGTGATCATCGGTGTTCTCCGACAGGCGTGGTTCGAATCGACCGAGCGCCTGTCCAGCCGACACACGATCGCCAACGGCAGGAAGCTGCTGTGCCGTGAAGCGGCCATCGGCAGGCGCGGACACGATCGCTTCTCCGCCCGTCAGCGGCTCGATGCTCGCGGGAACGCGGAGCGACCGGCGGACTTCACCTTCACGGGCACGAACCGTGGCGAACGGATTGGTCCACTGCTGCTCTTTCAGATAGGCGACGGCGGCAGGATCGTCGGACTGACGCTTCTCTGCGTCTCCGATCGCGGCGGCCTCGTCGGCAAACACCGTTGTCACTCCAAGGTCGTGGCGATCGGAGACGTCCGGCCCTTCCACGATGAGCGCCCATCGATACTTCCCGGCAGCCGGCAGCTTTCCTTCGACGCGGAAGGCTCCTGGCCGAAGCGCCTCGCTGCCCGGCAGCACGGTGGCGGATGCCGCTCCACCCTCCGGTTCGAGCTCGATCCGTGGACGGCCTGTCTTCACGGCCGAGAAGTCCTTGAGCCGCGTGAGGTGCACGGCAAAGCGAACTGTCTGCCCCGCGACGAGCGGCGGATGTTCCATGAAGAGCTCGCTCTGATCTGTCCAGCTCGTGACATCGAGCGTTGGAGGCTCCGTCGCCCCGGGGGGCGGCGCGCTGGGCGCACAGCCGGCAAAGAGCGCGAGGAACCCGCAGGTCGCAATCACCAATCGCGAATCACCAGTCACCCGATTCATGGGTTCTCCCATCCGCTGACGAACTCCAGCTCGATCTCTGCCTCTCGCACCAGGCGATCGAGCGCACCCTGACGGATGCGGGCGGTCGCGGCGCTGTGGTTGGCATCGAGCAGTTCGAGAATGCCGCGCTCGCCGGCGTCGTAGCTCACCTGCGCGATGCGTTCGAGCTCCGCCGCTGCCGGGCCGGCAGTCGCGCGATACCGGTCAGCTGTCGCCCGGCGTTCGATCAACGCATCGCGCCACGCGGTGATCTGGCTCCGAAGCGTGGCGCGCAGCGACTCGAGCTGCGCCTCGGCCTGGGAACGGCGCGCGCGGGCCGCCGCGCGTTCAGGGCGGGCTCGATCGAAAAGCGGAATCGGCACATGCACCATGACCACGCTGCCGACACCTCCGTTTCCGATGTTTGACGACTTGGTGCCGGCAACGACTTCCGGCTCCGGAATCCGGCTCCGTTCCGCCGCGCGCTCCGAAAACGACGCGGCGTCGATCTCGTGGCGAAGAGCCGCGATGTCCCCGCGTGACTGCTCCGCCCGCGTCATCAGCTCGGAAACCGGCGGCGGGACGCCACGCGCCGGCATTGGAGCCACGGCCGTAATCGTCGCGGATGAGGCCGGCGGCAGGAGGAACCCGGCGAGGATGGCCTGGGCGCGAAGACGGTCCGACGCCGCGCCCGCTCGATCGATATCGAGCTCGAGAACATCCCGCTCGGCGCGCAGCCGATCGAAGCCTGCAGCCTCCCCTGCCGCCTCTCGTCTGGCCAGCACACCCGCGAGCTCCTGCAGCCGGGCGAGCACGACTGTCAGCTCGCGCTCATGCTGCTGCGCGGCAACAAGATCGGCAAAGGCCAGGCGGAGATCGGTGCGAAGGCGACGCACCTGCTGGCTCGCGAGGCCTGAAGCCGCGTCAACGAGGGCGGAGGCGGCACTGACCTCGAAGGTCCGCCTGCCGGTGACGGGCAGCACCTGACCAACCATCGTGAGGTCTTCGGTGACGCCCCCCACCGATTCGCGGTCGAAGGTGAATCGCGGGTTCGGCCAGCGCCTGGCCGCAAGCACGTCGGCGCGCGCAACGTCCACTGGCGCGTTGATCGCGCGGACACGCGGATTGTCCGGCGCCAGCTGCTCCAGTGCCTGCGCTTCCGTCAGAGAAATGGTCTGCGCGCTGCTCGAGGTGGGCGCGACGAGCAGCCCCACAAGCACGAGCGAACGCACGAACTGAGAACACATGCAGCCTCACGAACCCCGAACTCCGAACTCGAACGCGAACCCGGAAGTTCAGAACCGAACTCAGAACACGAACCGAGAACTGAGAACCTGGAAGAGTGAACGGACAGACGGAGAGCTATCCGTCAAATCAGGACAGAGAGGCGGGGCGGGGCGCGGGGAGACCGGAGCGTGAGCGACGGCGGGTCGTGGGCGTGCGAGACGTGTGGCGCGCGGCCACCCGGCTGCGCGGGTGGCACGAGCAGGACGAAAGCAGGCGTGGGAAGTACCGGCAGGCTGAAGGGCTGCGCCGCTGCGGACAGAAAGATCTGCGCCGTCACCGTGCGGCCGGCTTCCTCCTGATGATCGACAACCGGACCAGGGCGCAACGGGACGACGGCCTGATGCCCCGAGAGATGTGCGTGCAGCGACTGGCCGTGGTGATGCCCGGTATCCGCCTCGTCGAGGTGCACGTGCATCAACGGCGCGGCAATCGCGCCTGATTGCACGAGCACGACGAGGACGGCGGCGGTCAGCCGGCGAAGCACGGCGGCATTGTAGTCAACGGCGTGGACAGAGGCACCTGACGATTTCCTGACGGAGCCGTCAGGATCGTTGGTGATGAATGATTAGTGATTTGTGATTGCTGGCTGGGAGTTATCCTCCGGTGATGACCCGCCGCCTGCCTGTCTCCGCCGTCCTGCTCATTCTGCTTGCCGCTGCGTGCGGCCACCCTTCCGAGCAGGCCTCGCCGCCACAGGAGCCGCCATTCGGCGTTGTCCTCCGGCCGAGCGCCGTGCCGGCGCAGGGTGAGTCCGGGCAGGCGCAGCTCACCTCGTCCAGCCGAGGCGTGATCCTGAGCTGGCTGGAACGCAAGGACGCATCGGCCACATTGCGGTTCTCCGAGCTGACCTCGGGCTCGTGGACGGGCGCCCGTACGATCGCCTCGAGCGACCGCTGGTTCGTCAGCGACGCCGACACGCCGACCGTCATGCGCATGAGCGATGGCACACTCGTCGCCGCGATCTATCCGGTGGTCGACGTCCGAATCGAGGCCTATGACCTCCGCCTGACTTATTCGCGGGATGACGGGAAGACCTGGGCTCCGCTGATGTCGCCCCACCACGACAAGACCAGGACGCAACACGGCTTTGCGTCGCTTTTCGAACTGCCCGGCCGCTCGCTCGGTGTCGTCTGGCTCGATGGTCGCGATCAGGAGCTGAATACCAGTGACCCGCTGGGCGGATCGATGGACGTCTACTTCGCGTCATTCGACAGCAACTGGAAGCAGAACGCGGAGGCCTCCATCAACACGCGAGTGTGCGAGTGCTGCCAGACCGCGACCGCGGTCTCGGCCGACGGACCGGTGGTCGCGTTCCGCGATCGAAGCGACCAGGAGATCAGGGATATCCACGTTTCGCGCGTCGAGGACGGCAAGTGGACCGAGGCGGTGCCCGTTCACGCCGACAAGTGGCAGATCGACGCGTGCCCTGTGAACGGTCCGGCACTGAGCGCCCGCGGGAAGACCGTTGCCGTGGCGTGGTTCACGGCAGCAGGCGGCACGGGCCACGCTTACGCCGCCTTTTCACAGGACGCTGGCCGAACCTGGAGCGAACCGATCCGGCTCGACGACGGCTCCTCGCTCGGCCAGGTGGACATCGAGCTGCTGGACGACGGATCGGCGGTGGCCACGTGGCTGGAGTTTGCCACCGAAGTCGAAGGGCGAACACAGGTCCGAACGCGACGCGTGAAGCCGTCACGTGAACGCTCGGCGTCGGTGATTCTCGCCGGCGCGGATGAGCCGCGCGTCAGCGGCTACCCACACCTCGCGCGATCGGGAAATGAACTGGTGTTCGCGTGGTCGGAGACGATGGGCGGCCCGCAGCAGGTGAAAGCTGCGATCGGAACTCTGAAGTAGAACGGGGTTACGTAGAGTCCGGCTTTAGCCGGACCGGAGAGCTCTAGTTGTCGCCCCGATGATCCCAGCCGAAACCGTCCTTCGGCCGGACGAGGCTGACCATGCGGAGGAGGTGATCGCCGCTGTTGCGTCCGGGGTTGCCTGAGATGACGAGGCGATCGCCGATCTTCAGGGTGTCCCGGCCGACCCCCTGGCCACCGAGCTGGTTGGCGCCAGCCCATTCCACCGCATAGCGGACGAGCGATCCGTCCTTCTCACGGACGACGACATGCACGAATGAGTGGGGATTGCGGAAGAGCAGCTGTACGAGCTGCCCTTCAACCGTGACGGTCTTGTCTTCGAGGTACGTGGCGCTGATCGAATGATGCGCGTATGCCTGGCTGCCGAGCAGCCCCAGGCCGGCGACGATCAGAACGGCCAGGATACGCGCCATCTCAGATGTCAGTCGACGACTTCGCCGGGCTTCTTGCCCCAACCGTATCCGTCTTTCGTCCGGTGCAGCGAGAGCATGCGCACCTGATGCGTCGTTGCGCTGCGCGCCGGGTTGCCAGAGATGATCACGTGGTCACCGATCTTCAACGTATCTCTGGTGACGCCCTGGTTACCGAGCTGCGCCGTGCCGCCCCACTCGACCGCGTAGCGCACGACCTTCCCGTCCTTCTCCTTGACGTTCACATGCACCCACGAATGCGGGTTACGGAACAGGAACTGGACGAGATCCCCTTCGATTGTCACCATCCGGTCTTCGAGGTAGGTGGCCGCGAAGGAGTGATGGGCATACGCCCGCGCGCCAACCAGCACCGCGGCGGCGGCAAGCAGAACGACCAGGAAACGCTTCATATCGTGGTTCCTCCGTTACAGAACCGCTGTGTCAAATCGTAGCCGAGCGGCACCAGCCCCGTCCTGAAGAGTACCTGAATTCTTCGTCAGGTCCCCGTGGCGAAGGATACACCTGCCGGCGACGCTTTGTCACCGCGTACCGACGCGGCGGCACCCTCACGGGAGTAAGATTGCCCCGCACGGAGGCCCGATATGACATCCAGGGCGTCGTTCCGGTCACTTCTCGGCATCATCGTCGCGGTTGCGGGATTTTCTGCGGCTACCCTGGCGCAGACCCCGCCGAAGACGCAGGACAGCTACCGTCAGGGACGCACGCCGGACGGCCAGCCCGACCTCCAGGGCATCTGGCTCAACTTCGACAGCACGCCGTTCGAAGCGCCCGATCCGAAGGCCGCCGGCCGCGGCGGCGGTGGCGCCGATGGAACGGGCCCCGCACCGGAGTTTGCCGACCACAGTCACAAGGTCAGTACACGCCGCGCGTCGATGGTCGTCGAGCCGGCAGACGGCCGCGTGCCGGTAATGAAGTGGGCCGAGGACAAGCGCGACTACGACCTCGCCCATATTCCCGACGCTCCGGAGCATGAAACGCCCTGGGTGCGCTGCATCACGCGCGGGCATCCGGCCGGGATGTTTCCTGCCGGGTACAACAACGCCTACCAGATCATCCAGACGCCCGGCTATGTGTTCATCGTCGCCGAGATGATTCACGAGACACGGATCATCCCGATCGACGGGCGGCCGAAGCTGAACGAGAAGATCAAGCAGTGGAACGGTGAGCCGCGCGGGCGCTGGGAAGGCGCCACGCTGGTCGTGGAGAGCACCAACTACAACAGCAAGGGCTCGATTGCGACGAGCGCCGCCACCGGACGCATCCGCGGCATTCCGCAGACCGACTCGATGCACGTGGTCGAGCGCTTCACGCGCGTGGGCCAGGACACGATCGACTATTCCGTCACGATCACGGATCCCAAGGTGTACACGCGACCCTGGACCGTGCGGCTGCCGCTCAATCGCGATGACAGCTACGAGATGTTCGAGTATTCGTGCCAGGAAGGAAACTACGCGCTGCCAAACGCGCTTAGCTACGGCCGCAAGCGCGACCGCGAGGCAGCCGGTTCGCGGTAGGAGTCAGCGCCCCGTCTTGATGTACTCGTTGACCTGCTCGTTGAGCAGGTCGAGCGGCAGGCGGCCGTTGCGGAGCGCGACGTCGTGGAAATCGCGGACGTCGAACCGCTGCCCCATCTGCTTCTGCGCCCGATCGCGCAGCTCCCTGATCTTCAGCTGGCCGATCTTGTACGCGAGCGCCTGTCCGGGCCACGCGATATAGCGATCGATCTCCGCAAGAGACTGCGCCGGCACGTGCAGCGTGAAATACTCGCGCGCGCGGTCGCGCGACCAGCCCATCACGTGCATGCCGGTGTCCACCACGAGCCGCACCGCGCGGAACTGCTCGTTGGCGAGCTGGCCGAAGCGGCTCGGCGCGTCGCGATAGACCGTGCCCAGCTCCTGACCGAGTGACTCCGCGTACAACGCCCACCCTTCCGCGAACGCGGTCGTGGTGAAGACGCGGCGGAACTCCGGCAGGTTCTCCACTTCGCGTGCGATGGCCGTTTGCAGGTGATGACCAGGCACCGCTTCGTGAAGCACCAGCGCCTCGATGTCGTACCTGAACTGGCTCTCCGGCTTGTAGGTGTTCATGTTGAACCACGCCGGGCGGCTGCCGTCGGCAGTGCCCGCTTCGTAGTTCGACGCCGTGGAGGCCTCCCGATCGGCCGGAATCGGCCTGACGTTCACGACCATCTTCGGCAGACGGCGGAACAGCCGCGGGAGCGACGGCTGGACACGCGCCAGGATCTCGCGCGCGTTGTCGAGCATCTCCTGCTGCGTGGTGAAGCGCTGGCCCGGACGGTTGCCGAGATGAGCCTCGTACTCGGTTACGGGGCCGGTGAAGCCATCGGAGCGGGCTACCTGCTCCATCTCCTTCTCGATCCGCGCCACCTCGCTGAGGCCGAGACGATGAATGTCTTCGGCGGACATCGACGTGGTCGTATGGAAGCGAACGGCCGCGTCGTAGAGCGCACGCCCGCGCGGCACCGAGGTCACGGCGATGCGTGCGCGCGCCGCGGGCCGGTACGTTGTACGGAGAAACGACTCGAGACGCCTCCAGCTCGGCGTGAACTTCGCCTGGTACGCCGTCGTCGCTGCGGCAAGGAGACGCTTTTGCTCTGCGTCCTGAATCTCAGACGGGAAACGCCGGAATGCGGCCAGCAGCGGCGTCTCGGTGGCGGTCATGCGTGCCTGCGAGCCAAGCTGCTCCAGCACGAGATCGACGACGACGCGCGGCTGGGTCGTTCGCGCCGCGATGTGTTCGCGCATGAGCGCGATGTACTGATCGACATACACCGGGATGGCGTTGAGACGGGCGATGACGTTCTCGTAGTCACGCACTGTCCGCGCTGGCATCTGATCGATGGTGCTGAAGACCTCGGTGTGGAGGCCGCTCTGCTGCGACACGGTGCCGACCAGCTCGCTGTATCGCTCCATGTCCAGCGAGTTCCGCAGCTCCCACTGCAGGACGTTCGCGCTCACGCGGTCCGACGGGGTGAGGTTGCCGGTGTTGATGTAGGTGATCGCCTGGAAGAATTCCTTCCGCCGTTCGCGGGCCCGGTCGCGGCCAGCCTTCGACATGTCCCGCCAGCGGTCGTTGTATTCCGTCCGCCCGACGCGTGTCGCCAGCTCAGGCTGCGTCGCCAGCCGCCATTCCCAGTAGGTGTCGAACAGCGAATACAGCGTTTCCTCAGAGGCCCCGACTCCGCGGGCCGGGAACCGCTCTTCCCGCACCTGAGCCGTGGTGATGGACACCATCGCCGCAAGGGCCGCACTGACCGCGAGGAACCCGAAGATACCGAGTTTCCGGACCATCTACAGGCATCATACAATTCCACCATTCATCGGAGGTGTCCATGAGACTGGTCATGCTGGTTGGTGCCGCCGTCCTCATGGCGTGGCAGCCGCCGGTCGCTGCGCAGCAGAACAACGTCGATCTCAAGGAATGGTCCGTCGAATGGGGTGGCCGCACCCGCGATCCCGCGGTGGCTCCAGACGGCAAGGTCTGGTTCGTCGGCCAGGCTGGCAACTACCTCGCGTACTTCGATCCCAAGAGCGAGCAGTTCAAGCGCTACGAGATCGAGGAAGGGACGAATCCCCATAGCGTCAACGTGGACTCGAACGGCATCGTCTGGTACACCGGCAACCGCAACGGACGGATCGGGCGCCTCGACCCGAACGGCGGCGGTCTCAAGGTGATCATGACCGGCGAGGCCAAGGATCCACACACGCACGTGTTCGACGGCAAGGGCAACATCTGGTTCACATCGCAGGGTTCGAACCGCATCGGGCGGCTGAACATGAAGACCGAGAAGGTGGACCTGATTACGCCGAATGCGGCGCCGTCCAATCCGTACGGCATCGTGATCGACAAGGACGGGTATCCGTGGGTCGCGCTCTTCCGGACCAACACGCTCGTGCGTGTCGATCCGAATACGCTGGCCGTGACTCCGTTCAAGCAGGCGACCGAGGCCTCACGGTCCCGCCGAATCGAGACGACAGCGGACGGGATGATGTGGTACGTGGATGAACCGCGTGGGTATCTCGGGCGCATCGATCCGAAGACCGGCGCGACGAAGGAATGGGTTACGCCCGGCGGCGCCGGCTCCCTTCCCTACGCGCTGACGAAAGACGACCAGGGCCGACTGTGGTTCTCGGAAACCGGTCCGGTGAAGCGGCTGGTCGGCTTCGATCCGAAGACCGAGCAGATGTTCTCCGTGAACGTGGTCAGCGGCAACATCCGGCACATGCAGTATCACGCGCCAACTCGAGCGATGTGGTTCGGCACCGACGCCAACAAGATCGGCCGCATCGTCGTTCCGCGCTCGTAATGAAGACTCAGGCGTCTACGGTCGTGATCGTCATGGCCGTGGGCGCCTTCGTCTTTGCGACGGCTGACGCGTTACGCGCATCGCCCGTCGCTCGTACTACATCCATCGCCTACGCCGATGGCGCAGCGCCTGGTTTCTCGGGCGGCTTCGGCGAATCGTCCTGTGATGCGTGCCACTTCGAAGCGGCGGTGAACACGCCGCCGGGACAGGTCACGCTCACTGGCATCCCCGAGCGTTTCGCTCCTGGCACCGCCTACCCGATCACCGTCACTCTCTCGCGTCCGGGCATGATGATCGGCGGGTTCCAGCTCGCCGCCCGCTTCGAAAAAGGCGGCGCTCAGGCAGGCACGCTGGCGGCCGGCCCGGGCGAGGAAAAGCGGATCAAGATGGAACCCGGCGCGATTCAGTACGCGAATCAGCGGCTGGCGGGAACGGCACTCACCGGGCCGGGCTCGGTGAAGTGGGTAGTCGTCTGGACGGCGCCGCCAGCCACGGGCGCCGTCGTCTTTCATGTCGCCGCGAACGCGGCCAACAACGACGAGGCGGCTCGCGGAGACTACGTCTATACCGCGGTCGCGACGTCACAGCCACAGTAAGCGACCGTGACGCCTGTGTCACGCTCGCAGTCGGAGGACCCTATGCCCATCTCGCGTGTCCTGGTTCTGATCGGAGCGTTGGTGCTCATGGCAGGTGGGATGCGGGCGCAGCAGCCTGCACAGTCGACCGGCGCGGGAGCCGGTAACGTCGAGCACGGGCGCTACCTGGTCGAACGCGTAGTGATGTGCTACGAATGCCATTCGACACGCGACGCGCAAGGGAACATCATCGCGGCCACGCGTTTTCATGGCGGCCCCATGCCGGTGCGCCCACCATGGCCGAGCGACTGGCCCCAGCAGATTCCGAGGATCGCGGGCCTGCCCGGCTACACGGATGCGGAGGCCATCCGGCTGCTCACGCAGGGCGCGATCAAGCGCGACGGCACGCAACTGCGGTATCCGATGCCCCGCTTCCGGATGACACCGCAGGATGCCGCCGACGTGATCGCCTACCTGCGCACGCTGTAGAGGGCGTGCTGACACCGTAGTCCGCGGCTGCGGTACGGGCCGTTGACAGGCGCTCACCGGCTCGCCATCATCTGCCTCACGTACGGCGCACGTCTCGCGAGAACAGAGGGAGGCCACGGCAGTGACGAATACTCGACGTCAGTTTGCAGCCATCATCCTGGCGGTGCTGTCGGTGACGGCCATTCCAGCCGCCGCCAGCGCGCAGACGGTGCTGATCACCGGCGCCAACTCCGGCATCGGCCTCGAGTTCGCGAAGCAGTATGCCGCCCGGGGGTGGAATCTGATCCTCACGCATCGCCGGCCGGAGCTTCCGAAAACGCTAGCCGACCTGACGGCGAAGTACAAGAACCAGGTGCGCATCGAAAAAGTAGACGTGACCAGCGAAGAGCAGGTCCGTGCGCTGGCCAAACGGCTCGAGAACGTCCCGGTCGACATCATGATCAACAACGCCGGCGTCTACAACGATCGCGGCACGTGCGCAGCCGAGGACGACGCGTGCGCGGGCGACTGGACGACACAGAACTTCGGCAGGATGCGGTATCAGCTGCTCGACACGATCCTGTCGGTCAACGTCAAGGGTCCGCTGCTCGTGACCGAGACGCTCTACAACAACGTGAAGGCGAGCAAGCTGAAGAAGATCGTCGCGGTCAGCTCGAGCAACGGGTCGCTGACCGGTCCGCAGGGCGGAGGCGGCGCCATCTTCTACAGGAGCAGCAAGGCGGCGCTCAACCGCGCGATGCAGCTCGTGGCCGAGTCGGTGAGGCGCGACGGGGTGACGGTCGTGATGCTCAACCCGGGGCCCACGCTCACCGAGCACCAGATGTATCTGAAGGGCCAGTTCAACGGCATGCTCGAGACGTCCTTCACCGTGGGCAACATGATCAAGACGATCGACGGCGTCACCATCAAGGACACCGGCCGTTTTCTTCGCTACGATGGCGTAGCCGAGGCATGGTGATGAGCGCACGAAGTGTTGCTGCGTGTGTGCTGTGCGCGGCCGTGTTGTGGCCGGTCGCGGGGCTGGCACAGGGCCCTCAGTCGAATCGCAGGCCGACGCTCGAAGAGGATCTGGCGGCGATCACCGCGTTCAACGCGAAGTACCTGAAGGCCCTCAACGACGAAGACATCGAGACGCTGGCCAGTCTCACGACCGAGGATCACATCCTGATCTCCTCCGGTCGCGCGCCAACGGTCGGCAAGGCGGCGAACGACGCCGCCAATGCCCGCGTCTTCAAGCAGTTCGACATCGTCGAGACCTGGACGCCGGTGGAGACCGTGGTGGACGGCAACCTGGCGTACCAGCGCGGCACGTTCACGGTTGACGCGACGCCACGGGCCGGCGGCAACACCACGAAGTCGAGCGGCAACTTCCTGCGGATCTATCGTCGCCAGCCGAACGGCGAGTGGCGCATGACCCGCGACATGTTCAACAGCACGCCTGCCACGCCTCCGCAGAAATAGACGACGACGTGCTTATCGAAACACCCCGAGCGTGATGACCAGCTCGGGGAGCGTTCCCGGCTCCGGCGGCACGGTGATCGAGAACGGCGCGGCGCTGAGACGTTTCCCTCCGACGCTCTCAAGCGAATACACCGTCTCAGGACCGTAGCTCACCGTCTCCAGAAAATAGCCTGGAGGGAGGCTCACGACGACTCGCTGATCGCCTGGCGCAAGCGGCAGCACGAGCGTGCCGTCGGTCCGGAATACCCCGACCCCGATGCGGGCGGGGACCTTCTCTCCCCGGGATGCCGCGTTCATGACCACACGCCCCGTCACGGCTCTCCGGCTGCTGCCATCGGGAATGAAGAAGTTGACGTCTCTCAACTCCGAGCCCGACGTGACCTTGATCTGCTTCGCGACAGCCCCGGCGTGCGTCACCGACAGCTGGTATTCCCCGGCGGGCACCGCGTCGAAGCGATCGGAGCCATCGACAGTGGTCCGCGCCGATCGGAGAGTTCGCTCTCGAGGGTCGATGAGCGCGACACGCACGTCCGCGACGGCCGCGCCACTGGCGTAGCGGACGAACCCGGTCACGACTTCCTCGCTGGAGGTTGCTGGTCGGTCCTGCGCGGCCAGACAGACGCCTGCTGCCGCAAGCATCACCGCCAGTGCCAGTTTTCGAACGGGCATGGACACCATCTTCCTCGAACTCTGTTACCGGTTCGTGACGAGATCCTTCGTGATCTTCGTGATCTTCGTGGTGAATGGGCTATCATTCGACCCGTCATTTCATTCACTTACGAAGAGGAGACGAGGCATGGCGCGAGTCACCAGGCGTGGGTTCGTCAAGGCATCAAGTGCACTGGCCGTAGCACCGGCGCTCACCGCGGTTGCGGCACGGGCTCAGGGGCCGGCGGCTCCAGACATCGGGAACCTGCGGGCCGAGCGGGACATCGTGTTCGCCAAGGCCGGCACGATGGATCTCAAGCTGGACGTCTACCAGCCGCCAGCCGGCGTGACGCCGAAGCGCATGGCCATCATTCACCTGTTCGGCGGCGGGTTCTTCTCGGGCAACAAGAACGCCGGCTACATCATCAACGACGCCAAGGCGCTCGGCGCCCGCGGCTACACGAACATCTCGGCGAACTACCGCCTGGCGAAAGAAGGCTTCTGGCCGTCACAGATCCACGACGTGAAAGCGGCCATCCGCTGGACGCGCGCCAACGCCGGCAAGCTCGGCATCGAGCCGAACCGGATCGTGATCGCAGGCTACTCGGCGGGCGGCATGCTGTCGCTGATGGCGGCGGGCACCAACGGCCGGCCGGAGTTCGAGGGCGACCTCGGCACGACCGGAGTCAGCTCTGAAGTCAACGCCAGCATCGGCGTGTATCCGCTCGCCAGCGCTCAGATCGCCGGCAGCCTCTGGCCGCAGGGACAGGCCACGCCGGAGGCGATCGCCGCGGCATCGCCGACCACGTACATCAGCGAGAAGTTCGCGCCGACGATCTTCATCCACGGCACGAACGACAACACGATTCCGGTGGCGTCGAGCGTCGACTTCTTCACGAAGCTCCATGCGCTCAAGGTGCCGACCACGCTGACGCTGATCCAGGGCGCTGATCATGCGTTCGACAACAACGCTCCCGATGCGGTCGAAGTGATGGCTGCGTCGATCGACCTGTTCCTCGATCGGCTGATCGTCAATCCCAAGGCGTATCCGGGCTTTGGTGGTGGCGGCGGCGGTCGTGGTGGCCGTGGCGGCCGCGGCGGCGGCGCCCCCGGTGGCGGCGGCGGCCGAGGTCAGTAGTCGATAAGAGTTGAACCACGAAGGGCACGAAGAGATCGAAGAACTTCGATTCTCTTCGTGTCTTCGTGGTAAACGCGTTAACGTGGCACTGGGTAAGCGAACACGTCTACGTGTGACAGGTTTGCGGACCCGGCAATCCCATGCCCGCCGCCTGGGGCCAGTGTCGCCAGGCCCACTTCGTCCACCCGCTTCAGATTGGGGTTCAGCACTTCGGTCAGCACCACGACCCGCTCCGGGTCGAGCCCGTACCAGCGCATATTGCTGAACGCGATCTCCACGGTGAGGTACTCGCCGGCGGTGTTGATCGCCCGGTCTCCGACGATCAGCCGGCCATCCGCAAGACGCACAACTGGATACAGCGTGTGGATCGCGTTGGTCCGCACGATCCAGCGCAGGCGCGCAGCGTCGGTGAGGTCCATGTAGTTCCTGCGATCACGCAACGTGATCGCCACCGGCGAGGTCGCCATTCCGGTCCAGAGGCCAACGCGCTCCTCGTGCACGGCCGTGCGAATCACCTTCGCGTCAAGCCCGTACAGCTTCACCTCGATACGCGGGTTGGTGACGACAGCCGGCGTGAACCGCATGTTCTCGTCGGTCTGCTCCCCGGTGTAGGGCGGAAGCCTCCAGGTTTCGCTGAACAACACCGGCGGCCGCGGAGTCATCGCCGGCTTCTGCGTGCCCGGCGCCGGCTGCTGCGCCGGCGCCTGAGCAAAAGCGCTCAGCGTGAGGATCGCAAGCATAGCGGCGGTCAGCATGGTTCGTCGCACGCCGCACATCCTATCGCGTGTCGGCCGAAGGACCTATGATGGGGCCGCCTATGAGAATGTGTCTGCTCGCAGTGGCCGTCGCCGCCCTGATGTCGTGCACGCGCGGCGCCCAGTCACCGGTCGAGTTCACCAGCGTCGGTCGCGGTGCGCCGGTCACGCCGGCGCTGCCGTGGGAGCAGTGGCGCGACCAAGCCGACTTCGAGGAGTTTCCGCCGGTGACGCCGATCGCCGGATTCGAGAAGACGTGGCTCGTCGGTCCGTTCGATCGCGCGGCGAGCAACAACCGGATGGACGCCGACTTCCTTGGCGGCGCCCAGGGGGGCGCCGTGCCGCCGGGGATCGAACCATTGCCCGTCGACATCTTCACGTCGAAGGACTTCTACGCCGATCGGGCTCTGTGGACGGACCCGCGCTACTTCCGCTGCAACAGCCCGTACGGCATCGAGCAGCAATGGCGCGGCAAGATGATCGGCAGCAACCCACCGGTGACCGCGTCGTGGGGTTACTGCGATCGCGACTACCCACGGACGGGCATCGTCAGCCCCTACACATTCATGACGGCGCAGGCACACTACGAGGCGCTCGTCGCCGAAGCGAAACAGCGCGGCGGCCCAACACAGCACACCTACGCGACCGTGCCCGGAGAGTGGAGTGGACGCTACGTCTGGCCGCGCGGGCAGAACTGGTACGCCGAACTGCTGTGGAGCCAGTACCCGACACTCCTCTCGCTGCTCACCGAGGAGTACAAGACACGCATGGTGCAGGAGGCGTATCACGACGCACGCACCAATGCGCCGCAATGGCCGGCGCAGTACTGCTGGCCCGAAGGGTTCATGCGCCGCTGGCACTACCACGCGGTCACCAACCAGCCGCACTCGGTGATCGTCACGCCGACGCTGGTGCAGTTCCTCGCCGGCGACGCCGACAACTTCATCACCAACATCCACATCGGCCGCACGTTCAGGCTGGACGGACCGGTACCCCGACTGGGACCGGACACGGCGCAGTGGTACGGCGACACGATCGGCTTCTGGGACGGCGATGCGCTCATCACCTGGACGTCGAACGTGCAGGGGTGGAAGGTGCACGGCAACCCGGAGTTCTCGAGCAAGCTGCAAAGCATCGAAATCTACACGCCACGGCGCGACAAGGCCGGGACCTTCGTCGGCCTCGACCACGAAGGCATCTTCTACGACCCCGAGGCGCTGGTGCAGCCGATCCGCATGACACGGACGCTCGAGCGAGTCAGCGGATTCGACACCGGCGACCCCTACACCTTCATCGAGTGCGTTCCCAGCATCTACCCGGTTGACGGCCAGGCTCGACCCGTCGTGGCCGGAACCGTGATTCCGTACAAGGTCCCCAACATGTACGGCCGGCCCTGGGCGCAGCTGTGGGAGGAGTACCACGAGAAGGGCATGACGCGGCCCGATCGGACCCGTGAGCTGGAAAACCTCGTGTTCAAGTGACGGCCGCTCACCTTCTTGACGGGCTGCGCTCACGGCGCACGCTCGCGGTCTCCTTCCTCTCGTTTGCGTCGGGGCTCCCGCTCGGACTCGTCTGGTACGCCATTCCCGACTGGATGCGCGACATCGGCGTCGACATCCGCGTCGTCGGCCTGCTGACGCTCGCGCAGGCGCCATGGTCGTTCAAGGTCTTCTGGTCGCCGCTCATGGACCGCTACGTGCCGCCGTTCTGGGGACGACGGCGCGGGTGGATGGCGGTCACGCAGCTCGCGCTTGCCGTGCTCGTGCTGGCGCTGGCCGGCGTGGGCCAGCGGCCCGATGCGCTCTGGGTGATTGGAGCCCTGGCGTTCGGGATTGCGATCGCTTCCGCGTCGCAGGACATCGCGATCGACGCCTACGCGGTCGAAGTCCTGCGAAAAGAGGAACAGGGGGCCGCCGTCGGCGCACGGCTCGCGTTCTACCGGGCGGCGATGCTCGTCTCCGGAGGCGCGGCGATCACGCTGGCGGCCCGGCTCGGCTGGCCTGCGGTCAACGCGCTCCTCGCGGTGGTCTTCGTGCTGATGGTCGTGCTCACGTGGCGCTCGCCGGAGCCGGAGGTTCAGCCCACGCCGCCGCAGACCCTTCGCGACGCCGTGTGGCTGCCACTCGCCGGCATGTTCCGCCGCCACCGCGCGCTCGAGATCCTCGCCTTCGTGCTCCTCTACAAGCTTTCCGATCAGCTCACGCAGTCGCTGACGCGGCCGTTCCTGATCGACATGGGGTACGACGCCGTGCACCGCGGCATCGCGCTCGCATCGCTGTCGGTCGTGCTGACCGTCCTCGGCACGTTCGCCGGCGGGCTGGTCACGACCGCAGCCGGCCTCGGCCACTCACTCTGGATCTTCGGCGCGCTGCAGATCTTTTCGAATGCGGGCTACTTCCTGCTCTCAGTGCTCGACCGTCCCAACCTCGTGGCGATGTACAGCGCAACCGGATTCGAGGTGTTCACGTCGGGCCTCGGGATGGGGGCGTTCGGTGTGCTCCTGCTGCGGCTCACGGAGAAGCGGTTCTCAGCCACGCAGTACGCGCTCTTCTCGAGCCTGTTCGCGCTGCCGCGGGTCGTGGCCGGACCGATCACCGGATTCACGGTGAACGCCGTCGGTTGGCCCGCGTTCTTCCTGGTGACGATGATCCTCGGCGTCCCGGGGCTAATGATGCTCGCGCGATTCGTGCCGCTGGGCGTCAGAGAACCGGTTCTCGACCACCAAGAACACGAAGAACACGAAGTGAGTTAGCTCCGTGTCCGTCGTGGTTCAGTCTGTTCAGGGTGCCGGTGACAGCAGCTGGTTGGCTGTCACGAACCGTGGCTCGATATCCACGGGAACGTCCTTGAGCTTGTCGAGCACGGCCTGAACGGGCGGCCGAATCGACACCAGCTTCTCGATCATCTGTTTCGCTGCCGCGTAATCCCCGTTCGCCTGCATCGTCATGATGTCGCGCGTCAGATCGACGACGTTCTGGCGGATGCGCTGCGGGTCGACGGTGAACGTCCCGTCCGGCGCGACCTTCACACCGCCGTTGTCGAGGAAGTAATTGAGCTGCAGGGCCACGCCGCGGCCATGCGCCTCGTTGATGCCGAACCGGATCGACCGGAACATCGACGCCAGGTACGTCGGGTACATCGTCTTGTCGAACGCCTTGTCCAGCTTGCCGCGGTCGACCAGGAACTGCAGCGCGAACAGGCCGGACACGTCCGCCTTGGCCTCCTCGGTTGCGCTCGACAGCTCCTTCATCTCCTGGCGGACCGTGGTCGGGCGGCCGTTGATTGTGATGTTGTGCGGGCCGAGGCCGTGCATCAGCTCGTGCATCAGGATGTGCGTGAAGAACGCGTCGAACGACACGTTCTGCTGGTCCGCGGCCGACAGCGCCACCTTCGAAATCGGCTGGAGCACCACGCGGAACTTGGCTTCCTGGTTGTTCTTCAACATCACCCGCTTGGAGCCCTTCTCCGCGGTGACGCGTTCGTCGTTCGGCAGGTTGAAGGCCGCGGTCTGCACGCCGCGATTCGCGTCACCCGACGAGAAGACGGTGTTCACGACGCGAATCGGCGCCAGCGCACCGAGTTTTGGATTCCGGTACTTCGGGTCGATCGGCAGGTTGTTCTCGATCTCCTGCAGCTCGCCGGAGAATCGCGCCAGCTTCTGCGTCTCCGCGTCGTCACGCAGCGCGATGAACGACTCGAACGCCGCCTTGTAGTTGAACCACTCGTCCTCGTAGACCTCGTACGGCCCGATCGTCGGCTCGATCGAGCCGTCGAGCTCCATCCACGCGACGTCACTGTCGTAGTAGTCGTTGTTCAACAGGGCCGCCGCGCGTTTCTCGAGGAACGTCTTCAGCGTCGGCTGCTGCGTCAGGCCGGCGGCCTCGCGAAGGAGCCCGGCTACGTGCGTCAGCTCGCCCTGGTACTCGACGCTGTAGGGCACGAGCATGAACCGGCCGTCAGGCGCCCGCCGGATCGTCGTGAAGAACCCGGTGGCGCGGCGCCGTTCCGGATCGGGCAGCGAGTTGATCCACTTCTCGACCTCTTCCTTCGTCGCGCCCGCCGGATAGAAGTTCCCCTGCGGCGGCTTGGCCGGCGCGCCAGGGATGAAGGACTCGTTGTGGTCGAGGCGCGACCACGGCCCCTTGTTGATCAAAAAGTAATGCAGCCGCGCCCGGCCCAGCGGGGACGACTCCTGAATCAGGTCCAGGAGCATCGTCTCGTTGCCCTCCCACACCTGGCGGAGGAACAGCGTGTCGAACGTCTGCGCCGCCTCGACGATCTTCGCCAGCGCGCGGCGCTCGTTGTCGGGGAGCGAAGCGACGTCAGCCGTCAGGTCCACCGGCGCGAAGCGTCGCGCCGCCGCCTCGAGCTTCTGGACCTCGGAATCTGCTGCTGCGGTCTGTGTCTGTGCCACGGTTGACGGTGCGTCCTCTGAGCCTCGGCACGCGAGGGTCGCGGCGAGGGCGAGCGCGAGAACTGGAAGAGTGAGTTTCACGTTTTCAATGCACTCCGGAACTCGTCTGCAGTTTCGCGGGGTCCGTGCCCAGCCGGCGCAGCGCGGTCTCCCACATCAGCTCCGGCGGCACGCTGAAGATCAACCCCGGATCGACCTCCATCGTCAGCCATGCCGACGCCGCGAGCTCCTCATCGAGCTGGCTCGGCGCCCAGGCCGAACAGCCGACGACGATCCGTGCGCGGTGTGACGGTGGCTCCTGCAGCAGCCGTAGAGCGAGCTGGTGCGACATCGACAGCACGACGCCTGGACAGATTTCCCGCTGCTCGTCTTCCGGACCCTGTGCGTCGGTGCTGAGCACCCAGGTCTGCTGCGGCTCGACGGGCCCGCCGACCCACAGGCGAACCTCGGGATCCACCTTCACCGGCGGATCGGTCTTCACCATCGTCCAGGCGGGCTCATCCATCTGGCGATTGACGACCAGACCGAAGGCTCCCTTCTCCGTGTAGTCGCACAGCAGGACGACGGTTCGCGCGAAGTTCGGATCCGCCATCTGCGGCATGGACAGGAGAAAGATAGGCGCCGTTCCCGACATACCTCGATCATAACCGTTCGAGTCGTTCGAGTCGTTCGAGTCGTTCGAACCGTTCGAGTCGTTCTAGGTTCGGGAGTTCGCGAGCGCGATCGACAGGTTCCGCCGCAGGCCGGCCACCTTGGCCCGGGTCATCGGCGTCCCCTTGATCAGCGTACGCAGTTCGTCGTCCGAACGGCTGGAGAGCTCGACGAGGCCCGGCAGGTCCAGTCCGGCTCGCGGCTGCCACGCGGCGTCGCTCGACGCCGGCGCCGGCTGGTTGTACGGGCAGACTTCCTGGCAGATGTCGCACCCGTAGACGTGCGTCCCGATCGCCGCGTGATACGCGGCGGGCACGTCGCCGCGGTGCTCGATGGTCAGATAGGACAGGCAGCGCGCGGAATCGAGTACTCCGGGTTCGACCAGCGCGCCGGTCGGACAGGCGTCGAGGCATCGCGTGCAGCTGCCGCACTGCTCGAGCCCCTCCGCATCCGGCTCGAGCTCGAGCGTCGTGATGATCTCACCCAGAAAAATCCACGAACCGATCTCCGGATTGATCAGGCACGTGTTCTTCCCGATCCAGCCGAGGCCGGCGTACTGCGCGTAGACACGCTCCTGCACCGGCCCCGTGTCGACGTAGGCGCGTGCGTCAAACCCCTCGACTCGCCCGGCCGGCTCGCTCGTGGCAACGGCCGAACGCATCCAGGCGAGGAGCGTGTCGAGACGAGCCTTCAAGACATCGTGATAGTCGTCGCCCCACGCATAGCGTGAGATTCGCGCGACCTCGGGGGGGACGTCTGCCGAGTAGGGACGATTCGTGTTGTAGAGCGTGGCCGTGACGATGACGCTGCGCGCGCCGGGGACGACATTGCGAACGTCAGCCCGGCGCTCGGCCGACCGGGGCATCCAGTCCATCGTCGCGGCGTACCCGCGATCGAGCCACTCGGCGAGAAAGGTCAGCTCGGGATAGCTTTCCGCGCGCGCGACGCCGCAGAGATCGAAGCCAAGCGCCCGCGCCTGTGCCTTGATCGCGCTCGCGGTCAGCGCATCTCCCACTCAACATCTCCCACTCCCAAGAGCTTCACCACGAAGACACGAAGATGCCGAAGGCCGCGAAGATTGCGACCGAGACGGCCATGTCAGGATCCGCGCGTTTAACGGTCGTGCCCTTCGTGTTGATCTCTTGGTGATGACCTGCGTCAGCCTCGAGCCACCAGCTGTCTCACCACATACGGAAGAATGCCGCCGTGACGGAACGCCACGAGCTCTTCCGGCGTGTCGATGCGCGCTGTGACGGTGAAGGCCTGCTCCTTGCCGGCACTGGTGGCCACCACCCGGACGTCGCCTCTCGGCTTGAGTCCGGCGGCGACGTCCAGCAGGCGGAACTCCTCCGTGCCGGTCAGCTTCAGCGACGCCGCGTTCTGATGGGGCTTGAACTCGAGCGGCAGCACGCCCATGTTCACCAGGTTGCTGCGATGGATGCGCTCGAACGACTCGGCGATCACCGCCTTGACGCCGAGCAGCAGGGTCCCCTTCGCTGCCCAATCACGCGACGAGCCCGAGCCGTACTCCTTCCCCGCGATGACGATCAGCGGCACACCGGCCGACTGGTACGTGACCGACGCGTCATAGATCGTCATCAGCTCGCCGCCGGGTTGATAGAGCGTCCATCCGCCTTCGGTGCCGGGAGCCATCTGGTTGCGCAGACGGACGTTGGCAAACGTTCCGCGCATCATCACTTCGTGATTCCCGCGGCGCGCGCCGTAGGAGTTGAAATCGGACGGCTTGACGCCCTGGGCGATCAGATAGCGGCCGGCGGGAGTGTCCGCCTTGATCGAGCCGGCCGGTGAGATGTGATCGGTCGTGACGCTGTCACCAAGCAGCGCCAGCACCCGCGCGCCAGCGATGTCGGCCGCCGGCGAAGGCGTCATCGTCATCCCCTCGAGGAACGTCGGCTTGCGGATGTACGTGGACGACTCGTCCCAGGTGAACCGGCTGCCACGCGGGACAGGCAGCCCCTGCCAGTGCTCGTCGCCCTTGAACACGTCCGAGTAGCTGGCGCGGAACATCTCCTTCGTCACCGCGCTCAGCATCGTCGCCTGCAGCTCCTGCTCCGTCGGCCAGATGTCCTTCAGGTACACCGGGTGGCCCGCGCGATCCTCGCCGAGCGGCTCGGACGTCAGGTCCTTCGTGATCCACCCGGCAAGCGCATACGCCACCACCAGCGGCGGCGACGCCAGGTAGTTCGCCCGGACATCCTGCTGAATGCGCCCCTCGAAGTTGCGGTTGCCGCTCAGCACCGAGCAGACAACGAGGTTCTTCTCACGAACGATGGCGGATATCTCGTCGGGCAGCGGGCCGCTGTTCCCGATACACGTCGTGCACCCATAGCCGACGAGGTGGAACCCGAGCGCGTCGAGGTACTGAGTCAGACCGGCGGCGTCCAGATATTCCGTCACCACCTTCGAACCCGGTGCCAGACTGCTCTTCACCCACGGCTTACGCGTGAGCCCCTTTTCGACCGCCTTCTTCGCGAGGAGGCCGGCGCCGATCATCACGCTCGGATTCGACGTGTTCGTGCAGCTCGTGATGGCAGCGATGACGACCGCTCCGTGATCGAGCTGCTCCAGCTCGGGGTCCGCAACGGCGACCCCTGACTGCGCCAGTGCGCCAGTTGCCGTCGCCGTCCCCTGACGCGCGCCGCCCTCCGCCGCGCTTGCGCCCTTGAGCGGTTTCGATGGCACCTGCATGGTCGGCAGCGCGGTTTGAAACGCCGTCTTCGCCCGCTGCAGGGTGACGCGATCCTGCGGCCGCTTCGGTCCCGCGAGACTCGGTTCGATGGTCGCGAGGTCGAGGTCGAGCACCTCCGAATACGTTGCGTCAGGCGTCCCCTTGACGCGGAACAGCCCCTGCTCTTTCGCGTACCTCTCGACGAGCTGCACGCGCGCTTCGTCGCGCCCGGTCAGCCGCAGGTAGTCGAGCGTCATCTCGTCGATCGGGAAGATGGCGACGGTCGCGCCGTATTCGGGACACATGTTGCCGAGGGTCGCTCGGTCCGCGATGGTCAGGTTGTCGAGCCCCTCCCCGAAGAACTCGACGAACTTGCCGACGACGCCATGCTTGCGAAGCACCTCGGTGATCGTGAGCACGAGGTCGGTTGCGGTGGCGCCCTGCGGCATCTCGCCCGTCAGCCGGAATCCGACGACGTGCGGGATGAGCATCGAGATCGGCTGGCCCAGCATCGCTGCCTCGGCTTCGATGCCACCGACACCCCATCCGACCACGCCGAGTCCATTAACCATCGTGGTGTGTGAATCGGTACCCACCAGCGTGTCGGGATACGCGACGGTGTTGCCGCGGACGGTCTCCGAAAAGACCACGCGCGCCAGGTATTCGATGTTCACCTGGTGAACGATGCCGGTGTCCGGAGGAACGACCTTGAAATTATTGAAGGCGCCCTGGCCCCAGCGGAGAAACGCGTACCGCTCGCGGTTGCGCGAAAACTCCAGCTCCGCATTCAGGGCAAACGCATCGGCACGCGCGAAGTAGTCAACTTGTACAGAATGGTCGATGACGAGCTCGACTGGCTGCAGCGGGTTGACGCGGTCCGGATTGCCGCCCAGCGCCACGATGGCGTCGCGCATCGCCGCGAGATCGACAACGCACGGGACGCCCGTGAAGTCCTGCAGCAGGACCCGGGCAGGCATGAAGGAGATCTCCTTCTGCACCGCCGCCTTCGCGTCCCACTTGGCCAGCGCGGTGATGTCGTCGGCTTTCACGTACGCGTTATCTTCGCGGCGCAGCAGGTTCTCGAGCAGGATCTTCATCGAGTACGGCAGCCGCGACACGCCGCTGAAGCCCGCCTTGTCGAGCGCCGGCAGGCTGTGGATCTGAACCGGCTGTCCGCCGACGCGAATGTCGATTTGCGTTCCGAAGGTGTTCACAGTCATCAGCTGAGCGATCTCTCGGTGTGAGAAAAGATCATCATACCTCTGCAGCGGAGGTGGGTACCTTCCTTGCGAGTACTTGATGAGGAGGTTCCCTCATGGACCAGGACCGTATCAAGAATCAGAGCGACCGCAGCCGTACGGATTTGGAGCCGGAGGGGTCGCGCGAAGACCTGCGCGGATCCGGCAGCTCGAGCGAACGCGGCCTGGGTGGCTCAGGCCTGCAGAGCGGCACCAACAAGGGCGCCGAGATCTCGAACCGCGACCGTAACCGCGAGGATTCCGATCGAAACATCCTGGTGGACGACGAGTCCGATTCAGAGCGATAGCAGCGACACTCGTCCGGCAGCTGTGCGGTGCGGACACCGGAGGCGGGGTTTGGCCCGCCTCCAACCCCTAGAAGGTCAAATACAGAGAACCCGAGGCGGCTCCCTGACGTGTGGCTCCGCTGTCGGTCGCTGCGCCTCCGGTCATGAAGACGAGTCCGGCGTCGCCCCGAATCCCCATTCCCTTCACGCGGCCCTGCCTGCGAACCGAGAGCGGATACTTGAACCCACCGCCGCCTCGATAGACGACGCCGTTCTCGAGGAGCGTGAGCCCTTCGTGGACGGTCGCGGCATACCCGGCGCCGCCGGAAATGAACGGCACCATCGTGCGCGGCCTCGTCTCCCTGAAAACCATGAGGAGCCCGACATCGAGCGTATACAGATCGAACCGCTCAGCGACCGTCTGCGGTGGCGCACCTTCGAAATCGCCGTCGATCTTTGTCCGGAGCTCCGGCCGCGCCCACCCGGCGCGAAACTCGAGCGCGTATCTCGGACCGAGCGGGAACGTCCACCGCGCCTCTAAGGGGACGCTTCCCGCGATTCGCGATGACGTCGTGAACAGCGCGAGCGGCCCCCCGGTGCGGCCGCGAAGATCTGCGTTGGCACCGTCGAGGCTGCTCCCGCCGAGAATCCCCGCCCCTATCGACACATCGAATCGTGGCGCCGATGGTGCCCGTGGAGGCGCGGGCGGCTTGGCCTGCGCACTCACGAGGGACACGAAGGGGGTGAAGGACACGAAGAAGAGAACGCCGAAGACCACCCTTTTCACTTCGAGCGCACCGTGATGTCGGCCCGGTCGCCAACGCCGCCTGACGGTGCGGCAACGAGACGAGGGTGATAGGTCACCAGGAAGTCGATGTCCACGTTCGGGAGATCGAAGAAGCTGTCGATGTCGGCGTCATCGAGCGGCTCGACGCGCAGGACGTAGGGACCTGGAGCGAGTCCGAGGATCTGGAAATCCCCATCCGCCCCCAGGGCAAAGCCGCCCACGAGGGCCCCCGTCCGTGGGTTGAAGGCGATGATGTGCGCCCCAATCACCGGAGCTCCGCCCTTGCGTACCCTTCCGCGCACGCCGCCGGTGGAGCTGTCGAATCCCGCCGCGGGATAGAGATCCGACACACCGGCGATGTCGTCGGGCTGCAGCGTGCGATCCGCGATCGAGCCCCGCCCCAGGGAAATCGGAAACATCACGGCTGCCGAGCCAAGCACGCGCCGGCCGCCCTGGGGCATGACTTCGGTTTCGCCAATCGCCGAATGACCGAGCCCGATGAAGTGGCCGATCTCGTGTACCGCTACCGACTGGAGGTCGAACCGGTTGGGATCGCCACCAGTGCCGGCGGACCACTCGAACATCGAGTTGAAGAAGATGTCCGCCTCGACGAGCGCGCCCGTGGTGTCGTCGAAGACGAACGTCGTCGCGCCAAGTACGCGGTCCATCTCCGGATGATCCTGGAAGCCGATCACCGAGAGGCCGTCCTCTTCGAACGGCTCGACGGACGTGAACCCGGCGAAGGAGAACTCGATCGTCGCCGTCGGCACGTCCTGCCATGTCTGGAATGCCCGCAGAAGCGCGGCCTGAAAGTCGCCGGCGCTCACTCCCGGCGCTCCGCGATTGGTGGCAAACCAGCGTGCCAGCGCCGGATCCCAGTGGACGAGCGCGTCGCCGGCGCCAGTGCCGAAATGGGAGTACGCATCCACTCGGCCGGTCAGGACGCCGCACACGACGATCAGGAGGAGGAGTCTACGCATCATCGCGGTCTCGGAATCGCCCTACGCCTATCCGGCGGAGCCGCGCCATCGAGCGCCTGCCGCACCCGGCTGGCAAACGCCGCGGGATCGAGCGGCCGCCGGGACCGATCACCACGCGTCACGGGACCGGTACCTGTCACTACCGCGGGCGTCACCGCGGCCTTGCCTCCGCTGCGCGCAACGCGAAAGACGCCCTGGCTGAGTCCGTAGGGCATCGCAATCGCCGGCGCCCGACCCTTCAGGAACAGGAACACCTCGTCGCCGGCCGCAAACTGCGGCGCACCGACCATCACGCTCCGCAAGCGCCCGATGCGGCCGCCGGGCACACGGAAGACCGTCTGCGCGGCCGGCGTGCCCTTCAGCGTGTCGGCAACCTGCAGCGTGACCACGCTCTCGATCGTCCGGCGCGGGCCCACGACCTGCGCCTGCACGCCGACGACCGTTCCGTGCACGATCAACTCGGACTCGCGTGCCATCTGTCCGAATTCAGCCGGCACGAGCGTCGTCGCAGCAACCGGGGCGCCGACGAGTGCGCAGGCGACGAATACGAGAAACAGCGGAGACCGGTAGTGGATGTTGGGCATCGGAAATCGCCTCATGCAGACTGCACTCCGCCGGCGCTGCGGCCGGCCGCGTCGAGCACGGCCTCGGCTGCGCGGCCGCTCGCGCCCGATTCGCCCAGCTGCGCCTTCACGCGCCGCAAGGCCTCCGTCGTCCGCGCATGCCTGGCGCGATCGGTCAGCAGCGACACCACCTCCGCGGCAACGCGCTCGGGCGTGAAGTCGTCCTGAATCAGCTCGGGAACGATGCGCTCGCCAGCGACCAGATTCGGCATGGCGAACATATCAACGGTGACGTATCGCTTGCCAAGCCTGTAGGTCATCGGGGAAAGCCGGTAGACGACGACCATCGGCTTCTCGTGCAACGCGCACTGGACCGTTGCGGTTCCTGAAGCGGTGATCGCCACGTCGGCTGACGCTATCACGTCGTCCGTCCGATCGCGTACGAGCGCGGGTGCCGGTACTCCAGACGTGTTCGACAACGGAGCAAACTCGGCGTCCTCGATCTGCGGCGCGCAGGCGACGGTGAACTGCACGCCGGGGACGCGCGCACGTATCAGCGTCATTGCCTGAACGTACGCCGGAATGGTCTGGGCCACTTCGTTGTGGCGGCTGCCGGGGAGCAGCGCAACCGTCGGGGCATCAGGATTCAGTCCCTGTGCCGCGAGAAATGACGCGCGCGGCTCCGTCGAACGCGCGAGGTCGACGAGCGGGTGGCCGACGAACCGCACGTCGACGCCCGCCTCCTGATAGATCCGCTCCTCGAACGGAAAGATGACCAGCACGCGCTTCACGGCGGCCTGCATCGTCTTCATGCGTCCGGGCCGCCAGGCCCAGAGTTGCGGGCTGACGTAGTAGACGACCGGGATGCCGAGGCGTCGCAACGCCCCAACCAGGTAGAAGTTGAAGTCTGGAAAGTCGATCGGCACGAAGACGTCGGGGCGATTCCGCCGCGCTGCCGAAATCAGCCGCCACAGCATCATGGCGGCACGCGGTATCACGGCAATCGACTCGATGAGGCCGGTAACGGAGTAGCGCGAGAAGTCGCCGATCAGCTGTCCCCCGGCCTGGCGCAGCCGCGGCCCTCCGAAACCGACGATCTCCACGTCAGGCACGCGGCGCTTCAGCTCGGTGGCCAGTGCGCCGGCGTACAGATCGCCAGACGCTTCGCCGCACGAAATCATGATTCGCAACTTCAGCGCAACGTCCTTCCCATGGGGCGGCCGGGCGGCTCCGTCCACTATGACGGCTTGTTGAAGAGACTGTCGGGAACGGCCTCGTTGAACGAGACCTTGGTGATGGTGCGCTTCAGCACCGGCTGGCCGTTCTGCAGCAGCTGCGCCTCGAAGGGCACCCGGATGCCGTTGACCAGCCGATAGTCCGAGAACACTTCCTCGCTCAGGATCGAGCGTGCCTGCTGTCCTGGCGTGGCTGGCGGGCCTGGCACCGAGTAGGCCTGACCGACGATCAGCATCTGCTGATCGACGAAGAGGCGCACGCGATCAAGCTGGGGCCCGCTGATCTCCAGCACCTGCACGGGCCGCGCGTCGGCAGTCGTATTGTCCGCCAGCTTGCGGACGGTCAGGCGGCCCTCGGCTGCGTCAATCAGCAGCGTGATGATGTCGCGCCGCACGCTGGTCGCGAAGTCGGCGGCCATCGCCGGCGGAGCGTCCTGTACCCCGGCGGGACTCTTCAGCCAGGCGCGCCCGGCGTTGAAGACCTGCGTCGTCTGGGCGCCATTGATTTCTGCGTCCACGCGGAACCTGTCCGGATACACGATATAGGTTCGGGTCGTGGACGGCAGCGGCCCCTGCTGCATCTGGAATGTCGTGATCGTGTCCGCGATGACCGTCTTGACACCCTTCAGGAGCGTCAGCCCGCCACGCGCCTCGACCACCCGCCGCAGCAGATCCATCGCTGCCCGATCGCTTGCCGGCGGTGCGTTCTGTGCACGGCCTGCGCCGGGATTCACCTGTGTCGCGAGGTACGCCGGCGCGCGCTGGTTCCCGATGACCGGCGCCGCCACGCGGCGTCCCGTCTCACGCCGCAGCGTCGCTGCCATCAGGTCCAGCTGGGCGATCGGAATGACCTCGGCGGTGGTGATTCCGAGCGCCCGCAGCTGCGGCATGAATGCCTGCGCGTTGCCGACGAGCACGATCGACAGGCGGTCAGTCTTGATGTACGCCTGCGCCACCCGCTGGATGTCGTCCGGCGTAATAGCGGTGACGCGCTGCACGTAGGTCGGAATCTCCTCGAGAGGCAGCTCGTTCAGCACGTGGCTGATGACCTGCGTCGCGATGTCGTTGGGCGACTCGATCGTCAGCGGAAAGCTGCCGGCCAGGTAGGCCTGCGCGTCCATCAGCTCGCGCTCCGGAACACGGAACCGCTGCAGACGCTGGAACTCGTCCACCATCAGGCGCAGCGCTTCTCCCGTCGTGTCCGTGCGCGTGTCGGTTTCGGCCACGATGTCGCCGGCCAGCTTCCGGCCCTCGGTATCCGCGGACGCGCCGTAGGTCAGCCCGCGCTCTGAACGGAGGACGCGGTGGAGGCGGTTCGCCCCTTCTCCGCCGAGCACCTTGATCGCCAGATCCCACTTCAGGAAGTCCGGATGCTTGCGGGGAATCGCCAGCTGCCCCACGCGAATCTCCGTCTGCACCGAGTCGGGCTTGTCGACGATCACGACGCGCCGGGTCGGCTCCGGAGGCGCCACGCCGCGCCACGCCGGCGTCTCTCCCCGCGGCCAGTTCCCGAACACCCGCTCCGCCGCGGCCGCCGCCTCCTTCTGCGTGATGTCGCCGACGATGGCGAGCACCATGTTGTTGGGCACGAAATACTGGCGGTGGAACTGCTGGAGATCCTGCCTCGTGATGCTGGCGATCGTCTCCGGCGTGCCGCTGCCCGGCAGCCCGTACGGATGGAAGCCGTAGACGAGCCGGTCGAAGACCGCTGACGCGAGATAGTCGGGATCGTTTGCGTTCACCTGCTGCGTGGAGGTGATCTGCTCCTTCTGACGTTCGATCTCCTCCGGCGCGAAGGCGGGATTGCGGATGACGTCGGCGACGAGATCCATCGCCTGGCCGAACGAGTCCTTCATCACGACCGCGTTGACCGACGTGAAGTCGTCGTTGGAACCGGCGCTCAGGAGGCCGCCAATCGTGTCGATCTGATCGGCAATCTGCTGCGACGTCCGCGTCGTGGTGCCCTGATCGAGCAGGGTCGAGACGAGCAGCCCCACGCCGCGCTTCCCGTCCGGATCGTTCGCTCCTCCCGCCCGCACCAGCAGCCGCATCGTCACCGCGGGCTGCTCGTGATGCAGGACGGTGATGACCTGCATGCCATTGGACAGCGTCCGGATGTCATAGGGCGGGAACCTGACGTCGCGCGCCGCCAGTGGAGGCGGCATCCGTTCGATCGGCCACGGCGGATTCTGCTGCGCGGCTCCGGACAGAGACAGCCCGAGCGCGCACATCGCGAACGCCAGCGCGAAGCGCCTCATCGGGATCCCGCCCCTTTGTTCTCGATGTGGATCACGACGCGGTTGGTATCGTTGAAGTAAGTCTTCGCCACGCGCTGGATGTCCGCCGCGGTCACGTTCATGAAGATCTCGTACTCGCCATCAGCCGTGCCGATGTCGTTGTGAATGACCGCCGCGTGCGCGAGGTGGTTGGCCTTGTCCTGAATCGTCTCGCGGCCGACGATGTAGTCGCGCGCCCACTGATTCTTCGCCCGCTGCAGCTCCGTGCTGCTGACCGGCTCACGCTTCAGCTTCTCGAACTCCTCGATCAGCGCCTTTTCCGCCTCCGCCGCCGTCCGTCCGGGCTGGAGCACCGCGACCGCGTAGAACAGGTTCGGATCCTCCGTGATGTTCCCGCTGCCGAACGCCGTGAGGGCGAGACGCTTGTTGTAAACCAGCTCCCGCGGAATGCGCGCGCTGTTGCCGTCCGACAGGATCTTCGACGTCATGTGGAGCGGATACGCGTCAGGATGGCCGTCGTACGTGACGTGATATCCGACCACGACCGCCGGCAGCGGCCAGGATTCGTTGACGACAGCCCGCTTCTCTTTCGTCTGTGCCGGCTCCTTCGGAATGTCGCGGGGGACCGGACGCGCGGCCTTCGGCACGCGGCCGAAGTACCGGTTCACCATCTGCGTCGTCACCACCGGATCGAAGTCGCCAACGATGGTCACCGTCGC
This sequence comes from Vicinamibacterales bacterium, assembly GCA_035537775.1. GTDB lineage: Bacteria > Acidobacteriota > Vicinamibacteria > Vicinamibacterales > UBA2999 > Gp6-AA40. Next base: position 24,574 of record DATLLQ010000096.1, on the reverse strand, counting down.
GTTGGACGGGACGTAAAAGGTGTTGTGGAACTCGCGCACGTCCGCAACGGACGCTGCCTCGAGGTCCGCCATCGTCCCGATCGTCGCGTGCTTGTACGGGTGCGTCGTGAACGCCTGATCGAAGATGATCTCCGAGAGCCGCCCGTATGGCTGGTTCTCGACCCGCATCCGCCGCTCTTCCTTGACCACTTCGCGTTCACGCTTGAACGCTTCCTCGTCAATCCGCAGCGTCGCCATGCGATCGGCTTCGAGCCACAGCACCATCGGCAGGTAGTGCGCCGGGAGGGTCTGCCAGAAGACCGTCTCGTCTTCCGTCGTGTAGGCGTTGCTGCGACCGCCGACGCTGGCAATGACCGACGTATGGGTGTCGGGGTCCACGTTCTGCGACCCCTTGAACATCATGTGCTCGAACAGGTGCGCAAACCCGGTACGCCCGGGGCGCTCATTCTTCGAGCCGACGTGATACCAGACGGCGACGTGTGCGATCGGCGTCGAGTGGTCCTCCGAGAGAATCACTCGCAGGCCGTTCGGAAGGGTCAGCAGCTGATATTCGAGCTTCGGCGGATGAACGGCGGCGCGGAGCGGCGCGGCGACGGCCGCCAGCGCAAGTCCACAGGCACAAATGGCGACGCGTAAGGAGGTGCTCAATCTCCTCGATTATCCCAGATCAACGGCTGGTCAACCGGAACCCCGCCACCATCCACGTGGCCGTGCTGAGCTCCAGCGGATAGGGATCAATCCGGCGCTCCACGCCGGCAAACAGTTCGAGAGCCGCGCCGCTGCCCTCGACCCGGAACCCGCCTTCGGCCAGGTATCCGGTCTGGTTGCCCCGGCCGGCTGTCCCGTCCACGCCCAGATACCGGACGCCGCCCGCGGCGAACAGGCCCATACCGGGCCGGAGCAGGCGATCCGCGCGCATGTAAGTGTCGAGTTCCCAGTCGTAGTCCACGAACGCGACCTCGGTGGTCCATCGCAGGTCCGCCCGTGTCTCGAAGTAGGTCCCGTTCACGAGAAACGAGGTGGTGACGCGGCCGCCCAGCATGTTCCAGTCAACGGGCTGATCCTTCTCGCGGTCGCCAAGGTGGCGCGACTCGTGGTGAAACACGGCGAAGGCTTCGAACCGCTTGAGGCGGGCGCTCAACGCCCCCTCGAGGATGTAGTTGCCCTGATTGGGATCGAACTTCTGCTTCTGGTCGCCGAGGATCGCCTCGTAGTTGGCGGCAAAGATGAAGCGGCCCTTCGTGTAATCAATCAGATCGAGCTCGCCGCCGAAGTCGGCGTCCCAGCGGAACCGGGGGTCGTCCGAGCCGCCGAGATGCGCCGCGTTGAGGTAAAACGCGCCGCGTGTGAGGACGGAAACGCTCGAGCTCGGTGCCTGTTGAGCGGCAGCTGAAGCCGCCCAGCCGAGGAGGGCAAGAGTCGCGACAACCGTGCGTGTCATTCGCTGTCGGATCCCGGGCGGGCGTTCTCGCCGCGCAGCGCGGCCACGCGTGCTTCGAGCTCTTCGATACGCCGTTTCAATTCAGGGAGCCTCCGGACGAGAACGGAGGTTTTCCTCCACTCCCGAACTTCGAGTGCGGGATATCCGCCGAGCATCACCCCGGGGTCCACGGAGTTGGTGATTCCTGTCTTGGCGACGGCGATCGCCCCGCGGCCAATCGTGATGTGACCCGGGACGCCCACCTGCCCGCCAAACACCACGTCGTCACCGACTTCCGTGCTGCCGGCGACACCCACTTGTGCCGCCATCAGGACGTTGCGGCCAACCGTCACGCCGTGCGCAATCTGCACGAGGTTGTCGACCTTCGTTCCCGCCTTGATGCGCGTTTCGCCGACGGCGGGGCGATCCACGGTGGTGTTGGCGCCCAGCTCCACGTCGTCTTCGATGACGACCAGCGCTGTCTGCGGAATCTTCTCGTGCGTGCCGTCGCTGCGGCGCACGAAGCCGAATCCGTCCCCGCCGACGACGGCGCCGTTCTGCAGGATGACCCGGTTGCCAATGATGACCCGATCGCGGATGGAGACGTTGGAGTGCACGATGCAGTCGCTGCCGATCTGCGCGCCGCGCCCGACCGTCACGTTCGGAAAGATGACGGTGCGATCGCCAATCGACGCGCCGGAGTCGATGACGACGAATGCGCCGACGGACACGTCGCGGCCGATCTGCGCGTCGGCGGCCACCGCCGCGAGCCCATGGATCCCCGTGTTCGGGCGCCACTCGGGCACGAACAACCGGACGGCGCGCGCGAACGCGAGGTAGGGATCATCAGCGCGCAGCACGGCGCAATTCGCCGGCACCCCGCCGCGCTTCAGGATGACGGCGGAGGCACGCGTGGTCGAGAGCAGCTTTTCGTACTTGGGGTTGGCGACGAAGGTGACATCGCCGGGGCCGGCGTCCTGAATGCCCGAGACGCGCAGGATCTCGACCTCGCCGTCACCTTCCAGGGCGCAGTCGAGAGCCGCGGCGAGATCGCTCAGCTTCACTGCGGGGAATTGTACCGGTTAACCCGATCAAAAAAGGTCGGCAAATGCTCCAGATGCAGTCGAACCCCGATGTCGTGCACGCTGTTCGCGCGCGTGAGCGGGTCGAGGCGCTCGAGCCCGCGCAGTTCGACGAGCGGCGGACACGGCCGCCCGGTCCAGACGACGTGCTTCAGGCCGTGACCCGCACCGCGCATCGAGAGGAAGTGGCCGACAGCGCGAAACCCGAAATAGAGCGCCGGAAGATTCGCCACGCCGGGAATCAGGATGAACAGCGGTCCGAGCGCAACGAACGTGATCAGGAACAGCAGGCCGTCAATCACCATCCACTTGCGGCGCCGCTCGTAGTCCTTCCGCAGCCCGAGTCGAATGACGTTCTGCACCTGGTCGAACGTCATGTCGGTTGGATAGGCCGCGGTCACTGAATCCAGGCCGCGCAGGTTCCACAACAGACGCTGTTCGGCGATGCGCTCGGCCACCCACCCCATCGCCCGATCCTGCAGCCGGGCGGTCCAGCCGGAGGGAACCGCCGCCGCGGGACCCTGGCGATGCCGCTCTTCCGCCGCACGGATCATCGCCGAGAACCAGTGGCGCACCTTGCCGACGATTCCGCGTTGCGGACTCGCCGGTTCGTCCCCAACGATGGGCTGCTCGCAATAGAGCTCGTACCGGTCCCCGCCGGCCGGGATGACGAAGACGTCCATGCGACAGCTTTCCAACCATACCTGTGAACCGTGCGGGCAGCCAAACTAGCCGGCTTGCCGCGCCCGGACAAGGCTGTAGAGAAACATGACGAGCGCCACGACAAGGAGCAGATGGATCAATCCGCCGGCGACATCGAACAGGAAACCGATCACCCACACCAGCAACACGAGCACGAGCAGCGTCCAGAGCATGGCCACCCCTCCAATTCAGATGAGGAAGGGCAAGGCGTGTGCCATCGCTGAGGCAAGCAGAAAAAAGGGCCGGCCTTTCGGCCGGCCCTCTCACGAGGCGACGGGGGACGCGTTGGGGAAGCAACTGGGGAGCGCGTCCGGGGGGCAATCGTGACAGCCCGGGATCGGCTGGTCCATACAGCCGGCACCGGATATTCGCGTCCGGAATGCCGGACCTAGCGGATGACGCCCCGGCGGACGGCGTAGAGCACGATCTCCGCGGCACTGTGCAAATCGAGCTTTTCCATGATGTGGGCCCGATGCGTCTCGACCGTGCTCGGACTGACGTTGAGAAGCGCGGCAATCTCCTTGTTCGTCTTTGCCTCAGCGATGAGCTGGAAGATCTCGCGCTCGCGTTCGGAAAGCGAATCGTAGCGATCCGTCACGCCCCTGTCCGCGAGCTGGCGAACGTAGTCGTCGAGCATGACGCGCGCGATCGCGGGGCTGAAAAACGACTTCCCCTTGGCCGCCTCGCCCACGGCCTTCACGAGATCGACGTCCGCTGAATCCTTGAGCAGGTATCCCGTGGCGCCGGCCTGGAGGATCTGCGTCACATAGGCCTCATCGGCGTGCATGCTGAGCACGAGCACGCGTGTGCCCGGTGTGCGCCGGGTGATTTGACGAGTCGCCTCGATGCCATTCAGCAGCGGCATCGCGACGTCGAGGATGGCGACGTCGGGCTTGTGCTGCTCCGCCAGCCGCACCGCCTCGCGACCGTCGCCAGCTTCGGCGATGACTTCCCAGTCGGGGCGCTCCTCGAGAAGCTTCCGCAGGCCCTGACGGACCAGCGTGTGGTCATCCGCCAGCAGGATCCGGATACGCGCCATCAGCCTGCCATCCTTGCCGTATCGGCCGACGGGCCCACCGGCAGCGTGACCACAATCCGCGTGCCTCCCTCAGGGCGGTTGGTCAGGACAAACCGGCCGTTCAGCGTCTGCGCCCGCTCCCGCATCCCCATCAGGCCAAGTCCCCTCCGCGCATCGGCTCCGTTGCTTTCCGGCGTGATGCCCCGGCCGCCATCCTCGACAATCAGCTCGACTTCGTTCGCCCCCTGGCAAAGCGAAACGGAGCACCAGAGGGCGCCGCTGTGCCTCGCCACGTTCGTCAGCGCTTCCTGAACGATGCGGTACAGGCCCACCTCGACGTCAGGCGGCATCCGATCGTTGCCGCCTTCGTGCGAGAACTGCGCGCGAATGCCCGTGCGCTTGGAAAAGCTCCGGAGGTACGCAGCCACCGTCTCCGGCAGGCCGAAGTCGTCGAGCATGGACGGGTGGAGCAGTTGCGAGAGGTCACGAACGCCCTGCAGCGTCGTGTCGGCGACGCTACGCGCCTCTTCCAGCGCGCTGTGGGCGCGCGGATGCGTGCCGGGGGTGCGCAGCGCCACGCCCACCGACATCTTGATGGCGGTCAGCGCCTGGCCGACCTCGTCGTGCAGCTCGCGAGCGAGGTTGCGCCGTTCCTGCTCTTGAGCGTCCACGAGCCTGGCTGACAGACGCTCGAGATCGTGGCGGCTCTGCATCTCCGCCTGGCGCTGCCGGTTGATCTCGCGCTCGAGGCCCGCGATGAGCCACGCCGCGAACCAGGCGGCGCCCAGGCCGAGGACGAGCGCCCCACCGACAATCCAGACGAATCGTGATCGAGCCTCCGCGTACAACCGTTCGACGTCGGCATCGTGCTGGAGCAGCGAGGCCCTCTGCAACTGCTTGAGGTTGTCGAGCAGGGTCAGGACATCCTTCCGGATCGGCCGCACGTTTCGCCGCAGCATTGTCGCGGCTCCGGTGGTGTTGGTCGGCAGATCATCGGCAAACACGAAATCGAGCGATTCCCAGTATTCGCCGAGCTTGACCTGCAGCTTGGCCCATTCTTCGCGCTCGAGCGCTGTCTGTACTTCAGGCAGGTACTCGGCCACGCGCCGATCTACCGCATCGTGGAAGACACGGAGCTCGTCGCGATAGGAGTCGCGCGCAGTCACGTCGGAGTCGATGAGCGCGTCACGTACGTTGATCGACGCCTCGAGCACGTTATTGCGGATCAGCGACACGCTGTCGGCCGCGTTCGCGAACGCCGTGTGCTCGGCCGTCACGCGGCGCTCGACGTCGATGAGGCTGCGAATCAGCTCGTAGCCGGCAAACGCCCAGACGGCGAGGAGCACCGTGAAGCCAGCGACAAGCGCACCGCGGATCGACATGCGGGACGGCGCACGGCCGAGGCGGGAGGCGATCTGACCGATGACTGGCTGAACCATCAACGCAGAGCCGGGCCGATCACCGCTTCCATCCAGCCCGCGGCCCCGGTGGAGTTGGTCAGATAGGCGCCCGGAACGTATTGCAGCAGCGGCCGCTGATCGAGCTGGTGGTCGCGCACCACGATCGGCACGTCAACGGCCGCGAGCATCGCGCCGTCGCCGCACTCGCAGCCGAGGCCCACGCTCAGGATCTTATCGTGCCCGCGCGCGACGAACAGCGCGCCGAGCAGCCGGATGGCCGCAGCCGGATCGGCCTGCGCAAAGCTGAACACTTCCCAGGACTCCGGGGCGGCCTCGCCGAAATCGCTGAAGTATTCAGCCGGAATGTACAGAGCCGCGCCGCGGTCGCAGACGAACGGCTGCACGAGGCCGAGCTCGGACTGGAGCTGCTTGACCTCGCTCGCGGATGAATCGCTGACGAGCACCAGCGGCACGCGAGCCGCCACCAGCGCATCGAGAGCCTCGCGCGTCACCTCGAACCGTGCCGTGTCGCATCGCCGCAACAGCCCTTCGACGCGCGTGAAAATCACCAGCGTGCCGGTGGGGTGTTCGCAGGCATCCATGCGAGCGTGCGCCATCGCCGTCTGCATGACGGGACTATACGAGACGGCTCTGTGGCGCGCTATCCGGTTCGGACCCGATAGCGCCGGCCGCGGCGTTCCCATAGGCTTCGCACTGTGAGCCTCCCCACCGCACAGAAGCCGGCCGGCGCGATCGCACACGAACGAGCGATCATCGAAGACTGGGTCGAAGACGATGACGTGTACGTCAAGCTGGGCGGATCGGCTGCAGGCCGTGAGCCGTCTAGCGCACGCGCCGCTGCACCCTCGCCGGAGGGTTCACCGGCACCGGCGGCTTCCCTGCCGCCTCCCACGCCCCGGTGATGATGGCTGCCGTCGAGGCGATGGCATCGCTCAGCTGGCGCTCCAGGACGGTGCGGTTGGCGTTGAAGAACGCATCGTAGTAGGCGCTGTCGTACTCGTTCCGTGTCCCGATGGCATCCAGATCGGCTTTCAGGATTGCTGGCACGAGACGATTGCTCGCCAGCAGCGTCGCGAACCCGAAGTCTCGCGGGTTGCTGATGGCCGCCATCGGCTTCGGTGCGATCGTCAGACGATCGCGGTACCGCTCGAACATCGTCGATTCGAACCGGGCGTGAATCCCGTTCTGGCCGGTGAGCTGACCGTCGTAATTGATAACCGCGTGGAACGGCACGTGCGCGTCGCTGACGTAATGGGTCAGCCAGGCTGAGAAGAAGATGATGTCGTTCTTGGCGAGCTCGCCGCGGCGGCCGTAATCCTCGAACGCACGGCGGAGTGTGCCGTAGGTCTCCTCGACGCGCCACGGCAGCGTGCCGGTCTCGCGCAGCCGGTTACGGCCGAACTTGGCGATCGCTGCCGTGTAGTCACGCGGCAGCCCGTTGAACGGGTACGGACCGAACCCCTGCCAGTCCAGATCGAGAAAGTGGTTGGAGTCCTCTTCGTGCGCGAATCCTGCGGTGCGCCAGGTGTCGGGATCGATGGAGCGCTCGATGAGCGTCGCCCGATGCGCCTCAAAGAGCGGCTTCAGTTCCGGGGGGAGCAGCGCGATGGCGCGCTCCATGATGAACTTGTGCGCTTCGAATCCCCAGGCGTCCGCGCGCCCGCCGCACGCGAGGACCAACGTCAACGTGAGCACAGCCGCCCGCTTCATGCCTGAGATTCTATAGTGAGGAGATGCGGATCGGCGCGCACATGTCGGTGGCCGGAGGCGTCTCGAAGGCGGTCGAGCGCGCGGTCCTGCATGGCTGCGAGGCGCTGCAGATCTTCAGCAAGAACGCGAACCAATGGAAGGGTGCGCCGCTCGATCCGGCCGGGGTCCGTGCCTTTCGCACCGGTGTGGAAGCAGCGCAGATCACGCCTGTCGTCGCACACGCCAGCTATCTGATCAACCTGGCCACCACGTTCCCGCTCCTGCGCGAACAGTCGCTGGCGGCGTTCATCGACGAGATCGATCGTGCGCATGCCCTCGGACTGCTCGGCGTGGTGATCCATCCGGGAACCTGCACTGCGGGAAGCGAGGATGACGCCCTCAGGCTCATCGCGGAGGCGATCCGTCAGGCGTTCAAGGCGCGCCCGAGGACCAAGACAATGGTGCTGCTCGAGCACACGGCCGGCCAGGGCCGGACGGTCGGCCACCGGTTCGAGCATCTCGCTGCGATTCTCGGACACCTCGACGGCTCCTCACGCGTCGGCGTGTGCCTCGACACCTGCCACCTGGTGGCATCCGGCTACGACATCGTCAGCGAGGCGGGATACCGGGAGACCTTCGACGCATTCGATCGGATCGTGGGGCTCGACCGGATCAACGCGTTCCACGGCAATGACTCGAAGAAGCCGTGTGGAAGCCGGGTCGATCGACACGAACACATCGGCGACGGCTGCCTCGGGCTCGAACCGTTCAGGCGCCTGCTCAACGATCCGCGATTCGACGCGTTGCCGATCCTGATCGAGACGGAGAAGACCTCACGGTCCACGAAACCGGGCACGATCGTCGAGGATCCGCTCGACGTCCGGAACCTGTCGGTACTCCGCAGCCTCAGGGAATCGGCGGGACGACCGTTGACGTCTGGAATCGCGCGGGCTCGCCCATGAAGCGAACGTCGACGATCGTCACGCGGGTGCCGTTCTTCTCGGGGGTGAGCGTCCAGAACGGAAACCGTGCCCACACGAGGAACTCCCGGACCTGAGGCGCACGGCGCGCGACCTTCACGAGCGGGTCGCCGGCGTTCTTGGGGATCGGCGTGGGATCGAACGACACGCCAGTGGGCCACCAGCGGAACCTGCCGGTCTCGTAGCGATTGCCGGCATCGATGATGACCGCCCGCGTGAACGGAGTGAACGGGAGCGGACCCACCATCAACGCCTTCGGCGACGAACCGTGCACCATCTGCCAGGCACCGCTCACGACCGTGCGCGAGTACTGCGCCGAGATCAGCATCACCGCGATGTAGCACGACGCGAACGCCAGCGACACGCGTGACGGGGTCGTACGACGCTGCCGTCGGGACAGCCAGACGCCCAGCCCGAGCACAAGCCAGAGCCAGACGTCAGCGATGAACAGCGTATCGCCGTAGAACCATCGCCAGTCCACCGGCGCGAGCACGCGGACGCCGTAATTGTTCAGGAAGTCCAGGAAGACGTGCGAGTACACACCGACGTACGACAGCAGCAGCAGCCAGCCGGCACGAAGCGGTGGACCCGTATTGCTCCGTGACGGACGGAGTCGGCCGAGCGCGTACATCACCGCCGTGAACGCCACAGGCAGCACCAGCTGCGCGATTACGCCGTGCGTCCAGCCGCGGCGAAAGGAGATGGGATTGGTGTCGGTGAAGAACGACAGCACGTCCAGATCGGGCAGGTTCGCCGCGATCATCAGGGTGGCGTTGCCGAAGCGTGTCTTCTGCTTCAGCCCCGCTTCACCAAAGGCGGCCCCGACCAGCGTGTGACAGAGGTTATCCAAGCGGGCGACGGATAGACGCTACGACGCGCCAGCGGTGACGCGCGCGATGGCGGCGGCGAGCGCCAGAGGCGCGACGGGCTTCTCGATGTGCATCTTGAAGCCGGCAGCCAGCACGCGTTCGCGATCGGCCGGCCCCGCATACGCAGTCACGGCAATCGCCGGGACGCCGCCACCATGCTCTCGTGGCAGCTGACGAAGCTCGGTCAGAAACTGATAACCGTCGGACTGAGGCATCCCGATATCGGTAATGACAATGTGCGGCAGATTGGGGATGTCCGACTCACGCAGGAACGTTATCGCCTCCTGCGACGATGCGGCCGTCGTCACGGTCGCGCCGAACTCCTGCATTGAGCGGCAGAGCACGTCGCGGGCATCCTCTTCGTCTTCGACGATCAGGACGCGCACCCCCTCGAGATTCGACGGGCGCTCCGAAATGTCGATCCGCCGGCGAGGGCCGGCCACCATCCGTCCCGCGCGAGCGGGCAGGACCACCGTGAACGACGTGCCCAGTCCGACGCCGGGGCTCGCCACGCGCACGGCTCCACCGTGCAGCTCGACCAGCTCACGCACGAGCGCCAGTCCCAGCCCCAGCCCGCCGTGCCGGCGGGACGCCGATGAATCACTCTGCGTGAAGCGTTCGAAGACGTAGGGGAGGAATTTTGCGTCGATCCCCTGCCCCGTGTCGCTCACGACGAGCGACACGTGCCCCTCATGAGCCTGCATGGAAATGCTGATGGTACCGCCGGGCTCCGTGAACTTCACCGCGTTCGACAGCAGATTCCAGATGACCTGCGAGAGGCGATCGGCGTCACCGCTGACCGGCGGTACGACCGCCAGATCGGTCGCGATGTTGACGCCTTTGGCATCGGCGGCCGGCCGAATCACGTCGATCGCTGCAAGCGCGACCGGTTCGAGATCAACCGGCGCCACGTCCAGCCTGAGTTTGCCTGACGCAATGCGCGACATGTCGAGCAGGTCGCTGACCAGCGTGAGCTGCGCCGAGGCGTTCCGGTCGATGACCTCGATGGCCCGCCGCAACGTCGCGGCATCGAGTTCGCGGGACTTGAGGATCCGCGTCCAGCCGAGCACGGCGTTCAACGGCGTACGGATCTCGTGCGACAGCGTCGCCAGAAATTCGTCCTTCACCCGTGAGGCCGCCTCGGCGGACTTCCTGGCCGTTTCCGACGACGCGACTTGCGCGCGCAGTTCACGCTCGGTCGCGACGCGTTCGGACACGTCTTCGATCGTCGTCACTGTCCCGATCACCTCCGCCCCGTCCATGAGAGGTGCGATCCGACCGCGCTGCGGCACCGGCAGCTGCGGATCGCCGGACCGCGACGGGAGGATGAACCGGTGCAAGGCGTACGACAGCACCGTCACGATGCCCTTGAGGGCGTCGGCATAGTGCTGGTCGAACCCGCGCTCGACGAACGACGGCAGCACTTCGAGGAGGGGATGCCCGACTGCCGCTTCCTCGGGAATGCCTGTCGTCACGGCCAGCCATTTGTTCCACCCGACGATGCGCAGCGAGGTATCAGTCGTCACGATACCGGCGCTGACGGACTCGTGCAGCCAGCGGAGGGTCGCGTCGCCGATGCGCTGATCGTGGCCCGCCATCACATCAACCGTTCGCGGCGCTCCCAGTCGTCCACCGCGGTCAGGAGCCGGTTCAGCGATTGCACGCTCAGGACGATGACCACGTAGCCGGTCACCTCGGCATTGCGGAGCCGGAAGCCGGCGGTGACAACGAGCGCGTAGCGGAAGCCGTCCCCCGCTGACTCGAGCGAATCGAGAACGGCTTTCACCGTCGCGACGTGGATGTCGGGAACTGAAAAGCCGATCTTCAGATGGAGGAGGTTGCCGAAGGTGCCGAGGCACGCGTTGAGCACGATGTTGCCCACTTCGGTGAGCACTTCGCGCGTCGAGGCATCGAGCGCCAGCGGAAGCGCCGGCTCGCTGGTCAGGAGCTCCTTCAACGCCGACGCGGCGATCGGATCGAGCATCAGCAGCGCGTCGCCGGCCACGGGGCCGGAGAAGATCTGATGGACGCTGGCGACTTCGTCCTCGACGACCTTGTCGAGAAACTCGTGCAGCTGGTTGATCGGATGAATCGAGACTTGCGGCACCTCGAGCAACACGCGGTGGCCGGTCAGCCGCGACAGCGACGCGCCGGCGCGACCGAACCCGATGTTGAGCAGTTCGACGAGGGCGTCATGCTGCACTGTGTTCAGTTGCATCAGTGCGCCTCGCTCAGCATCGAATTCACCTTGGCGACGATCTCATCGGGCTCGAACGGCTTGATGACGAACGCCGCACCGCCGGCGTCGGCCACCATGTCGTGGGATGAGGTCTGCACGTCGGCGGATACCACGATCACCTTGGCGTTAGGATCGAGTTCCCGAAGCTTCGCCAGCACGTCGAGTCCGTACATCCCTTTCATCACCAGGTCGAGCAGCACGACGTCGGGCCTGGCAACGAAGTACCGTTCGAGTGCCGACATCCCGTCCTCGGCCTCGAGCACTTCGAAACCGGCGCCTTCGAGGATCGTGCGTGCTCGCCGGCGCGCAAGGCCGGAGTCGTCGACGACGAGGATTCTGGCCTTCATATGCGCTCCAGGATGGCGGCGGCCATCTGCTCGAGAACCACACTGCTGTCTGAGAGTCCTGCCTCATCCACCGACCGAGGCATGCCGTAGACCACGCACGACTCCGCGGCTTCCGTAAGGATACGTCCTCCCTTGGCCTTGATCCACGCGGCGCCGTCGCGGCCATCATGACCCATGCCGGTCAACACGACACCGAGCGTGCGCGCCCCGTAGACGTTCGCAGCCGACTGAAACAGAACGTCCACGGCCGGCCGGTGCGGCGTGTCCAGCGGTCGGAGCTCGAGCCGGACGACGACACGGCCATCGATGCGCTGGAAGATGAGATGACGCCCCGCGGGCGCAATCAGCACGGTGCCGGCACTCACGTCCTGTCCTTCCTGCGCCTCCACGACCTCGAGCGCGCACAGCTCGTTCAGCTTGCGTGCGTACAGGTCCGTATAGCCGACAGGCATGTGCATGACGATCGCCACCGGGACCGGCAGATCCGCGGGCAGCCGGGGAATAACGAGCTTCAGCCCTTGCGGCCCACCGGTCGAGATACCGATCACGACAATGTCAGCGGCGCCGGCGCCCACGCGTGCCCTCTGAGGCTGGAGCGGCCCCGCGAGTGTCGCTTCGGCGGGCACGATTCGGACCGACGCGCGCGCGGCCGCCTTCACCTTCTCGAGCAGCTCGTCGGCGACGTCGAGCAGCCGCTCGCTCGCCAGAGCGGTTGGCTTTTGCACGAAGTCGATGGCGCCGGCGTCAAGGGCCTTCAGCACTTCCTCGCCCGCGCGGTTGGCAATGCTCATGATCACGATCGGAATCGCCCGCCGCGCCATCTGCTCCTGGACAAAGCGCACGCCGCCCATCGCCGGCATGTTGAGATCGCACGTGATCACGTCCGGCGACAGCTCCTCCGCCATCTCGAGCGCCTCGAGACCATCCCGGGCCGTCCCCACAACCTCGACGAACGGGCTCCGCGACAGCATCTGCGTCACCATCTTGCGTACGTAGGCAGAGTCGTCCACGACGAGGACCCGCACAATCGCAGCGACCGGGGTATTGGTCTGTGTTGAAGCGGTGCTCATGACTTGACGTACACGTACGCCCCTCCCACGTCCTGAAGCTCAAACCGGGTCGTCAGCCGCAACAGCGACTCCGAGGCGCCAACGCACAGGAAACCCGGCGTGCGCATGCACTCGGCGAACCGCTCGGTCACGACACGGATGGTGGCTTCGGCAAAGTAGATGAACAGGTTGCGACAGAAGACAATGTCTGAGGCGGCGAGGCGCGCCATCTCGTCTGGCTGGACGATATTTACCCGGCTCCACGAGACCCGCGCGTGCAGCGACGGCTTCACGCGCCACTCACGCCCCCCCGGCTCCAGGTCGAAGTACTTCTCCCGCAGCGCCACCGGAAGCTGACGAAACGCGCGTGCGCCATAGCGGCCAGCCGCCGCCTTCCGGAGCGCCGCCTCGCTGGCATCGCTGCCGTGCAGCTCGATGGTCAGCCGGTCGAACCATCCCTGCTCCTCCAAAGCCATCGCCAGGGACAGCGGCTCTTCGCCCGTCGCGCACGGGATGCTCCAGATGCGGACCTGACGCCGGCCGGCGTCCTGCAGCCGTGGCAGCAGATGGGCGGTCAGCGCCTGAATCTGGTCGGATTCGCGCCAGAAGTACGTTTCCTGCACTGACAGCGCGTCGATCGCGCGTCGCCATTCGCGATCCGCGTCGGCGTCGTACTTGAGCAGGTAGTAATAGTCCAGCAACGAATCAAACCCCCGCTCCAGCGCCAGGGGCGCCAGCCGATCGCGCAGGGAGGACAGCCGCTCGGCGTCATAGAAGATCCCGGTCTGCGTATTGACCAGATCGCGGAGCAGTACGAGCGTTCGCTCGGGGATGCGGAGTCCCTGAGTGTCCGGCGTGGGCGGTGCGGTACGCATGAACGAGGCCTGCGTCATCTCCGGTCCGCGGCCCGCTGCCAGCCGTGACGCCGGCACACTGCCTCGGCACGGCGCCGCACGCCTTCGTCCGGGTCGTCGTTCTGCATCGCCGCGACCGTGTCCGCTGCACGCGGCGTGCCGAGCCGGCCGAATGCGGCAACCGCCGCCGAGCGGACAGCCGGTGACGGATCCTCCAGGGCGCGTCCAAGCGCGTCGGACGCGCGCCGGTGCCGCATCCGTGCCAGCGCCTCAACGCTGGCCAGGCGCAACGCCGGACTGCCGCTCGCCAGCACGCCCGCCACCACGTCGACTGCTGTTTCCGGAAGCGTGACGATCGCCGCCAGCGCGTCGTCATGAGTGCTCCGCTCCGCCCCGAGCGCGAGCAGTGCGGTCACTGCCGCCTGCATCGCCTCGGACGAAGCGGACCGCGCCAGGCGCCTGAGCCCCTCGATCGCGACACTCCGCAGCTCACGGGGCTCTGCAACGAGAGCCGCCCACCCGAGCGCCTCCGCGGATCGCCGCGCCGGCCTCGCGGCGATGGCCTGCGCTGCAGGAATGCGCGCGGCAACATTGGACGATCGCACGGCCTCCTCGAGCAGATCGTCGACGCGCGGTCCCGTGGCCGACGAGAGCGCCGTGAGCGCAGCCGCCGCCAGATCCGGATCGGCCTCGCGAACCATCGTGGCCGCGATCCCCGTGAGACGCGGCGCCTGAAGAGCGGCCAGCGCATGCAAGGCGGCAATGCGGACGTGTGTCGCTGCGTCGTGCAGTGCCACATGCGCCAGCGGTTCGGCCGCGTCCTCAATCCGTCGCCGGCCAAGGCTTCCGGCGGCGAAGTACCGCGCCCACGCATCCGTGTCTTCAAGCGCCAGCAGCAGCGGCTGTTCGGTCGCCGGGTCATCTACCAGGCTCAACGCATGCGCGGCCGCGGCACGATTGCGCGGTGTATCGTGGACCAGCGCGGTGACGAGCGACGGGACCGCCCTGGCGCTCCGCAGCATCGGCAATTGATCGATCGCCGCGCGGCGCACGTCCTCGTGTTCGTCGGACGTTGCCTCCAGGATGGCGTCTTCAGCGTCCGCAAATCCGAAATACCCGGCTACACGAATCGCACATTCGCGCACCCTCGGATCGTGATCCGTCAGTCGTTCGTGAATGCGTGCGGCGGTCGCGTCCGCGCCGATGGCATTGACCCCGGAAATCGCCGCCTGACGCACCGAGGCGCGTGGATGCGCGAAGAGCGGCAGCAGGCTGTCCAGCGCACGCGGATCGCCGAGCGCCGCAATCGAGCCGGCCGCCGCGGCCGCCAGCTCGGCGTCCGCTGCCGCGAGCGCACCGGCGAGCGGCTCGAGCGCGCGCGTCGCTCCCAGCCGCCCAAGCACTGACACGGCGACGAGGCGTGCTTCGCGAGATCCGTGCTCGAGCTGCTCCAGCAACGGATCGACGGCGTCTGCGCCAATGCTGACCAGCGCGGTATCGAGGGTGGCCTGGATATCGGCGTCGTCCACGACGGTGAGGAGCGCAGGCAGGGCTTCCCGGCCGATCCAGCCAAGCACGGTCACCAGCGCCCGCAGCGGGGCCGCGCGGCGCGCGACGGCTCCTGACAGTGTCGCCGTGCCCGCTGCCGTAACGGCCGAGCGGACCGCCGCGGCGATCTGCGCACCCGCCTGGTAATCCTCTTCGTAGCGCCAGTAGATGCGCTCGAGGGCCGCCGCAACGGCGGGCGCTTCCGCCACACCCTCATTCAGCTGCCCGACCAGCGGCCCCACACTGTCCTCGTCCCCGAGCTGTGCGAGCGTGTCGATGACCGCCGCTCGCAACCCGTCATCGCCGAGCAGCGCGGTCAGCCGCGCCACCACGCGCGCATCGTCCGTCTTGCCCAGTGCGTCTATCGCCGCGAACGCAAGAAAGAAGTCACCCGACGCCGCGATCCCAGCCAGCGGCTCGACCGCGTCGGGCGCTCCCAGCCTGCCAAGCGCCTCGATGGCGTGGAAACGGACGTTGTGATCGTCGTCGGTGAGACGCTCAATCAGAGAGCCGACCGCTTCGTGACTGTTCAGTTGACCGAGCGCCAGCGCGGCGTGCATGCGCAGGTTGGCGTCGGGATCCGACAGCAACTGAATCAAGGCGGGCGCGATGTCGATGTCGGCAGAAATGAGGACCTGCAGCGCGCTGCTGAGAACGTTGATGTCGTGGTGGTCGCGACGAAGGCTCTGGATCAGATGCTCGAGGTCATCGCGTGACGCGGTCCGCTGCAGTGTCTCGACGGCGGCGCGCCGGATCTTCCAGTCGAGCGCTCCCACCCCTTCGACCGCGGCGGCGGCCGGACGACGTTGCAGCTCGACGGCCAGTTCGCGCTCCGCGTCGAGGCGCCACGTGACGTCTTCAATCGTCACGATCAGACCGGCGATGATCTCGTCGTGATGCAGCGGCGCCACCGTGACCCGCTGCTGCATCCAATCGAAATGCGCCGAGGCTTCGCGTGGGGCGCACGGAATCAGGAAACGATGGAAGGACGGCGCGAGCACGCGCGGCGTGCCGCTGCTGAGTACCTCGTCGAAGATGTCGTGATACCAGGCAGACGTCGGCCCGCCCGTGAGATCCTCCAGGGGCCGCCCAACGACCTCGGCTTCCTGTCGCCCGGTGGCGGCAGCCAGCCACGGGTTCCAGCTGCGGATCCGCAGCTGTCGATCGGTCGTCAGCACGCCGATCCCAGCCGCGTCGTTCACCTGCGGCGTCAGCGGACTCGCGCGCGCCCGTTGGCGCCGCCCTTGGACCCGAACGCGTCGTCCATGATGCCGGTCAGGGTCTCTGCCTGGCGCAGCAGGTCCTCGGTCCCACCGCGGGTCTGCTTGACTCCTGCGAGATTGCGATCGGTGATGCGCCGGATGTCGTCGAGCTGCGCGGCGACCCGTGACGCAACGGCCAGCTGCTCACGGTTGGCGCGCGTCATCGTCTGGATGTCCCGGCCCGTGGCCTGAGCCGCCGTGGACATCTCACGCATGGTCCGCGCCTGCTCGGCAGCAGCCTTGGTGGTCTGTTCTCCCTGCTTGCGAACGGTCTCGATGTTGCCCGTCAGCTGAACGACGACGGCAGCCTGTTGCGTCATTTCGCCGGTGGCCGTCTCGGCCTGACGCATGAGATCTGCCGCCGCACGGGTGAGCTGATCCGTCGCCACCACTTGTTCCGTCAGCGCCCGCGACGTCGTCGCGGCGCTCCGTCGCAGACCCTCGCTGACCTGGGCCATTTGCGCCACGGTCGTCGTCTGCTCGCTGGTGGCCTTTCGCACCTCCAGCGCCAGGCGCGCGGTGCTCTGTGCCGCCTTCATGATGTCGCGCGACGCCCGGCCCTGCTCGGCAACCGCTTTGCTGACTTCCTGAGCGATCTTTTTCATCTGCCCCGTGGACTGCACGAGCGTGGCGCTGGCAGCGGCCTGTTGCATCGTCGCCGCTGCGGCCTGCGTCGCCTGCTCGGCGTTGGCGGCAACGGCCGTGCTGACGGCGCGACCGGCCGCGCGCTGCTCGTCGGTCGCTTTCGCGATCTGCGACACGAAATCCACCGTTTCGCCGACGCCCTTCAGAATCTTCTTCAGCCCGGCGGCGCCCGTCTCGGCAACGGCGTAGGCGTCGTCAGCCACGCGCAGGCTCTCGGTCGATGCGCTGACCGCTTCCTGCGCCACATCCTGCAGACCCTTGATGATCGCGGCGATATCGGCGGTAGCCTTGGCCGAGCGATCGGCGAGGTTGCGGATCTCCTCGGCGACGACCGCGAACCCCCTCCCGGCATCTCCGGCGCGAGCTGCCTCGATCGAGGCGTTGAGCGAGAGCAGGTTGGTCCGTTCGGCGATCACGTTGATGGTGTCCACGATCGTGCTGATCTCGCTGGTTCGCTTGCCCATCTCCTTCATCACAGACGAGGACTGGGTCATCGTCTCGCGCAGGCGCGCAATGCCCTGAATCGATCGTTGCACAGATGCGCCGCCCTCCTCGGCGTCCTGCGACACGCGACGGCTCACATCGTCGGCACGCCTCGCGATTGCGGCAACCGACTCGATCGAGCGCTCCATCTGCGTGGCGCTGGTCGCGGCGCTCGTCGCCGCATCGGTGATCTGTCGCGCGTTCTGGGCGACGCTGGAAATCGACCGCGAGGCCTGATCGATCGCCGACGCGTTCTGGTCGACCATCGTGGCGAGGTTCTCGCTCATGGCGCCAACCTCCTCCACTGACGCCGCCATCTCGTTGATGGACGACGCCGTCTCCTCCGCCGCCGCCGCGAGGTCGTCGGCGTTTCCGGACACCGATTTCACCGACGCCGCCATTTCCGTCAGCGACGTCGTCATCTGTTCGACGGATGAGGACACGAGCTCGGCGTCCTTGGTGACGCTGCGAATCGACGCGGCCATCTGGGTGACCGACGCCGTGACCCCTTCGGCCGACGTCGCCATCTCGCGCGCGGAATTCGTCACCGTCTGAATCGAGCCAGAGGCCTGCCGCATGGCGACGGCACTCTCGCTAATCGCCGCCGTCACCTGCGCGGTTCCCGCCGATACCTGCTCGATCGACGCGGCCATCTCGGTAATGCCGGAGACCAGCTCCTCGGTCGAGGCGGCGATGGACTCCGCGTTGGCAGCCGATTCCTTCAGCGAAGCCGTCACGCCGGTGACGCCAGCGACTGCTTCTCCCAGCGAGCGCGCCTGCTCCTCGGCACCATCGGAGACCTGCGTCGCCACGGCGGCAATCTCGGTTGCTGATGCCGTCACGTGCTGCGCCTGTGTCAGCACCCGGCGCGGATCGAAGGCGGTATGCCTTCTCGCGCCGTTGACGTGACCGTTGCCATTCCCGCTCGTCGTTCGTCGCTGCGATGCCATTGCTCTCTCCAGGCCGGGTTACGCGGCCAGTATCGGTTCCGCCGAATCCAGTAGCGCGCCGAGGTTCAGAATCACGACCAGCCGATCGTTCAGGGTGGCGATGCCGCTCATGTAGCGCGCGCCGGCGCCGGCCAGCCCCTCGCCGGGTGGCTGGATGCCGGTCGCGGGAATGGTCAGGAACTCGCGGCAGGCGTCAACGAGCAGGCCGACGCTGCGACCGCCCAGCTGCACCACAAGCAGGCGCGTCCTGAGATCGCGGGGCGCGCGCTCGAACCCGAAGCGCACACGGAGGTTGACGGCCGGAACAACCTGTCCGCGTGAAAACACCACGCCGTCGACGAACGAGGCCGCGTTCGGCACGCGCGTGATCTCTTCAACCATCTCGACATGCGCCACCTGGTTGCTGGGCAACGCGTAGGTCGTCCCGGCGACAGCAAAGAGAATGTAGTTGTCCGTGTTGTCCGACACGCTTCCTCCTAGGCCGTCGCCGCCTGCGCTGCCGGGCCGCCGCGCTGCCGCACCAGCCGTGCAATGGCTCCGGCGTCCAGAATGAGGACGACACGCCCGTCGCCGAGATCAGTCGCGCCGGCCACACCCTCGACGCGAATCAGTGGATCGACCGTGGACCGCACGACGATCTCGCGTTGTCCGACGATGCGATCGACCACCAGTCCCACGGCGGCAGATCCAGTGCCGATGATGAAGGCGTGAAGGCGTCCCGTATGGGTGGAAGGCAGGCCCAGCCGTGCCGACAGCCGGATGATTGGCAGCGCCATTCCCCGGTACGGCGCGACCTCGCCGTCTTCCACACGGCGGATGGATGATTCATCGAGCTCGATGACCTCGCGGACCGCGGTTTGCGGGACAGCGAACGTCTGCGGCCCGATCCTGGCCAGCAGCGCATCAGTGATCGCGAGGGTCAGCGGCAGCTCGATCGTGAAGCGCGTGCCCCGCCCCGCTTCGGTCCACAACCGCATCGATCCGCCGAGCTCCTGCACGGTCCGCCGGACGACGGCCATCCCGAATCCGCGGCCGCTGGCACGGTCGGAGTCTTCGCGGGTGGAAAAGCCCGGGGAGCAAATCAGATCGAGCAGGGCCGCATGATCGAGCACGGCCGGGACGTTCAGTCCGGCCGCGCGGGCGCGCTCCGCCACACGTTCGACATCAATGCCGCGGCCGTCGTCTGCGATTTCGATGGTCGCCACCTCTCCGGCCGCAGACGCGGCCAGGAGCAGCGTGCCCTCGGGTGGTTTGCCCGAGTTAATCCGCTCCTCGGCGCCCTCGAGGCCATGGGCCACGGCGTTGCGGACCAGGTGGAGAGCAGGGTCCATCATTCGTTCGACCAGGAACTTGTCGATCTGCGTGTCCTGCCCTTTCATTTCGACCCGCACTCGGCGCCCGGTGTCGCGCGCGAGGTCGCGCACGGCAAACGGCATCCGCCGGAAGATCTCGCCCACTGGCACGAGCCGCACGCGCATGACGCCTTCGCGAAGCTCACGAAGCTGCCGTTCGATGCCGGACGTCGTCTCCTGCAGTCCGCGCCAGTGGGCCGGAGGCACGTGCGGTTCGACCGCGTCGAGCGCATCAACGAGGCGGGCGCGCAGGATCACGAGATCCCCGATCATGCGCATCAGGTCGTCGAGCCGGGAGAGGTCCACGCGGACGAAGTGCGCCGACGAAGCGGCAGACTCCGCATCGGCAGCGCGTGGCGCCGCCGTTATGCCGGCCGCGTCTGGTCTCGGCAATTCGATCGGCGAACACAGCATGCCGTCTGAGGACCAGGACTGACGGGTTTCCTCGTCCGGAATGCCGCTGATCAGGAATTCGAAGCTGATGGCTCCCGCCTCGCCGATCAGTGGTTGCGCGCGCAGGATCTCCCCGTGCTCGCGAAGACGTGAACGAACCACATCGACACTGATGCCCCGCGCCAGCAGGGCCGGTGAGGGCGTGAACAGGCACTGCCAGGCCGGGCCATCGGGGATCGGCGCCGCATTCACAACGAGGGCGGTAGCGTCGTGCTCTGACACGAGCGCTTGTAGGGCCGAGCGCGCCGGTGTTGTGTCGGGCTGCGGCCGGCCAGCGCGATGCGACGCGATCGCGTCGTCGAGCAACCGTGTGCCTTCGATCAGGGCCTCAATCCCGGGCGTGGTGAGAAGCGACTGCCCTTCCCTCAGCGCCCGAAGGTAGCTCTCCATTTCATGGGCCAGCAGCTCCGCCTCGCGGTGCTCGACCATTGCTGAGATGCCCTTGATCGAATGGAAGCTGCGAAACAGTTCTTCGGTCACGCTGGGGTTTGGACGCGGCTGTCCGATCGAGTCCTCGAGCTGCAGCAGCGCGCGCCGAATCGCGGCGAGATGCTCTTCGCTCTCGGCGTAGTACTCGTTGAGGAACCGATCGAGAAAGTCGCTTTCCATCACGCGCTAGCCGTGAGTCCGTCGTCTGCCCCAAACAGTTTGCGGGCTTCACGGCCGAGCGCGTCAGGGGTAAACGGCTTCGTCATGTACATCGACGCGCCGGCCTGCATGGCGGCCGACCGACTGTTCTCATCACCCCTGGTGGTGAGGACGATGATGGGAGTCTGACGGTACTTCTGGTGCGATCGAATGAATTGCAGAACTTCGAGCCCGTGCATGTCGGGCATGTTCAGATCGAGCACGACGAGACCTACCGCGCTGATTGCGAGGCGCTCGATCGCCTCCAACCCGGAAGCGGCTTCGAGGAATTCGACGTTCGGAAAGAATCGCGCGAGTGACGCACGCACCATCCGTCGAATCGTCGGCGAATCGTCGACGACAAGGATCCGTTTCATCCCGTACTGCCCTGAGGTGCGATCGCGCGCCCGAAGGGACAGTAACTATACCGTGTGGTTATGCGATCGGAAGGGCATGGACATTACTGCCGAGCTGGTGATGCCCGCTGATTCAGGAAAGGGCGATCCTTCCGTCCTGATATTCGCTGAACACCTGCGCTTCGAAAACCGCGATGCGGATATCGTGTCGCCACGCCTCGGCGCCGAGACCCGCTTTCAGGCACGTGTGCGAGACGAACGTTTCGACGTCCCACGAGTGCTCGGTGGCGACCTGAGGCAGCAACAGGCCGCGGCGCGACCCGCGCTCAACGATGAGTCCGTGCCGGCCGATCTCGATCTCCTGAATCGACCGCACGTCACGCTCAGGCGTCAACGCAGAAATCTCAATCGACAGCTCATCAAGCTCGTCAATCGTCACCGGCTCGAATCGCGGGTCTGAATCAGCAACCGCTCGACCGAGATGCGCCACGACGCGCGCGATCGCCCAATCCGTCTCCAGTCGCCCAAGGCAGCCACGCAGGTTGTCGCCGCGATGGATCGAGACAAACGCGCCGCAGCACGTGTCGAGCGCACCCCCGGTCTCGGGGGGCGGATCCCCATCGCGCCGCACCCGTGCCTCCAGTGCGCGTCTCGCAATCGCCAGAAGCCGATTCCGATCGTCACTCTGAAACACAGGTCTTCCATCACCCCAGCTGGTCATGCGATGGCCGCGGCAAGATAGCCGACGACAGCGCTCTTGTCACCGGACACATCGCCGGAATCTGCGTACCGCAGAACACGTGAAGACGAGGCGCCAAGCAAGCGGGCGGCATGGAGAACCGACACCATCGGTCCACCGCCACAGGCATGGCGAGGCTCGTGCTCGAGAGCGGCCATCAGACCCTCGGCGTCGAGCGCCTCGACGTGACGCACCATGATCGCATCCATGCGCGAGGCCGTGACAGCGTTTTCGTAATGGGAGAGATCGGAACTTGCGATGAGGAGAACGTTCGAATCGTTCGAGAGGACGCGTGCCAGCGCGGCGCCAAGCTCGAACGACGTTTCGCGGGTCTGCGCCCCCATGACCAGCGGCACGATAGGAACGCCCGGCAACACGTGCGCGAGGAACGGCAACTGCATCTCGAGCGAGTGCTCACGCCGATGGGCAGCAGGCAGATCGATCACTTTCGCGCACGCGGTCCGGACTTCGGTCGCCAGCGGAGCGTCAACCGCGACGGGCCCGAAGGGCGTCTCCCACTCCCCTGCTTCCCAGATCGAGACCCCTTCGAACGGCACGAAGTGCGATGGCCCGACGAGCACGGCTGCGCGGTAGGTGGCGTTCTTCAGCAGCTTGTAGGCAAAGGCGGCGACCGGACCGGAGTACATGAGGCCGGCGTGTGGCGCGATCAACGCTCGAGGACGGGCAGCCGGAGCGAGGTCCGCCTCGTCCAGATAGCGATCGACCTCCACGGCAAGGCGAGCCGGATGGTCGGGATACCAGCTGCCGGCAACCGCCGCGGGTCGGAGCATCAGTTCAGTCCGGCCATCTCCGTCGCAAAGATCATGGCCATGGCGCCGCCGCGCGGATCGCGGCCGGTGATCGCCGCCCGCCGGACGTAATCCTCGAGCGTGCGCTGCTTGTTGGTCGATTCGCAGACGTCGAGGAGCGTTCCGTCGGGCCCGGTGCGCTGTTTCACCGCACGCCACGCGGCGTCCACACGCGGCTGGTAGGCCTTCGCATCCAGCCAGCCGTGCCGGATGCCCATCAGCATCGAGGTGCCGATCATGGCCGTGGACGAGAACTCCGGATAGGCGCCGGGATGGTCGATCACTTCACGCCACAGGCCATCCGGATCCTGGAACCGGCTGAGCGTGTCCATGTGCGTCTGGAACGTGCGCAGGATCGTTGTGAACTCCGGGTGGTCTTTCGGAAACGACGCCAGCGTCAGCGCAAGCCCGAGCGCCGGAAATGCATTGCCCCGGCTCCATGCCGCGTCGGTCAGCGGCGAGTGGCGGTACAGGCCGTCCGGACGGAACACCAGCTTCTGCATGAACGCAATGTGCCGCGCGGCCATGTCGAAATAGCGCCGCTCGCCGGTCAGCGTGCCGGTGCGGGCGAGAATCGCCGTCGCCATGAACAACGAGTCGCTCATCTCGTCGTGGTAGGGCATCGACTCCTTCATCTCGCCTGTGTCCGTAAAGCCGGTGTCGGCGGCCCTTCGCAGCGCGGTGAGGTAGACAGGGTTGCGCGTTCGTGCGGCCAGCTCCGCCATCACGAGATGGCCCGCCAGAACCAGCGAGTTCGGCCGCTCGAGCGGATTCCGCGAGCCGTTGATCCACGGCGCGACCAGCCGTTCGACATCAGCCGTCTGTCCCAGCCGCATTCGCCCGATCAGGGCCATCCCCGGGATGTACGTGAACTGATCGAAATCCTGCCCGAACACCTTCGACAGTTCCTCGGCAATCTGCCGCGGGGAGCGCCGTTGACGGCCCTCGATCTCCTCGCGGGCTTCGGAAGCGGCGAACGACGCCGGGATCGCCTCGAGCAGATTGGCCGGCGCGCTCACCACCCTCGCCGGAATACGGCCGATGCCGACGGCAACGTTTTCCGTCAACGCGCGAGCAAGACTCGCGACGTCGTCTCCGGCAACGAGCACGAGGTCCGGCGCGTGAATGCCAAGCCATCGCCAGAGCGCATGCGACTCGGAATTGTCACGATAGGCGGCGCCGACCGGCGGGAACACGAGTTGCGACGCGTCCGGGTTGGCAACCGCGATACCGATCAGCGTGAAGCGGCGGCGGGCCGGCGCCTGCTTCTCGTAGGCGGCCACAGCCTCTGAGACGGAGGCACTGGATGCGTCGCGCCCGCGCAACCCGCCGACCAGCGCCACGACGCGCGCGGACTCCGAGGGGGCACGGACGATCGCGGCTTGAATGACCTGGCCCGTCGCGGTCAATCCGACGTCCTGGGTATCGAGCGCCAGGGCCGGTGACGAGGACAGCATGATGGCGATCAGGATAGCGGCCTCGCGCATGACGCGCCGATTGTAGCTCCGGGCTCGGGACATAATCAGGGGAATGTCCACTTTGACCGTCGCCGACGTCGAGCGGATCGCGGCGCTGGCGCATCTCGAGCTGACCGACGAGGAGAAGCAGCTGTTCACCCGGCAGCTTGCAGACATTCTCAGTTACGCCGAACAGCTGCAGGCGATCGATACCACGGGCGTT
>DATLLQ010000095.1:0-16622 GCA_035537775.1 Vicinamibacterales bacterium | reverse complement strand
AGCCGCCAGTCAGCAGACCCCGAGCAGCTGGCTGAGCGCGACCGTGAAAAGGAAGTCGTCAAGAAACGGCTCGCAACGCTCACGGCCCACTGTGCACGAATCCAGGATCACGTGCTGGGCGCGGTCCGTACGCTGAACGGCGTACACGGCGATGCGCGCACCTTCGATGCACTCGACACGCTGCTGGGTGCGCAGTCCTATCGCCTCGCTCATTGGCGGGTCGCGGGCGAGGAAATCAACTACCGGCGCTTCTTCGACATCAACGAGCTGGCCGCCATCCGGATGGAAGACCCGGAGGTCTTCGAGCGTGTCCACGCGTTCGCGTTCGACCTGATCAAACGTGGCTGCCTGGACGGGATCCGAATCGATCACGTGGACGGCCTGTTCGATCCCGGAGACTATCTGCGACGGCTTCGCTCGCGTGCTCAGGAGGTCCTGGCGGATTCACCGTCAGAGTCGCGCGGCTTCTATCTGGTCGTCGAGAAGATTCTGACCGGCAACGAGGAACTGCCGGACTGGCCGGTCGAGGGCACCACGGGCTACGACTTCCTCGTAAAGGTGAACGGCCTGTTCGTGGACGAGCGGAACGAGCGCGCGATCAGCGACGTCTACGAGCGCTTCGTGCGGCTCAAGGTTCCCTACGAAGAAATCACCTATCGCGGCAAGCAGCTCGTCCTCCGGGTCAGCATGGCCGGCGAGCTGAACGTGCTGGGGCACCGGTTGAACCTCTTCTCAGAGCGCAACCGCCACTATCGCGACTTCACGCTCAACGCGCTGACTCAGGCGATGCGCGAGATCATCGCCTGCTTTCCGGTCTACCGCTCCTATGTCAACGACCATGACGAGGTCAGCGAACAGGATCGCCGGTCGATCGAATACGCCGTGCGTGAGGCGAAGCATCGGAATCCCAACCGGCCGGCGGCGGTCTACGACTTCGTCAGCGACCTGCTGCTCAAGCGTGCCGGCTACATCAGCGAATCCGCGCGCGACGAGCACATGCGCTTCGTCGGCAAGTTCCAGCAGGTGACGAGCCCGGTCACCGCCAAGGGCATCGAGGACACTGCGCTCTATCTCTACAACCGCCTCGTCTCCCTCAACGAGGTGGGCGGCGAGCCTGCTGGCTTCGGCACGCCGCCCGAGACACTCCACGCCTGGCTCGCACGGCGCGCGCAGCGCTGGCCGCACGGCCTGTCCACGACATCCACCCACGACACGAAGCGCAGCGAGGACGTGCGTGCGCGGCTGAACGCGCTCTCGGAGGTGCCGGGTGCCTGGAAACAGGCGGCCGGACGATGGGCACGTCTCAACCGGCGCGCGCGCTCCATGGTGGGCGGCCAGTCGTACCCGAGCCGGAACGAGGAATACCTGCTGTATCAAACGCTGCTGGGTACGTGGCCGCTCGAGACGATGACCGCCGGGCAGGAGGCGGGCTATCACGACCGCATCGTGGCCTACATGCTGAAGGCAATGCGCGAAGCCAAGGTGTTCACGAGCTGGTTGAACCCCAGCGTGGCTCACGAGCAGGCGATGGCGCGGTTCGTCAGCTCCGTGCTCTCGCCTGAGAACCGCCCCTTCCGCGACGACTTCCTCCGGCTGCACGCGACGATCTCCCGTTGCGGCATCTACAACTCCCTGGCGCAGCTCGCGATCAAGATCTGCGCGCCGGGCATTCCTGATTTCTACCAGGGGTCGGAGCTGTGGGACTTCGCGCTGGTCGATCCCGACAACCGCCGCCCCGTGGACTACGAGCGCCGCCGCCTGCTGCTGGCGGCCCTCGATCTGGAGTGCGCACGCGACGGGCACGGCGAGGTCGCCGCGCGGGTACTCGAATCCCGGGACGACCGGCTCAAGCTGTTTACCAGCACGATGCTGCTGCGGGCCCGGCGGCAGGCGCGCGACATCTTTACCTGCGGCGACTACAATCCGGTGGACGTGCAGGGCGCGCAACGCGATCACGTGTTTGCCTTCACCCGCAGCGCCGGGTCACGGTGCGCGATCGTCGCGGTGCCGCGCCTGGTCGCCACGCTGACCTCGCATCTCGGCGAGGTCCCGACCGGTGAGCGCGTCTGGCAGGACACCTATCTCGTGCCGCCGGCCGGCGGCTGGCGCGGCGGCTTTCACGACGCCATCACCGACCGGTGCGTGACGATTCAGCCGGATTCGGGCGCCATCCGAGTCGCGGACGTCTTCGATCGCTTTCCGATCGCAGTCCTCGTCGGGAGCTAGACGTGGACGTGGGGCTGACCATTGCCCTGGCGTTCATCGCCTGGTTCACGCTCGTCGTGCTCTTCACACCGCGCATCGACTACCAGGTCACGGCCCCGCTCCGCCCCGATAGCGACGAATTCATCTACGTCCTGCAGGCGACGTGTCAGGCCTCGATCCATCCACACAATCGAGTGGAGGTCTTCACCAACGGCAGCCAGTTCTACCCGGCCATGCGCGACGCGATCCGGGCAGCCGAACGATCGGTGAATCTCGAGGCCTACATTTTCCAGCCCGGCGCAGCCGCGGACATGATCGTCGAGGCGATGATCGAGCGCGCACAGGCAGGCGTCGAGGTGCGCGTGGTGTTCGACGCCATCGGCAGCTCGTACCTCGTCAACAGCGCGGCGCGCCGCCTGGCGGCGCATGGCTGCCGCGTCGCCTTCTATCAACCGATCACGTGGTACCGCCTGCACCGCCTGAACAACCGGACCCACCGCGAACTCCTCGTCGTTGACGGCACCGTCGCATTCACCGGAGGCGCCGGCGTCGCCGACTGGTGGTACAGGCCCATGCGCGGCCGCCCGACGTGGCGCGACACGATGGCGCGGATTGAAGGGCCGGTTGCGGCCGCGATGCAAGGCACGTTTGCCGAAAACTGGCTCGAAACCTGCGGTGAGATCCTGACCGGCCCCCGCCACTGGCCCGCCCTCCAGCCCGCCGGAAACGCCGGCGCGATGCTCGTGAAGAGCTCGCCCTCCGATCGCGCGACCGCGTCCCGCGTCGTGTTTCAGATGCTGATTGAGGGCGCCGTGACGTCAGTCGACATCGCCACGCCGTACTTCCTGCCGGACAGGGCCTTTCGCCGCGCGCTGGTGCGCGCGGCACGCCGCGGCGTCCAGGTCCGCGTGGTCGTTCCAGGCCGTCACACGGACCAGCGATGGGTACGCCTGGCAAGCCGGCGCATGTATCGGGAACTGCTCGAAGGCGGAGTCCGGATGTTCGAGTACCGGCCGGCGATGACACATGTCAAGGCGGTGATGGTGGACGGCGTGTGGGCGATGATCGGCACGACCAACATCGACAATCGATCGTTCGAGCACAACGACGAGCTGAACGTCGCCTTCCGTGAGCAGGGCGTGACCGCCAGACTTCGACAGGATTTCGAGGCTGATCTTGCGGCGAGCGACGAGGTCACGCTCGATCTCTGGATTGCCCGCCCGCTGTTTGAGAAGGTGGTGGGACCGGTCTGCTGGATCCTCGAACGTCAGCAATAGCTCAATGCTCGCCCCTCGCACCGGTCACGAGCAGTTTCTGTTGGGTAGCACCGAGAATCTTCGTGTCCGACCGTACCTCCGCACGAAGGACGTACTCTCCCGCCGGAAGGCTCCTGAACTCGATGGTGTGAAGACGCTTCTCCTTTTCGCCATCCAGTTCCATTTCTGACGACCGGTAAAAATCCTCGCCGTCTGCCTCCACGAACAGCGTGCGGTTGCTGGGAGCAGGCTCCACAGCGACGATGAACGGTACCGTGGCTGGAGCTGCCCAGAATTGGCCGCGCAATCGAATCTCGACGACCTCCTTCGCGGGCGACGACACGCCGGAAAGCATTGCAACGACGAGGACGGCTCCGATAGAGATTGCGGTGCGCACGGCCCTGACCCTCCTGCCGCCGTGCACCGTGCAAGTACACTGCCGCTTTTTATTTGTCGATGGCAGCCGTCCACAACCTGAGCTGATCCTCCGTCATCGCGCCACGCGGCTGCTTCCGGGCGTCTTCGTACCCCCACTCGTCGACGTCAACGAGGTACTGGGCACGCGACAGCAGCGTGCCCTGACACACCTTGCTGTCCCGCGTCGGCACATCCAGCTCGGCCTGCAGCCGATTCAGCAGGTCCTTGATCACACCCGACGGAATCAGCGCACGCTCGCCGGGATAGATGAACCCGAAAAGCACCAGATGCGCGAGAAGCACGCGCCAGTTCGACCCGAAGCGGCGTACGAGCCGCTCCCAGTTCAGAAGGCCGCTGCAGTGGCGAAACAGGTGCGCCACGTCGGCGCCGTCGTAGCGCTCGCGCTCCATGATCATCGACTTCGACCAGATCATCTCCTCGGCGGGACAGAGCTTGACGGGCGCGCCAAGCACCTCTTCGCCGACCGCGTGCGCGAACCAGTCGTCATCCACTTCCGCGACGGCGTTGCCGGAACTGAAGATCACGTCGATGAACTGATCGGCGTGGTGCGCCTTGGCGAGCCAGTGGGTGAAGGCGATCTCCGTCTTGAACCCGGCACGCTCGAGCACGTCGAGCACGCGCTGCACGTCGCGCGGGCGCACGAAGATGTCGAAGTCCTTCGTCGTGCGGGCGATCCCGGCGTAGTACTGGAACGCGTAGGTGCCGCCGACCATGTACGGCACACCGCTCCGGTTCAACATGTCCAGCGCCGTGCGATAGAGCTCCGCCTTCTCCGGCGTCGTGAGTAACGGGGCTTCGGTGTGGATCACGTGTCTACCTCGTCAAGGTAACGTGCAGGTTTCACGCCGTTTTGACTACCGGCTGTGCGAGCGGTTCTGTAGCCGTTCGCTCCGGCATCTCGTCGTCGAGCGGCAGCTCGACAACCAGATACGGCGGTCGATCGGGATTGAGGCGCGCCATCAGCGGCATCGCCACGTTGTAGACCGGCACGCCGGCGGACGTGCGGCCTTCAGCTGTGCCGCGATGAGCATGGCCGTGAAACACCGCGCTCACGCGATACCGGTTGATAGGCTCCTCGAGGCGGCTCGATCCAAGGTACGGAAAGATCTCGTGCGGCTCTCCTTCCACCGTGCCTCGAATTGGCGAGTAGTGCAACAGCGCCACGCGCCTCGTCGTCCGCAGCCGCGCCAGCGCCGATTCCAGTTTCAGCGCTTCGTCGATCGACTCCTGCACGAACAGCTTGGTGGCACGTTCACCCCACGGTCCGAGGACTCCACGTCCAAACCCTCCCATGAACCCCTTGACTCCCGCGAAGCCGACGCCCTCCACTTCCGTCGCCTCACCGTCCAGTACCGCGACGCCGGCATCAGAAAGGATTTGTCCGATCTCGACCTCCTTGCCGGCCTCGTAATCGTGATTGCCAAGCACAGCAATCACCGGGATGGTGACAGACGAGGTGAGCTCCCGCGCGAGGACGCGCGCTTCCTCGGGCAGACCGTAGTCGGTGAAATCGCCACACAACAGCAGAACGTCAGCGGTGTGACTGATTTGTGCGAAGAGCTGGTGGAACGTGCCCTGAGACGTCTTGGACACGTGGATGTCGCCGATGGCTGCGATTCGCAGATGACGGCGGCTCGAAGGTGTTGTGTGTTCAGGCATCATCACGTGCGGCGGCCTGGCTTCCAGGACGCCGCGCGTGATGGGCTGTACTCAAAGGCAGGGCCAGAACCCTCTACTGCTGGGACCGTCGTCTTTCACGGCGGTCGCCCTGCTCAGCTTGGAGCTGCTTGAGCTGCGTCTGCTGCTCAGCCGTGAGCACTGACAGGATTTCGTTGCGCATGCGGTCCTGCAACGCCTGCATCTCCTGACGGTTTCTTTCGCGGATGTCCCGAATCCGATCCTGCTGCGTCTGGGTCAGATTGAGCGACGCGAGAGGAAGTCCGGCCAGCGGCCCGCCGCCGGGGCCGCCGCGTCCTGGACCGCCCGATCGAGGACCCTGCGCCACCGCCGGACCGACCGCCAGTGCCGCAAGTACCAACACCGCCGCGATTCTCTTGAATCGAACCATGAATGCCTCCTATGGTTCGTTGGACGAGACGGCCGTGACCGCCGCGCGTCCAAACTGTGAAGAATCTATGGCAGACTCCGGCACTCCATCAGGGGTGCCCTACGATTAGTGCTGTCGAATGCCCTCTCAGACGCAGCCGCCGCCGCACATTCTCGTCGTCGAAGACGAAGCCAACATCCGCGAGCTGGTGTCGCTGCATCTGCGTCTCGAGAATGCAGTCCCTGTTGAAGCTGGAGACGGAAACGCTGCGCTCGAGCTCGCCCGCCAGCGCCGTTTCGATCTCGTCATCCTCGACCTGATGCTGCCGGGCCTCGACGGCCTCACGGTCTGCCGCGCCATCCGCAAGGAGTCGTCGAACAAGGGCACGCCGATCCTGATGCTCACCGCCCGCCGCGAGGAGAGCGACAAGGTGCTCGGGCTCGACTCGGGCGCCGACGACTATCTGGCCAAGCCCTTCGGCGTTCGCGAGCTGATGGCCCGGGTGCGGGCACTGCTCCGGCGCACCGCATCGCGTGAAACGCCTGGCGTGCAGTCCACCGGGCCAATCGTCTATCGACACATCGAGATCGACCCTGCGCGGCGGCGCGTACTCGTTGGCGCACAAGAGGTGGATCTCACGTCGAACGAGTTCCAGCTGCTGTCCGTGCTGCTGTCGAGTCCGGGGATCGTGTTCAGCCGCGAAGCGCTCCTCAGCCGCGTATGGAATGACGATACGTTCGTCACGGTGCGCAGCGTGGACACGCTGGTCAAGCGCGTGCGCAAGAAGATCGAAGCTGACCCGGCAGAACCGGATGTCATCCTGACCGTCTGGGGCACGGGATACAAGGCCGCCGATGTCGCCTGAGCGCCCGGCGACACTCCTCGGTGTGACCTGGCAGAAGAGCCTCTACTGGCGAATCGCCCTCGGTCTCTTCGCCTTCGTTGCACTGATGCTGGCTGCCGAAGGCGCTCTCTTCCTGTGGGTCTCGGAACGGCTTGCCAGGACGATGCCCGCGCGAACGCCACGTCTGCTGGCCGCGCTTGTGGCGCAGGACGTCGGTGACGCGCTCACTCGTGATCCGGAGCTGAAACTCGAGGAGTACGTGCGTGATCAGTACAAAGGCGTCGCGCAGACATTCTTCATCGCCCTGCGGGACGGACGAATCGTCGCGAATCACGACGACGTGCCGGCGGAGGTCGTCGCCGCGTTTCGCACGGATGTCATGACCAGCCGGGCAGGACGGAGACGCGGACGAGGACCGGGCGAGTGGTCCCCCGATCGCCCGGGCGAATGGCCTGGGGAGCGACCCGGTGAATGGCCGGGTGGACGGCCGCCGGGTGGACGGCCACCGGGCGACTTCGGACCACCGCCCCCCTTCCGCGGAGGCGGACTCGGCGATCGACCATTCGGCGAGATGGCTCCGATCTTCGTCGGTGGCACGCAGGCGGGCCGTGTGGCCATCTGGACGGAGGACAAGCCCTTCTGGAGAACCGTCAAGCAGCAGGGGCCGCTGATGGCGGTGATTGCCACGGGCATCTTTGGCGTCGGGACCGGCCTGATTGCACTGGTCGTCTTCGGCCCGGTGCGCCGCCGGCTGAAGGACGTGCAGAGGGCGACCGAACGTCTTGGCGGCGGCGACCTCTCGGCGCGCGCGCCGGAGCACGGCGGCGACGAGGTGGCTGCACTGGCCCGATCGTTCAACCAGATGGCCGACGAACTGGCCCGGCGCGCCCGTGAGCTCGAGACGTCGGATCGCACTCGCCGTCAGCTGATGGCCGACGTCTCACACGAGCTGATGACGCCGCTCACCGCCATGCGCGGCTATATCGAGACGCTGACGATGCCTGAACTGCAGATCGATCCGCAGACACGCCAGCGCTACATGGGCATCGTCACTGACGAGACGCATCGGCTCGAGCAGATAATCGGTGACCTGCTCGACCTTGCGCGCCTCGAGGGCGGCGGCATGACCCTGCGGCGCGATCGCGCGGACATCGCGCAGTTGTTCAACCGCGTCGCCGAGAGGCACGAGCGGGAATTGACCGATCGCGGGATCACGCTGACGGCGCGTGTCGATGGCGAAGCGCGATCGGTAATCGCCGACGCGGATCGACTGGAACAGGCGCTGCAGAACCTGGCGGCCAATGCCATCCGCCACACCCCCGAGACCGGCCAGATCCGGCTGACCGCGGAGAAACAGGGCGCGGAGGTCGTGCTCACGGTCCGCGACAACGGCCCAGGCATTCCCTCCGAGCACCTGCCGCTGATCTTCAACCGGTTCTACAAGGCCGACGCATCGCGAAAGGCCGCTGGCGGCGGCAGCGGTCTGGGCCTGTCTATCGCCAAGGCGATCGTCGAGCGCCACGGCGGCACCATCAGTGCCCGTAACGACGACGGCGCGGTGTTCGAGATACGTCTGCCGTCCTCAGAGACGGACGACGCGAGCATCATCAAGGCGTAATCCGCCTGATTCACACCGCCCTCCTGGCCCCAGATAAGTGATGAGGCTTGGTACGTCCGTTGCTCTATCTGAACCAGGATTTCACTGGAGGGCGTTCTTGCGAGCTCCACTTTTCCTCGTCGCCACTGCCGCCGCCTCGACTCTCTCCCTGGCAGTTACGACAGATGCCCAGGTCCGCGTCGCGCCGGGCCCGAGAGTCGCCGTTTCCCGGCCTGTCGTCGCCTCGCGACCGGTCGTCGTCTCGCGGCCGACGGTGTTCATCGGTGGCTACTACTATCCGACGCTGTATCGCGCGTCTCTCCTGTACAACCCTTGGTATCCCGGATTCTACGGGTCCGGGTTCTACGGGCCTGGTTTCTACGGCCCTGCGTACTACCAGTACCCAATCTATGGTCGCGGGCGGTACGGCCAGGCTGGATCGGTACGGCTACAGATATCGCCGCGTCAGGCGGAAGTGTTCGTCGATGGCTATTACGCCGGCACGGTGGATGATTTCGACGGGGTCTTTCAGCGGTTGGAGATCGAGCCTGGCGAACACGAGATCGAGATCTATCTCGAAGGGCATCGGTCCTTCACGCAGCGGTTCTACCTGCAGCCTGGCAAGTCGTTCCACATCAAGCATTCGATGGAGCCGCTCGGACCCGGCGAGGCCGCTCCAGCGCGTCCCAGCG
Organism: Vicinamibacterales bacterium; assembly: GCA_035537775.1. Lineage (GTDB taxonomy): Bacteria > Acidobacteriota > Vicinamibacteria > Vicinamibacterales > UBA2999 > Gp6-AA40. Next base: position 7,543 of record DATLLQ010000095.1, on the reverse strand, counting down.
GCACGGCATTCACCGGTCCGGCCCCAAATGACGGTGGACCCGTTCCCGGTGCACGCGGCAGTGGCACTGGTAGCGGCGCTGGTACCGGAGCCGGCCGCGGCGGGCCCGGCGAAGCGGCAGGCCGCCGTGGCGGCGGCCCGGGGGGCCGGGGTCGCGCAGGTGGTGCGGCGGAAGGATTCGGCTCGCTCTCACTACGCGTGCAGCCGGCCGACGCTGAAGTGCTGATCGATGGCGAACCGTGGCAGGGCCCACAGGGCGACGAGCCGCTCGTCATCCAGCTGGGCGCCGGAACGCATCACCTCGAGATTCGGAAAGCGGGCTATCGCAGCTATCTCACCGACATTCCGCTCGGGAACGGTCAGTCCAGGACGCTGAACGTGTCGCTCACGAAGCAGTGAGTCTCGCTGACAAGACAGTCGTGTCCGGCTTCAGCCGGACCTCCGGCTATTTCACCGCGGCCTTGCATTCGAAGCTTGCCGCGTCGTTGATATCGCCCTTGCCTTTGTAGACGGCGAACTGCGGGTAGGCGCACAGTGGACGCGTACGCTCCACCTTTCCTGCCTGCATCCGCGAGGCGGGAATCACTGCGGGCGCTTTTCCCGTCGTCACCCATCGATCGAGCTCGCTGACGAAGTCGAACGCCGTCACGCCTTCCCCGCCGCCACAGTGACCCATACCGGGGACCATGAAGAGGCGGAGCGAGTCGTTGGCGGCTCGGCCCGTTTTCGCGCGCACGGCGTCGTAATAACTGATCGACGCGCGGGCCGGAATCCCGGGATCGCTCCAGCCGTGATACATGAGCAGTCTGCCGCCGCTGCGGAAGAACCGCGACAGATCGGGATTGTCAGCGTCCAGCTGCTTGTGTTCGTCCACGGCCGTCAGCGAATAATCGCCATCGAAGTTGAGCGTGCCGGGATCCCAGTTCGGGTTCTTGAAGACAACATACTTGAAGAGATCCACGGCATAGCCGACCGGCGCTGGCGTCCAGCCGCCTTCCGATCCGAGCTCAAGCCCGGGATACGCAGGGGTGCCGGTTCGGGTGTTCCTTGCGCCCGAGTAGACCTTCTGCGCTGCCTCGACCTGTGCCGGCGTCAGGCAGTCCGCGCCCGCCTCCGCTGACGGCCCAGCGGAACACGCCAGCACCTTCGGGTCGAAACGGCACGACATCGGGTTCTCGAGAACACCGTCCTTCGCGCCGTCGTTGCCGTCGCAGGCCTCGACGACCGCCTTGTGCAGAAGCAACAGCTTCTCCCGGGGAATCGTGCCCGCAGGATTCTTCGTCATCGCCTGCGAATACCAGATCTGGCCGAACGCGAGGTTCAGCCCGTGAATCGCCGCGTCCCCTGCGATGATGCCGTCGAAGTCGTCCGGATACTTCTGCGCCGCCGTCAACGCCTGACGGCCGCCCGTCGAGCAGCCGTTGAAATACGAGAACTTCGGCGCCGCGCCGTAGAAGCCATCGATCACCTTCTTCGCGGCTGCCGTCGTTTCGTGAATCGCGCGGTGCGCAAAGTCGGTGAGCACGTCCTTGTTGACCGTCGCGTTCTGCGCCCCGCCCGTGTGACCCGTATCCGTCGACGCAACGACGTAGCCGGCAGCCAGGGCCGTCGCCATCGCCGCGTAGCCAATCGAGCCCGCCCATGCCCCGTTACCCACCACCTGCAGCTTTCCGTTCCAGCCCGCCGATGGCAGCCACACTTCAGCCTTGATGTCAGACTGCGGCGCCGGCTTCAGCGTCACCGCGACCCGGCAGAACGCCGGCAACGACGCGAAGGCATTGCCGCCCCCGCGGCCGCCCCGCCCAGGCTGCGTGAACGCACCGGCCGCCACGATCTGAGCCGTCGTCACCGTCGTGTTCGGCACGGCCAGCGAGGCCAGGCTCTCGCACGTCGCGGCCCCTGCGACACCGGGCACAGCCATCAGCGCTGCCATCAGCGCCACTGTCATGACGACACGTTTCATGCGGCTCTCCTGCGCGAGGAATGGTAGCCCATGGTGCGCGTGGTACCCTGATCGAATGCCAGACACGTCGGGACCCCTGCCTGTAAGCCTCAAGCGAAGACGATGGATTACCGCCGGCCTGCTGCTGGGAATGAGTCTCGGCGCGCTGGAAGCCACCGTCGTCAGCACCGCGATGCCGACCGTCATCTCGACGCTCGGCGGCCTCGCGCATTACAGCTGGGTGTTCTCGGCGTACCTGCTCACGTCCACCGCGTGCGTGCCGATCTGGGGCCGGCTTTCGGATCTCTACGGCCGCCGCCGCATCTATCTCCTCGGCGTCGCCATCTTCCTGGTCGGCTCGCTGTTCTCGGGCTGGTCGCAGACGATGGTGCAGCTGATTCTGTCGCGCGCGCTGCAGGGCCTGGGCGCGGGGTGCATCATCCCGCTCAGCATGACGATCGTGGGTGAGCTCTACACGTTGGCGGAACGGCCACGCACGCAGGCGGTCTTCAGCGGTGTCTGGGGCGTGGCGTCGATCGCCGGGCCGCTCGTCGGCGGCTACATCACCGACTTCCTGAACTGGCGCTGGGTCTTCTTCCTGAACCTGCCGTTCGGCCTGCTTGCGGCGGTCGTGATTGCCGCCGCCTATCCGCCATCGCGCCGCACGACTTCGGTACAGGTGGACTGGCTGGGCGCCGCGCTGCTCTTCTCAGGCATCAGCGCGCTGCTGATTGCGCTGGGCGACCAGACGCCAGGCGGCGTCTGGTTGTGGGTGGCTTCGACGGTCGTGCTGCTCGGTGGCTTCCTGGCGGTCGAACGGCGTGCCCCGGAACCGATCCTGCCGCTGGACTTGTTCCGCACGCCGCTCATCGCCCGATCGCTCGCGGTGGTGTTCCTGGTTGGCGTCGCCCTCTTCGGCGCGATCGCGTTCATCCCGCTCTTCGTCCAGGCGGTTCGAGGCGGTACGGCCACGCAGGCCGGCCAGGCCATCACCCCGCTGTTCCTCGGCTGGGTGGTCATGTCCATCGTCGGCGCGAGAGCGACGGTGCTGCTCGGCTATCGCACCGTGTCCATTACCGGCAGCGCGCTGATGACAATCGGCTTTCTCGGCCTGACGCTGGTGGACGACACCTCGCCGGAATGGATCCTGCTCACGAGCTGCACGGTGATCGGAGCTGGCATGGGCACGCAGATGCTCTCGCTGCTCCTGGCCGTCCAGCACGGGGTCGATCGATCGCGCCTGGGCATCGCCACCGCGCTCAACCAGTTCTCACGAAGCGTGGGCGCGGCCATTGGCGTGGCAGCGATGGGTGCGATCCTCGCCCGCGGGATCGCGGGCCTGAACGTGCCCGGGGGCGCGGACGCGCTCGCGGCCGGGGCCACGGCGCTCTCGGGGCCGATGCGGACGCAGTTCGCCGCCGCGCTGCACAGGGTGTTCGTCACGGGCGCGATCGTGTCGATGGCCGGCCTGATTGCCACGCTGTTCCTGCCGGCCGTCGAGTTCGGCCGCGGCGTGAAGGCCTCCGCAGGCGAGCAGATGCTGCAGGCGGAGATGACGAACCTGGAACCCGAGGACGAGCCGGTGACGGTTCCGGAGTAAGCCGGCCGATACCAGCATCAGAACATCCGGCAGACGCAAAGCACTAGAATTCGTCTGCGATGACGCCTGCCGGATTCCGCCGGATCGCGCTCGGGCTCGACGGAGCCACCGAAGGCGCGCACCACGCCCATCCCGATTTCCGCGTCGGCGGTCGCATCTTCGCCACCCTCGGCCATCCGGATCGTTCCCACGGCATGGTGAGTCTCACCCCAGAGCAGCAGCGTTCCCGCGTGCGTGTGTCACCAGAGGCGTTCAGGCCGGTGAACGGCACATGGGGAGAGCAGGGAGCAACCCTTGTGCGCCTCAGCGCGGTTGACGAAGAGACTCTCGGTGACGCGTTGACGCTCGCGTGGCAGAACGCCGTCGCGAAGGGGCCTTCACGGAGCGCGAAGGGCACGAAGACGTCGAAGACCAGGAAGACGAAGCGATGAGCGCCGAGTGAGATTCGCTGACAGGGAAGCACGATGGATCAACTGACGCGACGAGCGTTTCTGACACGTACCACGGCGGGCGCACTCGGCTGCTCGACTCTCGCGGCGCTGGCAGGCGGCCGTTCGCTGTGGGCTCAGCCGGCGGCCAGTCGACGGGTCGACATCCACCAGCATTTCGTATCGCCGTCGTTCCTCCAGCTGCTGACTGAGCGGAACGCGAAGACGCCGGTTCCAGGGCTTGCCGCCTGGAAGGGATATTCGCCGGCACGGGCGATCGAGACGCTTGATCGCGTGGGCGTCCAGACCGCAATGCTGTCGATCACCGCCCCGGGCGTCTGGTTCGGCGACGCGCAGGAGGCGGGCCGACTGGCGCGCGAGATGAACGAATACGCCACGGCACGCCTCGTCGGCGATCACAAGGGCCGCTTCGGGCTGTTCGCCGTGCTCCCGCTGCCTGACGTGCCGGGCAGCCTTCGCGAGATCGAGTACGCGTTCGACACGCTGAAGGCCGACGGCGTCGGGGTCCTCACCAGCTACGGGTCCGCGTTCCTTGGCGACGCGTCGTTCGCGCCCGTGCTCGCGGAGCTCAATCGGCGCAAGGCGATCGTCTACACGCACCCGACCGACTCGCCATGCTGTATGAACCTCGTCCCGGGCGCGGCCAATCAGATGCTGGAGTACCCGACCGACACGACGCGGACGATCGTCAGCCTGCTCGTGAGCGAGGCGGCGACGAAGTATCCCGACATCCGCTTCATCTTCTCCCATGCGGGTGGAACGATTACGTCAGTCGCGGGTCGAGTGCTCGGTCCGACGGCGGCCCCGGACGCCTTCTCCCGTCCCGCGGAGCCGAACTCGAGGCTTCACCATCTGCGGCGCTTCTATTACGACACCGCCGGCTCGGCAAATCCCGTGGCGATGAGCGCGCTCAAGACGCTCGTGCCCGTGTCACAGATCCTCTTTGGGACAGATGCGCCGTTCGTGGACGGCGCACCCCAGGTCCGCGGGATGCAGGCGGCCGGCTTCACAGCCGCAGAGCTCGCGGACATCGAGCGCGGGAACGCGCTGCGGCTGCTCCAGCGCAACGCCTGACGGGTTCAACACTGAAGCCTTCGGGAATTCGATGGACGATCAGGACGCCATTAATCAGCTCGAGTGGGAGAATCCCGGAAACTGGCTCGCCGGGATCTTCTACCGCGGCCGCCGCGACACGCGGCTGCTCGTACCGAAGCGCTCGACCCGGTTTGGCCCGTTCGTTCAGTCAGGACAGACAATCAACTTCAGCCATCGGAACGCCGGCTGGATGATGCTCGGGCTGTCCCTCGTCCCGCTCGGGTTCCTACTGCTGTTCGTCCTGATCCAACTCTCCAAATGAAGAGGGCCGACCTGAACGGTCGGCCCCTCCGAACCCCGAACCCAGAACACGAACCGGGAAGCGAGCACCCCGAAGCGTGAACGAACTGCGTCAGTTCCTACTCGCAGGCCTCCGTGATGCAGATCGACTCGAGGGTCCGGCCGACCGGCGGAGCCGCCAGTCCCTGCGCGGTCATCAGCTTGCGGAGCAGCAGCCCGGCCTCAGGGTGCGCGATCGCGGACTGGACGCCGACGCGGACGAGGCCATCGGCGTAGTCAACGGCCTGCCACGTGTGCACGGCGAGCTTGCCGCCGCGGTTGTCGGTGTTGCCGTAGTCGCGCACGTCGAGCTTGGCGCCATGGTCGTACAGGACCTGGATGACGTCCGCGCGCCCCTTGTGCGCGGCACCGTGCATGGCGGTGCGTCCGGTGTCAGCCTGCGCGTTCACGTCGAGGCCGAGATCGACCAGCAGCTTTACCGCATCGAGCGTGGCCTTCGTCGACCATTCAGTCGTAATGCCCTCGACCCAGCCGATGCCGGCGGCCACGTGCAGCGGCGTCACGCCGAGGGTCGTGTTGATCTTCGGGTCCGCCCCGCGCGCCAGCAGCAGCTTCATCAGCTCGAGATCGCCGGACTGCGACGCCCGGAGAAACGCCGTGGCGCCGTTCTCGTCGAGCCACTGGTTCGTGAAGACCGTGCGCGTCTCACTGCTGTCCCTGACGCGATGGTTGACGTCGGCGCCCTTGTCGAGCAGGAGTTTGATGAACTCCAGGTGATCCATGTCGGGCTTACGGACCGGATAGTCGCCGTTCTCGATGTTGCGGTTGTCGGTGGCCAGATAGAGCGGACTCCAGCCGCCGGTGTTGGCCAGGTTGACGTTCGCCCCCTGCTCGATGAGATACGCCGCCAGCTTGTAGTAGCGGTTCTGCGTCGCCGCGAGCAGCGGACTCCAGCCGTACCCCGTGGTCTGGTTCACGTCGGCGCCAGCGGCCAGCAGCACCTTCACTGACTCGAGCGCGTTGGCGCGCGCAGCGTAAACAAGCGGAGTGATCTGACCACCGTCCGCCGCACCGCCGCCCCGTCGCCCGATGCCGGCGGCAACCGCCGCATCGTCCTGATCGACGTTCACGTCGTCTGCGCCACCGCGGCCACCTGCCGCGCCACCGCCGCGGCCCCCGCCACCACGGCCGCCGCCCCTGCCACCACGGCCGCCGCCGGCCGCCGCGTCGCCGCCACGGCCCAGCGCGTTGAGCTGACCCAGCTCGGGAGCTGCGGCGCCGCGGGCCAGTGCCGCGCCCTGTGCCGCAACCGCCTTGCGTGGGTCGTTGGCTTTGCCGAGCGCGGGACCCCGTCCACGGGGCGCCGGATTCGATCGCGCCTTGATGTCCGCGCCGTGCTCGATCAGCACCTTCAGCGCCGGTGCGTGTCCTTCGTCAGCGGCCCACATCAGCGGCGTCGTTCCGCGCAGCGTCTCCTTTGCGTTGACGTCGGCTCCCGCTTCGAGCAGGACCCGAATCGCCTCGACCTGACCGGTTCGCGACGCGATCATCAGCGGGCTCCGGCCGAGCGGCAGCTTCTCATTCGGGTCCGCCCCTGCCTTGAGCAGCGCCTGAATCATCGGGGCCTGCCCATTGATCGCTGCCAGCCAGAGCGGCGTCGAACCCTCACGGTTGGCGGCCTTCGGGTTGGCGCCGGCGCGCAGCAGGATCTCGGCAAGTTCGAGATCGCCACGGAACGCCGCCCAGTGCAGCGCTGTCCCGCCGTCATTCTGGGGCGCGTTGACGTCCGCCTTCTTCGCGATGAGCGCGCGTACGCCAGCCTTGTCGCCGCGCTGCGCGGCATCGGCAACTGGACTCGGAGCGGCAGCGCCGGATGTCACGACGAAAGACACGAACAGCACGAAGCCCAGGACGGGCGTCACTTTGTGAGTTCTCACAGATCCTCCAGCCGGCCGGTGCTGTCGCCGATGCTGTCCTGGTGGATGTCGAAGCGGTCGAGAACGCTGAGCAGGAGGTTGCCGGTGGGCACCGTCTTCGAGGGGTACGCCAGGTGGCGTCCGCCTTTCAACTTGCCGCTGGCGCCGCCGACGAGCACGTGCGGCACGTCGTGGTGCACGTGCTGGTTCGAGTTGCCCATGTTGCTGCCATAAAGAATCAGCGAGTGGTCGAGCAGCGTGCCGTCGCCCTCCTGCTTCTTGGCCAGGCGATCGGCGAGATG
>DATLLQ010000094.1:0-88220 GCA_035537775.1 Vicinamibacterales bacterium | reverse complement strand
GATCGTGAACGTGGCTCCCGTGATGTCGGCCGGCTGCAGCTTGTTGGCGCGCGCACGCTCCGCGAGCTGATTGCGCTGCTTCGCGATGTCGCCGAGCGGGTTGCGATCGGCGCCGCGAATCACCGCCGTGACGACCGCGTTTTCGACCGCCATCGCCAGCGCGATGTTGACGTCCTGATTGAGAGTAATGCCGCCGTTCACCCAGCTCCCGTTCATCCGTGGATGCTTCCGCAGCGCCCGTGCGACGGCCGCCACGAGCAGGTCGGTATGCGTGACCTTCACGCCATGCGACTTCTCGATGACGGGGATCAGCGATGTGCGCGCGGCGTTGAGCGGTGTCGCATCGACGTCCCGCGAAACGAAGAAGTGCGGAACCGTCGTCCAGCTCTGCGTCGTCCGCTCGGCCATGATGCGGCCGATGGAGGAGAGCGCTTCGGGAGCACCGGCACTGACGGCAGTCGGTGCGACGGGGGCGATAGGTGCGACAGGTGCTACAGGTGCTACGGGTGCGGGTGCAACCGGTGCACTTGGTGCAACAGGTGCGGCGGATGCACCGCCGCTGGCCGCACGCAGGATGTCGTCGGCGAGGATCTCGCCGCCCGGGCCCGAACCCTTGATCTTCGCGATGTCCACGCCGTGCTCGCGCGCGAGCTTGCGGGCTTTGGGCGAGATGCGTGCGCCAGCGGCCGATGCGGGCGCTTCCACCGCGGCTGTCGCGGCGGCGGCCGCGACAGGAGCCGCGGCGGCTCCCGTTCTGCCTGTCTGCGTCGGCGCCGCCTGCTGCGGCACGCTCTCACCTGGCTTGAGCAGCCAGGCGATCGTCTGACCGACGGGGACGACGTCGCCGGTCTTGGCGGTGACGCCGGCAAGCACTCCGTCAGTCTGCGCTTCGATCTCGACGACGGCCTTATCGGTCTCGACCTCGAGGAGCATGTCGCCTTTCTTGACCTGCTCCCCTTCCTTCTTCAGCCACGAAACGAGCTTGCCCGTTTCCTGCGCCATCTCGAGCGCAGGCATTACGACGCTAACGGCCATTAACCCTTGGCTCCCACCGGCTGCGCCTCGGCCCGTGCCGCCCGCGCCACCATCTCCCGGACCTCCTGGTTGGGCGGCGCCTCGGTTTCGCGGACGAGCGGCAACTGCCCACCGACCGTGACAAACGGCGCGCCGGCCACCAGCAGTTCCTCGGCCGGGAAGCGCGTGATCACCTCGTGTCCGGTCTCCGTGACCACGATCTCCTCTTCGATACGCGCCGCGCTCGTGCCGTCCTTCGTCGGCCAGAACGTCTCGAGCGCGAACACCATCCCAGGCTTGATCTCATGCGGGTGCTCGAGCGAGACCAGACGGCTGATCATCGGCTTCTCCCAGATGGCGAGTCCGATGCCGTGGCCCATCTGCAGCGCGAAGGCCGCTTCCTCGTCCGGGAACCCGAACTCGGTCGCCTTCGGCCACACCGAGGCCACTTCCGCGGTCGAACGGCCCGGACGAATCAACTCGATCGAGGCGTCCAGGTAGTCACGGCAACGCTTGTAGGCATCCACCAGCTGATGCGACGCCGAGCCAATCGCGAAGCACCGGTAGTAGCACGTGCGATAGCCCATGTACGAGTGGAGGATGTCGTAGAAGACCGGGTCGCCCGGGCGCATCATGCGATCGGAGAACACGTGCGGGTGCGGGCTTGCGCGTTCGGCCGAGATGGCGTTGACGCCTTCGACATACTCCGACCCGCTCTCGTAGAGCACCTTGGCGACGAGCGCGACGGCGTCGTTCTCGCGCATGCCGGGCTTCATCGCGCGGTACAGCTCGTAATAAGCCGCGTCGACCATCGCCGCGGAGTGGGTCAGCAGCGAGATCTCGTCCTGCGTCTTGATCTCGCGCGCGTCGGACATGAGCTGCTGGCCATCAACGATGTTGAGACCTTCCTTCTGCAGCGCAAAGAGCACCGGCGGCTCGACGACGTCTACGCCGACGGGCTCCTTGTGAAGCCCACGCGCCTCGAGCTCGATTTTGATCTTGCGGGCGACGTCCTCGGACCGGCCCATCTCGGGAGTCATCGCGCCGCGCATCAGCGGGATGCCTGCGCGCGAACGTTCGCCGAGCCAGTCGCAGTAGAGACGGTGATGCTTCGCGGCCGAGCCGAAGTCCCAGAGGATCGGCTCGTCGTTCTGCGGCAGCAGCGTGAAGCGGCTGATCTTGTCCTGCGCCCACGTGCCGATGTGCGTGGACGTGATGTAGCGGACGTTGTTCATGTCGAAGCAGAGCACCGAGCCCAGCTCCGACTCCGCCACCAGCTTCTTGATGCGCGCGAGGCGCTCGCGGCGCAGCCGGTCGAAATCGATCCGGCGCTCCCAATCGACTGCCATCGTGCCGTAGGTTTTGATCGCCATGGGTTCTCCTGCGAACTATCTAACTAGCCAACTAGCGATTACACATCGACCGCGCGAGGTCGAACGCCTGCTTCTCCGTCGGCACCGTGACGTCTTCGAGCGACGGTGAGAACGGAATCGGCACGTGCATCGCGCACAGGCGGCGCACCGGGCCGTCGAGGTCGTAGAAGGCGCCTTCCTGCACGGTCTGCGCGAGCTCCGCTGCGACGCTGTAGCGGCCGTAGCCCTCGTCCATCACGATGCAGCGCGAGGTCTTCTTGACCGAGTTGATCAGCGTTTCCTCGTCGAGCGGCCACATGGTGCGCGGGTCGACGACTTCGGCGCTGATGCCGACTTCCTCGAGCATCTTCGCCGCGCCGAGCGCCGTCTGCACCATGCTGCTCGTCGCGATGAAGGTGATGTCCGAGCCTTCGCGCTTCACATCGGCCACGCCGAGCGGAATGACGTAGTCGTCGGTCGGGACGAGCCCTTTGACCTTCGTGTAGCTGATCTTGTCTTCGAAGAAAACGACCGGGTTGTTGTCGCGAACGGCGCTCTTGAAGAGCCCTTTCGCGTCGGCTGGCGTAGACGGTACGACGACCTTCAACCCCGGGATGTGGCTCGGCCATGCGTGCAGCGACTGCGAGTGCTGCGCCGCCGACCGGCGGGTCGCGCCCATCGTCGCCCGAATGACGACCGGCACGTTCCACTTGCCGCCCGACATGTAATGGATCTTCGCGGCCTGGTTCCCGATCTGGTCCATGATCAGCATCAGGAAGTCGCCGAACATGATGTCGGCGATCGGGCGCATCCCAGTCATCGCCGCGCCGACGCACAGGCCGGTGAACCCGACCTCGGAGATCGGCGTGTCGATGATCCGGTTCGGGCCGAACTCATCGACCAGACCCTTCAGCACCTTGAACGTCGTCCCCGCCTCGGCGACGTCCTCGCCCATCAGGACGACCGTCGGGTCGCGGCGCATTTCCTCGGCGATCGCCTCGCGGACGGCGTCGCCGAACCCGATCTCCTTGGTGGCGTCGCGCGTCGGCGCTGCCGTTACAGTGGCTGCTTCAGGCATAGATGTCCTCGGTCACACGGCTGGGATCCGGATAGGGGGCGTTGACCGCAAACTCCACTGCCGCATCCATCTCTGTCACGAGCTTGTCCTGGATCGCGTCGAGCGCCGCGCGATCGGCGATGTTGTTGTCCATGAGCCACTGCCCGTGCAGCGCGATCGGATCCTTCTGCGTCACCCACTCCTGCTCCTCCGCCTTCGGGCGGTAGTAGGCGCGCGCGATATCGCCAACGTGGTGGCCGTGATAGCGGTAGGTGATGCACTGCAGGAACGCCGGACCTTCGCCATTGCGTGCCCGCTCGATGTAGTTGGACGCCGTCTGATGCACGAGGCGCACGTTCTGGCCGTCGATGGTATGGGTCGCGATGCCGAAGGCCTCGGCGCGTGCCGCCACATCACCGGCGGTCGATTCCTTGAAGTGGGTGTACTCGTTGTAGCTGTTGTTCTCGCAGACGAAGATGACCGGGAGCTTCCACAGCTGCGCGAGGTTCATTTCCTCGTACAGGATGCCCTGACCGAGCGCACCCTCGCCGAAGAAGCAGACGGCGACGCGCCCGTTCTTCAGGTACTTCGAGGAGTAGGCCGCGCCGGTGGCAATGCCTGCGCTGCCGCACACGATCGCGTTGGCGCCGAGGTTGCCCGTCGCGGGGTCGGCGATGTGCATCGAGCCGCCCTTGCCCTTGCAATAGCCTGCCTCTTTTCCGAGCAGCTCGGCGAACATCAGATCCGGCGACGCGCCCTTGGCGAGGCAGTGCCCGTGCCCGCGGTGCGTGCTGGTGATGTAGTCGTCTGAGCGCAGGGCTTCGCAGATGCCGACGGCAATCGCCTCTTCGCCGATGTAAAGGTGCGCCAGTCCTGGCATCAGTGCGCGGGTATACAGATCGTTGACGCGCTCCTCGAACAGCCGGATGGCCACCATTCGTTCGTAGAGACGGAGCAGCTTCTCTTTTCCAATCATGAGTGCGGAATCAGTCGCCATTTTCGTGGCGGAGGTCATGCGGGGACTCCTGACAGCTTGGCAAGGACATGGAAGAGCACGGCGCAACGCTGTACCCGAGGTTTGTCATAGGAGAACAGCCTAAAAGTATATTTCTGATCAACGCCCAACGGCCAACTCCCAACGCCCAACACCCAACTCCCAGACCGCGGATACAAGGGTGCTAAATTGGGAATCGGAGCCGGGAACCGGCCGAAGCCTGTAAACGCGGGACGGATCCCGGCGGACAGCCTGTTCCGCCGTAGCTCCGAAGGAGCGTAGCCGAATCAGGCTACCCCTGACATGTGAGCCAGCACCTTGTACAGGATGGCGAAATCCTGTTCCCCAAGGCCCTGCGCGCGGGCGGACGACAAGAACTCGTTGACCACGGCCCCGGTGGGCAACGTCACCTGCACCTCGCGGGCGAGTTCGAGCGCGAGCGTCACGTCCTTTTGCATCATGTTCGCGCTGAACATCGGTTGCTCGGGCATCTTCAGGACGCACGGTCCCTTGTATTGCACCAGCGGTGAAGCGATCGCGCTATTGGTCAGCACCTCAATCGCCGTTTCGCGGGCCACGCCGGCCTTCTCAGCCAGAACGACGCTCTCGGCCAACGCCAGCATCTGGACGGCGATACTGATGTTGGTCGCGAGCTTCATGGACAATGCGAGGCCGTTCTCGCCGATGTACGTGACTTTCTGGCCGATGTCCTCGAGCAGCGGCTTGGCGCTGTCGAACGTCGCGCGATGTCCGCCGACCATGATCGACAACTTGCCTTGTTCGACCATCGAGATGCTGCCCGAGACCGGCGCGTCGAGCATGTCGGCGCCCTTTTCCCGCACCTTCGCTGCCAGCGCGCGGCTGGTCGCCGGGCCGACCGTGCTCATGTCGATGAGCAGCTTGCCGGCGCCGAGGCCGGCCAGCAGCCCATCCGGTCCCTGGGACGCGCCTTCGAGCGCTCCGGTGTTGGTCACCATGACGAACGTCGTGTCGGCGGCTTCACACACGGCGCGAGGCGAGGACGCCCACGTCCCCCCCATTGCGACAAGCTCCGGCTGCTTCGCAGGAAAGAGATCGTAGCCGGTCACCGTGTGGCCCTTGGCCAGCAATCGTTTGGTGATCCGACTGCCCATTGCCCCGAGCCCGACAAATCCAAGATTAGCCATCCGTTTTTGCCTTGTGAGTAGCCCGGCAAGGTTCAGCAACCAGCCGGGACCGCGTCAGTTCGTGGGCTTTTGCACCTTGTCGATGACATAGACCTCGACATCTGTTCTGGTGCTTTCGAGTTTCAGCCCAAGCTGCTCCTGGAATGCGTTGAACATGTCCGACCGAGCTTCGACTTCCGGGGGAAGCTGTGGTGGCGTGGTGCCCGGTTGTCCGCCGAGTTGTTCGGGTCTCCATTCAAACTGGAAATCGAACTTGCCGCTCAGGCCTGTCTGATCGACGACCGGTCGATCGAGGAGCCGGCCTTGCAGGAAGCTCGCGAATTCAGTCATCGTCGAGTTCCGAACGCCGATAGCGCCCGGCCCCCTGCCGCCAAAGCCTGGAAGGAGCCCGCCGCTCTCGTTCTTGGTGAGCTTGTGTCCGTTCTTCAAAACGGTGATGACATACGCCGGCAGCTCTCTTTTTTCCTTGTGAAACGCAAGACCGAATCGTTCGCCAATCAGCTTTTGCACCATCGTTCTCAGCTGCGTGGCGTTAGGGGTGCCCGGCGCCTCAAATTTTGCCGTGATATCGAATTTTTCCGATTCAAGCCAGGAGGGTCCATTCACGATCTGGCGCACATGAAGGTCCCATGCGAATTTGATGAGGTCATTCAGCGTGGTGTTGGTGGTCGTGAACATATTGGGACCGCCCCGGCCCACGAGAATGGACTGGCCCGGTGTATCAGGGTTCGAAAGCTTGATCGAGGCAACCTCAAAGGCCAGATTCGCATCGGCTGCCATCGGCTTCGGCGGAGGCGGCGGCTCCGGAATAGCCCATGCCGTAGCGGGTGTGGAGCGGGCGAGATTGAGAGGGGTTGTTCCAGCGCCTTGCGTCCAGCTGCCAGAAATCGTATTCCCGTCACTCATTCGTCCTTCGTAGTTACCGCCGATCGCTGGCACCGTGAACCTGAACGTCGAGCCCTGAAGCGTGACCGCCCCTGCATTGATCGGCTGACCGCCCTGATCGATGCTGCGAACCACCACTTTCAACGACTGGTTGTCCGCCTTTGAAACTTCCACAACAATTCGCAACGCCTGACCGCCTCCAGGCGCTGCCAGGGTGCCTTGCCATGTACCCGCAATGTCCTGGGCGTGCAGGACGCCTCCGGAGGCTGTGGCCAATACGGCCAACCAGAGCATGAGTCTCTTCATCGTCATCTCCTGTCCGATCGGTCACATTGTACGCTCCGAGGCGTCAATCTCCTGGAGGATAGGTAGATCACCTGCGCGGGCTGAAGGAGAACGTGACGGCCCGTTTGGGAGTTGGAAGTTGGGAGTTGACCGGAACCTACTGAATCTTGTCCAGACCCTCGCTCAGCTCGATGTTCGTGCCCCAGGGATCGACGATGAAGGCAATGCTGACGTCGAGCGCGTCCACGCGCCGAAGGGTGACCGACGGCTTGATGCCCTGCGCCTCGAGACGCTTCAGGAAGTCCGCCAGGTTCTTCACCTCGAACCCGATGTGATCGAGGGCACGGCCTGCGGTCGCCGCGGTCGGCGTCGTCGTCGCCGAGAAATTCAGGCCGACGCCCGGAAGATTCGCCGTGATGAAGTTCGGGTTGGCCGTTGTCGCCGCCGTCGCGCCGAAGACCTTCACGTACCAATCCCGCATCTCGGCCTGCTGGTGCCCGAAGAAGTGAATGTGGTGCAGCTTCACCGGCTCCTTCTGCGCCTTCATCTCGAGCACTTCCACCTTCACGTCGTCCGGACCCAGGATGTAGGCGAGCGCTGACACAGCGCCGGTGCCGAGCTCGACGATGTCGCCATTGACCTTCTGGCCGGGAAGAGCGTCGGCGGCCGTGATGTTGCGATATCCGTTGGCCTTCACCTTGTCGAGTGTCTGACGCAGGTTCGGAACCGACAGGCCGATGTGATCGTGCACGGAGCCCTTGGTCCCGCCCTTGGCCGCCTGTTCGCGCATGAAGATGAGGACGTTGGGCATGCGGATGATTTCGCGGCCGTCGGTGCCAACCTTGATCACCGTGCCGCCAAGCGTGTCCGCCCAGAACTTCTTGTGCTCTGCCGGGTTCGTCGCGTTGACGTGATGGTGGCCGTAGACGATCGGCCCTTCCTTGGCTGCCAGGAGCTGGGCCGAGGCCCTTGCGGTTGGAACGGCAAGGAAGAGCGTGACGAGGACAGGAATGATGCGCTGCATGACGCGGCAGTATATCGCCGTCCGACAGACCTCGAGGGCAGAGGCGCAAGGCGGAGACAGACCCGGCGTCCATCCCCGCCTCTTGTTGAGCAACGTTCGTAACGCTGGTATTACGCCGCCGACTCCGCCGGCACGGCCGGCGGAGACGGAGCGCCTGGAGCTGCCGGAACCTCGGCCGCCTCGGGAGCGGCCGGCGCCGGAATGGTCTCCGCGCCAGCGGCCTCGCGCCTCTTCGCCCGCGGGAGCACCCGACTGCGCTTCCAAACAGTCAGGCGCTCAGCATCGGACGCCAGATGGTTCGCCACCGCGACATCCAGCGTTTCCAGCGCCTCCAGCGCCCGCGCCATAGACCCGTCGATCTGCTCCCGAGCCTGCTTTAGCTCCGTGCGCCGCAGTTCGTGCTCGGTGAGCGTGGTCTCCAGGTTGTCGACGCGCTGCCGCAGTTCGTCCGTCGTGATCCCATGTGCGGCGAACTGCTCCGCGTGGGGCCCGATGGCCTCGATAAACTGCCGCGTGACGCTGAGCAGCCGCTGGTCGTTCGCGCCGAAGTCGCGCACCCGAGTCAACATCTCGTAACGACGTTTCACTAGCCCGTTCATGGGGTGTCTCCTGAAAGGAACAGCGGGATTGCCGTTCCGTCAGGAGCGATGGTGGACGTCGGGCCCTCGGCCAGTCCTGAACTCGTTCTGAAAAAATCTGAACAGATTTCAGGAACCACGCGGCGACCCGCATCAACCAGACAGCCAGGCTCACGAACCACAGATCGAAGCAGACATACTGCGCGACATGCTGCCTGATCGCTCACACCTGGCACGAAACCAGCCCGCCGATCGTGCAGACCAATTCGCCGCATCCACAAACCACTCGGCGTATAAGTTCGACCACCGTTGTCATAAACCGACCACATCCCCACCCATCCGATCACGCCTTCGGCCTTGGGCCTTGGGCCTCAGGCCTTGATATAGTCGCCGCCCAATGGCACACGTGGTTTCCCCTGCCGCCGAATCCGGGCTCGCACGCGTCGGTCTGCGCCTGTCGGACTGGTTCGAACGATGGTTTCCAGACGCCTTCGCACTGGCGCTGACCGCCGTGGCCATCGTCTTCGTGGCCACGCTGGCCGTCGGCAGCTCGCCCGCGCAGAGCGCGCAATGGTTCGGCTCCGGCTTCTGGGATCTCGTCGCGTTCACGATGCAGATGTCGATGATCATCGTCACCGGCTACGCGGTGGCGACGTCGGCGCCTGTCTATGCGGTGATCCGCCGGATGGCGCTCGTGCCGAAGACCGGGCGCGGCGCCGCTGCCTACGTCGGGCTCTTCTCGATGCTGGCGTCGCTCGTGTCGTGGAGCTTCAGCCTGATCTTCAGCGGACTGCTCGCGCGCGAGGTCGCGAACCGCGTCAAGGGTTCCGACTACCGGGCCATAGGCGCAGCCGCGTA
This sequence comes from Vicinamibacterales bacterium, assembly GCA_035537775.1. Taxonomy (GTDB): domain Bacteria; phylum Acidobacteriota; class Vicinamibacteria; order Vicinamibacterales; family UBA2999; genus Gp6-AA40. Next base: position 79,007 of record DATLLQ010000094.1, on the reverse strand, counting down.
TCTGGGCGTAGGGAGCGTGTGGGCGCTTGGGCTGTCGTCGTCAGCGGCGCTGATCATGGCTGCGCCCGCGTCGCTGCCCGACGCCATCGAGAAGATCAGCGGGGTCATCCCGCTAAGCCAGACACTACTGCTCTGGCAGAGCCTTCTCGTCGCGGCGCTGATCATCGTGGCCTCGATGCTCGTCTCCTTCTACTCGGCACCGGCGCCCGAACACGCGAAGGGCATGGAAGAGATGGGCGTGCCGTATGCGCCCGCAACCCAGCCAGCCAGCCGCAGGGAGAAACCGGGCGAATGGCTGGAGTACAGCCCGCTGCTCACCATCGTGGTGTGTGTGCTCGGGTTCGGCTATCTCGCCCGCGAGGTCGCGACGCTCGGAGCCGGCATCCTCCTCGATCTGAACCACTACGTGTTCACGTTCCTGATGGTGGGGCTGCTGTTGCACTGGCGGCCGCGCTCGTTTGTGAACGCCATCACCGCGGCGGTCGTCCCGGTCGGCGGCGTGCTGATTCAGTACCCGCTGTACGCCGGCATCGTGAAGATGATGACCGAGTCGGGCCTGGCGACGAAGATGGCGCACTTCTTCGTCAACGTCTCGACCGAGCACACTTTCCCGGTGATGATCGGGATCTACTCCGCGTTTCTCGGGCTGTTCATTCCGTCTGCCGGCGGCAAGTGGCTGATCGAAGCGCCTTACATGCTCGAGGCCGCGAAGTCGCTCGACGTGCACCTCGGCTGGGTGGTGCAGACCTACAACGCCACCGAAGCGCTCGCCAACCTGATTCACCCGTTCTGGATGCTGCCGCTCGTTGGGATCCTGGGCTTGAAGGCACGGGACATCGTCGGCTACTCGATGCTGCAGTTCGCCGTGCACGTGCCGCTGGTGCTGTTCCTCGTCTGGATCCTGAACTACACACTCTAATGCCGGGTCCGCTCGATTAGGCTTGGCGTCATGCGATACACGCGGCCGTACGGTTTTGGGACACGCCACAGCTTCGTCAGGCAACCCAACAAACCCGTCCGGCCGACGGAGGACGGGGTTCCCCGAAGTGCACAAATACTGGCCTGACATGACGTGGAATGCGGATTGCCAATGATGAGTTCGGTGTTTCACAGTTTTTGAAACCGAACTCGGTGCGCAGCCCCCCCAGCCCCGGCTTCACAAACAGGAGCGGGCACTGCGATGTTGACGATCTGCAATCACGGTCATTCACTTTCTACGCGATTTATACGTCTCGCCGGACTCGCTGCGTGCGCGTTGCTGGCAACCGCCTGCCACGGTGGCTTCGACAGTCCCACCGGACCAGGCACGTCAACTGAAGCGATGCTGTCCGCATCCGTTGGCAACGACGGGGGCGATTCCACGCGACGGATGACGGTTGAGATGACAGAAGCCAATCTCTCGGGATATTCCGGAGAGTGCTCACTCGCTGCCGCACGAGGGGGGTTTCGGCTCAAGGCACAGGGGCAGGGCCCGGCGGACACTGAGGCCCGTTTCCACCTGATCAAATCAGACGGGTTCAGGACGACGGCACTCGTTCTCGTGGGTCGTCAGGGTACGTTCAGAACCGGCCAGGACCTCGTCACGTTCTTCCCGCCGAACGAACAGGTGCGCTGCGTAATCCTGAGCCTCGATGGCGCGGTGCTCGCGGAGAGCACGACGTTTATCGCTCCCTGATTCAAGAGCCCCGCGCACCTGTCCGTGCCCGGGGCTCTTCTCATTTCCTCTTCAGGCGGCTGACGAACTCCTCGAACTTCTCGTTCTCGAGGCAGATCTCGTCGATCAACTCGGCGTCGACGACGATGCGCTGCCTGAGCGTGACCGTCCACGGTTTCGTGTAGGCCTTCGGATCGTCGACGGTCACCTTGATCTCGAGGTGGCCGAAATCCGGACGCCGGATTTCCTCCCGCACCTTTGCCGCTTCGGTCAGCGCGCTGCCGTTCCAATCGATCCAGGTGTCGTCGCGCAGGCCGATCGTGTCGATCACGAGCGTGTCACCCGACCACTGCGCGGACGAGTAGCCCTGCCACGTCGGGTTCGGATCCTTCGGCAGGGGCCGGCCGTCCGTGAACACCTGCCGATATCCGGCGTTCATTTCGTTCAGCACCACGAGCAACTGCGGTGTGTGAACGAACTTCAGAAGGTGCGGCAGGCCGTAGGCGCGCAGGAAATTGTCCGGCAGGCACCTGATGTGCGGATCGTCAATCGCCTCGTTGGCCGTACGCTCCTTGACGATCGGCAGCTGCCATGGCTGGTACGGCAACCCTCCGGGCAGGTCGACGCCGATATCTCTCATGTGCCGTGAGCTCGCGATGTTCAGCGCGTTGCCGGGCTCGTCGCTGGCCGCGGCAACACCACCTCGCGCCCCGCGATTCGGCTCCGCCATCCAATGCCCGGAAAGATCCGGCTTGCCGTTCGCCATCCGCGGCGCGGCCGCCGTCATGTCGACCTTGCCGTCGGCCTTCCGCGGCACGCCAGCGGTCGGGTGGTTCAGCCACTGGGCCGTCGGACGATCAGATGCGACCGCCACTCCAAGAATGACCAGGGCAACACCGATATGCCGCGTCACTGTTTCCTCCTGCTTGATAACTTGCCCAGCCCCTGGGCCTTCGGCCTCAGTCCTTAGGCCTACTCGATCCCGCTCGCGCGCGCCTGCTCGCGCGCGAGAACAGCCTGATCGCGATCGGCATCACCATGCGCGACAGCGCCGAGGAGTCGCTGGTGGTACACGTCATGGCTCGGCATCGGCACCCGCGCGACGTCGGCCGCGGCGGCGATGAGCAGAGCGTCTTTCAGTCCCACCGTGATCGGGGAACCGACCTGGTCGTAGCTTTCGTCCACCATCTTCTGGCCGTAGACCTTGTAGGCGGTCGAGCCGAACAGCCCCTCCACCATCACGTCCTGAAAGACCTGCGGCTGCACGCCGTACTTGCGGACGAGAGCGAAGCCCTCGGCCATGGCCACCATGGCGCATCCGAGCACGGCATTGTTCGCGAGCTTGATCGCCGTCGCGCACTCGGGACGGGGACCAGCGGGAAAGATCCTGCGCCCGATCAGGTTCAGCAGCGGCGCACATCGCGCGACCGCGTCCTCCGGCCCGCCAGGCACGACTCCGAGTTGGCCGGCCGCGGCGAGGTCAGGACGTCCCAGCACCGGCGCGGCCACGAGCGCCTGCCCGGCGTGCGCATGCGCCGCCTCGAGCGTTCGGATCGCACCGACGCCATAGGTGCCCATCGCGAGGTGGACCGCACCTTTCGGCATCGACTCGCAGAGCCCGCCGGGCTGGGTCGCAATATGCACGACCGCCGCATCCTCGACGAGCATCGTGACCACGACCTCGCGCCCATCGCACAGCTCGCGCACCGATGCCGCGCCGCGCCCTCCGTCGGCAACGAGCGCGGCCACCGCGGCCGGCGCGGCGTCGTACACCGCCAGGTCATGGCCGCCGGAGAGAATCCTGCGCGCCATCCCGGAACCCATCCTGCCGAGACCGATAAAGCCGACGTTCATGCACACTCCCGGAGCGAAGACACCCCAACCGTTCGGACTGGGCAGTTTACCAGTGCGAGGCGTTTTGCAGGGAAGATGCAACGGAGGGATCAATGCGGGTTCGTCGTGCGGGAATGCTCGGGGTCTCAGTAGCGTGCGTGGCGGCTGCTTTCGCCGCGGTGTCGGCGCTGTCGCCCACCAGTACGGCGAGTCCATGCAAGCCAATCGGCGACGTCGCGATGTTGAAGGACGTTCCGGAAGCGAGCGGTCTTGCCATCAGCCGCCGTCAGACAGGCCTGCTGTGGACGCACAACGACTCCGGCAACGCCACGGACCTGTTCGCGATCGACCCGTCCGGCACGCTGAAGGGACGCGTGCGGCTGCCTATTCGAACACGCGACTGGGAGGACGTGTCGTCCGGACCATGCCCCTCCGGCGACTGCCTCTTCATCGCTGATATCGGCGACAACGGCGGCTCGCGCAAGAACGTCCTGCTGTTCCGGATTCCCGAACCTGCGCCCGACGCGCGTCAGACTGCACGGCCCGAGACGTTCACGCTCACCTATCCCGATGGCCCACATGACGCCGAAGCGCTCTTCGTCGCCGAGTCGAGGGTCTTCATCGTCACGAAAGATCGCGACGGTGTGATCTATGGATCGGTTGAGCCGTTGAGCGCGGAGCGGAACGTGCGGATGCAGCGGATCAACCAGCTCCAGCTGGGAGTGGTGACCGATGCCGAGACCTCGCGCGACGGGCAGTCGGTTGTGGTGAGGAATTCACACGAGGCGATCGTCTACCGGACGGCTGATCTCGTGCGGGGGGGAGCGGTGCCATCCGGTGTGCACATCCCGGTTGACGCGCTGCAGGAGCCGCAGGGTGAGGGCGTCGCCCTTGACGGCGACGTCCTCTATCTGGCGAGCGAAGGTCGCGGAAGCCGCGCCGGCAGGCTGCTCAGCCTGCGGTGCTCCCTTCCTTCGCTGCCCCTTCCTTCACGACCTTCACCTTCAGAGGCACCGTGACTTCGCGGTGCAGCTTCAGCGGCACGTCGTAGTCACCGATGGCCTTGATCGGCTCAGGCAGGATCAGCTTCCGGCGATCGACGTCGAATCCCTTCCCCTTGAGGAAGTCGACGATATCGGCGGAGGTCACCGAGCCGTAGAGCTGCTCGGTATCGCCGACCCGGCGCGCGATGGAGATTTCGACCGCGGCGAGCCGCGCCGCAATCGCTTCGGCCCCTGACTTCTCCTCGGCCTCGCGCATCTCCATGATCTTCCGCTCGCGCTCGTCGTGCTTGCGGTTGCCATCGGTGGCCAGCAGCGCCAGCTTCCGCGGCAGCAGGTAGTTGCGGGCGTAGCCGTCGGCGACCTTCACGATCTCGCCTCGCTTGCCCAGGTTGTCCACGTGTTCTCGAAGAATCACTTCCATGGTCCTACTCCGCCGTGTACGGGATGAGCGCCAGCTGGCGGGCACGCATCAGCGCCGTCCGCAGCTTCCGCTGGTGCAGCGCGCATGTACCAGAAATCCGCCGCGGCAGGATCTTCGCGCGCTCGGGCACGAACGGCATCAGCAGCTTGACGTCCTTGTAGTTGATGTCGTCGATCTTGTCCGAGCAGAACTTGCACACCTTGCGGCGGCGGAACATCGGACGACGCTGCCCGTCCTTGCCCTGCGCGCCGGCGGCCGCCTTGCCGCGGCCTCCCGAACTTTTCCTGCCGTTCATCGCACGTCCTCCAAACCCATGTCGAAGCGATCGTCGCGGTCGTCATCCGGCTCGCCGCGCTGTCCTTCTCCCGGCTGCCGGTCGGCCGGCAGCCCGCGGGCAACGCGCCGGCGGCGCGAGGTCTCGGTGCGGCGTGCGCGCGTGCGCTCGACCACACCTTCCTCCTCGTCCACGCGGACGATCAGGTGACGGATGATGAGGTCGCTGACCTTCAGCCGCCGATCGATTTCCTTCATCAGGTCGCCGCCGCCCAGGATGACCTCCAGGACGTAGGTGCCTTCCTTGTGACGGCCGATTTCGTACGCCAGCCGGCGCCGGCCCCAGTTCTCGGTCTTCTCGAGCGTGCCGCTCAGACGCTGCACAATCGACTCGACCTGTGTGTGCAGTTCGGTAACCTGCTCGTCGCTCGCCTCTGGCGACACGACGTAGACGAGCTCGTACTTTCTGTTCATACGTCTCCTTCTGGACGTTGACTCGATCACTTAGGCCTTAGGCCATCGGCCTTGGGTCCTCTGATCTCACGGCCACGGGCTCTCAGCGCCGTGGCAAGGAGTCATTCAGCTGCGGACCCCGCGTCGTCCGCGTTGTACGTGTTCATCACCTTGATGATGCCCTCCGCGGCGAACATCTCGGCGGCGTCAGCCGCCCGGGCGATGACGGATTCGAGCTGCTCGCGTTCGGCAGGCTCGAACTTCGAGAGCACGTGATCCGCGAGGTCGCGCCTCGCGTCTCCGCGCCCGACGCCGACACGCAGTCGGCAGAATCCCGGTCCCAGGTGCTCGACGACAGACCTGAGACCATTGTGCGTGCCCCCCGATCCTGAAGGTCGCGCGCGCAGGCGGCCGAACGAGAGGTCGATCTCGTCCACGACCACGAGCAGATCGGCCGGCTCGATGCCGTAGTAACGGGCCAGTGCCGCGACACCCTCGCCGCTGCGGTTCATGTACGTCAGCGGCTTCGCCAGCAGTACAGGATCCGGTCCGAACTTCTTGACGACCAACGTTTCGGGCAGCTGCGCCGGCGCCATCGCCCACGTCAGCGCGTAACGTCGCGCGACCTCGTCGGCCACCATGAAGCCGGCGTTGTGACGGGTGTTCCGGTATTCCGCACCGGGATTCCCGAGCCCAACGATCAGCTTCACTTCTTCTCTTTTTCGTCCTTCTCTTCCTTGCCCTTCTTGATGACTTCGGGCTCGGCTGCGGCCGTCGGCGCGGCTGCCGCGGCCGCGTCGGTCGCCGCAGCGGCGGCCTCCTCGGCCTTCGGCATCACGACGTGGACGATCATCGTCTCGCCGTCGGCGATCGCCTTCCACTTCGGGTCCTGCGCCAGATCCTTCAAGCGGATCGACTGATTCAGCATCAGCTCGCTGATGTCCACCGGGATGTTCTCCGGAATGTCCGTCGGCAGGCACTGCACTTCAATGTCGCGCGTGACGAAGTCCACGATGCCGCCCTGAACCTTGACGCCGCGAGACTCGCCCTTGAGGACGAACGGCACCGTCACCGTGATGGCCTTGTCCATCGCCAGCTGATAGAAGTCGGCGTGCAGCAGCTGGTGCGTGACGGGATCGAGCTGGTACTCCTTGACCATCACGCGCGCTTCACTGCCATCCACGCGCAGGTTGATCAGCGTGTTGGCTCCGGACTCGGAGTGCAGGATGCGCAGCACCGCTTTCGGATCGACGGCAAGCGCCACGCCCTCCGGCGCCTTCCCGTCCTTCTTCGATCCGTAGACGACCGCGGGAATCCGTCCAGCGGCACGCAGACGGTTCGCCTCGTTCTTCCCCCGGCCTTCCCTCTTTACTGCTTCAAGCGTTGCGTCCATAAAAACCTACCTACCGTTCACCCTTCCGCGTTCTCACTTCTCAGTTCGTGTTCAGGTTCGGTTCCGAGTTCGATCGTTCCGGGTTCGGGGTTCGTGTTCGAGCCGCCGCGAACGGCGAACCTGAAGCCTCGAACCCCAGAACCGAACCTGAACACGAACCGGGAACAGAGAACCCGGAAGTGTGAACTACACAAACAACGACGATACCGACGTTTCCTCGTGGATGTTCCGGATTGCCTGCCCGAGCAGCCTCGCCACCGAGAGCACGACAACCTTCTTGCACTGCTGGGCGTCTCCGCGCAGCGGGATCGAGTTGGTGACGATCATCTGGTCGAGCGGCGACTTCTCGATGCGCTCGATCGCCGGTCCCGACAGCACCCCGTGCACCGCGCACGCCAGCACGCGTTTCGCCCCGGCCTCCTTCAGCGCGCTGGCCGCCTTCTGGATCGTGCCCGCCGTGTCGATGATGTCGTCCTGCAGGATGCACGTGCGGCCGTTCACGTCGCCGATGACATTCATCACTTCCGCGGTCCCGTCCTCGGTGCGCCGCTTGTCGACAATGGCCAGCTCGGCGTCGAGACGCTTCGCATACGCGCGGGCGCGTTCCGCACCGCCCGCGTCGGGCGACACAATCGTCAGGTTCTCCGCCTGCAGCCGCGCGCAGTACTCGATGATGACCGGCGCCGCAAACAGGTGATCGACCGGAATGTCGAAGAAGCCCTGAATCTGCGCCTTGTGCAGGTCCATCGTCAGCACACGGTTCGTGCCGGCCGCGCTCAGCAGGTTGGCCACCAGCTTCGCGGAAATCGGCACGCGCGGCTTGTCCTTCCGATCCTGGCGTGCGTAGCCGTAGTACGGAATGACCGCCGTAATCCTCGCCGCGGACGAACGCCGGAAGGCGTCGATCATGACCAGCATCTCCATCAGGTGCTGGTCCACCGGCGTCGACGTCGGCTGCACGATGAAGACGTCGGCGCCGCGGATGTTCTCGTCGATCTGAAACGAGACCTCGCTGTCCGGAAACCGGCGGAGACGCGCCTGGCCAAGCGGAATCCCGAGGAAGTCGGCGATGTCCTTCGTCAGCTGCGGATGCGCGCTGCCCGAGAAGATTTTCAAATCGCCAAATCCCGTTGCCATCAGTCCTGCACCGCTGAGCGGCGGTCGTTTCATGCCTCTGTCAGCCTCGCTCCGCCTTCGCCGCTACGCGGCTTCGGCGGGACAGGCCTTCTCGGCGCCTGCCTAGCCGAAGTTCGTCTCCGTGTGGCGCCCCATCCACCACACTTCGGCGGAACGAAGGCTGGTTGGGGCGGAAGGATTCGAACCTTCGAATACGGGATCCAAAGACCCGCGCCTTACCACTTGGCCACGCCCCAGTTCGTCTTGGATCTGCTAGGAAATCGCCCGCCCGTGGTCGCGGAATCTCCTAGTTTAGTCGAGGTTTCCGCCGATCGGCAAATTCAGGGCGCCCGTTCGGGGCGGTCGTACAGGCAGGCTACAGGGAATCAGCCCAGCGAAGCGCGTCATCGACGTCCCGAACGTCTCGAAGCAGACGGTTCTCGGCGATCCGGCGCCTCAACCGGCCGATGGCCCTGGCAAACGGAACGATCGAGGAGTAATGCCCGATGGCCGTGTGTGAGCTCAGCAAGGCCAGGGTTTGGGCGGCCTCGCTCTCGAGGCCGACAGCCGCCCTCTGCTCGTCCCCCTCGCACCGGAAGACACACAGGACGTTGCCCGCATCAGGGGAATACATGGTGTCGATGCAGCGGAGGCCGGCCGCTTCTCCGATCGCCGCCAGCGTCGATCCGGTGAAGTGATGCAGGTGGGAGAAGTGATACTGGTGCGAGGGCGCCTGGACGCGCGCCGCGATGTTCGGCACCTCGACGACGAGATGGCCTCCCGGCGCTATCCAGCTGCGAATCACCGACAGCAGCCCGCGCGGGTCCGGCACGTGCTCCAGGGCATGAAACATCGTGACCAGATCCTGCGAAGCGGCCTGCACGGCAGCGGCTTCGACGTCGGCTGTCTGGATCGGCACCCGCAGCACGTCTCGAGCAAACCCGGAGAACTCGATCCCTGGCTCGATCCCGGAGGCGTCCACTCCATCGCGACGCATGAGGTAGACGAGTTCGCCAGCTCCGCAGCCGACATCGAGCATTCGCGGCCGCTCACCGGCTCCGCTGGAGGATGCCTGGCCCAGCAGATGACGCAGCAGCGTGCGGCGTTCGGCCGCACCGAGAAAACCGCGTACGATCTTCCGGAGCGGCGGCGAGCCGTGACCCTTGTAGTCGGCGCGGTACGAAGTCTCGTAGTACGCGTTCATCGCCGCTGCCGACGGACGCGGGTTCGTCCAGACGAGGCCACAGACCCTGCAGAGAACGGTGCGAAGCGGGCGGCCGTCTCGGTCACGCGTGCCGACGACGACCTCGTCGCGTGCGCCGCACAGATTGCACGCGGTCTCTTCGGTTGCCGCGGGCCTTACAACGCGGGACATCTGTTGGTGATGACGAGCACCTCGGGCGGCGCAGCCCGTTGAATGAGCGTCCGCAGCTTGATGTCGGCGGTGGCGTGGCGCGCCACGACGCAGGTCTCCACGCCGAGCATGCCCTTGACTTCCTCGTAGCGATCGGCGGAGAGCACGGCAAAAACGCGTCGATCCGAGCGGACCAGTTGCGCGAGGGATTCACCGTCGAACGCCATCTCGATGTGCCGTCGCAGGTAGAACACCATGCTGGGCATCGCCATATCCAGATGCGCAACGACGTCGTCGGGCTGTGCCCGGCTCGCGATCACCTCGGCCAGCGCGCGGGCCGGCTTGTAGCGCTCGAACGCAGGAAGAGCGCGGACGGCGAGGATCCAGTTGAAGGCAATCAGCACGACCAGTACGGTGACCATGGCCAGGTGGTAGCGCCTCCACCATGGCGCCAGGGCCACGATGAAGCCGCCGGCAATCGCGATCAACGCAGATGAGTAGGCGCCCTCGATAGCGTACGGCGTGCCTTCTCCGCCGAACGCAAACATGACGGCTCCGCCCAGCAGGATCAACGCAACGCCTATCGCCGTGAGCGTCCCGGCGAGCCAGCGATTAAACCCTCCCCGAACGGCGCGTGCGAGCCAATCAGCCCCCAACGCCGCTATCGCGGTCACGATTGGAAAGACGTACAGGTCCTGCTTCGTCTGCGAGAACGAGAAGAACACGACCGGGACCGCGATCCACAGCAGCAGTAGCGTGCGGAGGCGCCGGTCGGCCGATCGTTCGCCATCGCGCGAGTCACGCCACCACGCCGCGACGACAGCAGGCAGGCAGAACGACCATGGCAACGCGTCGTGGAAAACGACCGGGAGATAGAAGAAGGGCCCGCGTGACTGCGTGCCGATGGTCTCCGTGAAGCGCCCGACATTCTCGCCGATGAAGAACTCGTGGATGTGCGTCCAGCCGTTCTGCATGTAGAGGGCGATGTACCACGGCGCCACGATGGCCAGCGCGATGAGGATGCCGGTGGGAATCATCATCTCCCGCACGCGCGGCAGCTCGCGGTGGACCGCGAGATAGACGGCAAAGACCAGCGCCGGAATCACTGCCGCCACAGGACCCTTCGTCAGCACGCCGACACCGACGGCCACATACATCAACGCGAGAAACAGGCGGCGCCGCTCCGGATACCGCTCGGCGAGCACGAAGAACAGGAGTGTCAGCGTCATCATCGCCGTCACGGCCATGTCGACCATGATCCGGCGGCTGAACATGAAGAAGCGGGGACCGGCCGCCAGTCCGAGGGCGGCGAGGAGCGGCGCCAGCGGCTGCGTCGACACCGCACGCGCGATGAACCAGGCGGCGATGATCATCACCATCGCCATCGCCGCAATCGCCAGGCGCTGGACGGCGACAGACACACCGAACAAGTGATACATGCCGGCGACGATCCAGTAGCTGAGGACCGGCTTGTTGAACCGCGGTTCGTAGTTGAATGTGGGGTTGATGTAATTGCCGCTCTCGATCATCTCGCGCGGCGTCTCGACGTAATACGCCTCGTTCGCGTCCCAGATGGAGGCGGCGCCCAGGCTGACGAAGAACGGGATCACGGCCGCCGCCAGCAGCACCAGCAACAGCGGCTTCACGCGCGCGACGGTCACGCCGCTGACCGCCGGAGCGCCGCTCGACTGCGCCGGGCGTATTCGCCGCGATCGAGCGACTCGGTCAGCAACACCCGCCACCCGGAGCCCGAGAGACGTTCGACTGCCGAGAGCGCGTCGGCGCGCTTCTGGAACAGGCCGAAGACCGCGGAGCCGCTGCCCGACATGGCTGCCGCCAGTGCGCCCACCCGCCTGAGGGCCGTTCGCATCTGGTCGATTTCCGGGTGGTGCCTCGCGATCGGAGCCTCGAGGTCATTGATCATCTGGGCGGCGCGGGACGGCCACGGACCCGGCACATACTGCGGGTCCCGTGCGCTGCCACCGCGCGAGAGATCGCGCTCCTCGTCGTACCAGCTGTACGCATCCGCGGTCGAGACACCGAACCCCGGCACGAGCAGCACCACCCAGTGGCGGGCGAGGTCGGCGAGCGGATAGACCTCGTCGCCGCGTCCCAGGCCGAGCGCAGTGCCACCCGACAGGAAGAACGGCACGTCCGCTCCGAGCGTCGCCGCGACGTCCGTCAACTGTGCGGGCCGCACGGGCACTTTCCAGAGTCGCGCCAGAGCGATGAGCGTCGCCGCGGCGTCGGCACTGCCACCACCCAGGCCGGCCTGCAGCGGAATGTTCTTCGTCAGCCGGATCGTGACGTCGCGGACGCGGGCAGGGCGCCGCAGCGACTGCCAGATCGCCTGTGCCGCGCGCCAGACGAGGTTCGACTCGTCGAGCGGGACGCCCGCAGTTTCGCACTCGATGGCAAACGGACCCTCTCGCGGCACGCATTCGACGATGTCGTGAAGCGCGAGGCTCTGGAAGACCGTCCGCAGCTCGTGATAGCCGTCCGGCCGAGTGCCAAGCACGCGCAGATCGAGATTGATTTTTGCGTGGGCGCGGACGGTCACGGACTGCATCGATGATCTCAATGATCGATGAACGGATGATTTGATGTGAGATTGACCCATTAAATCATTCGATCATCGTTCATCGATCATCGATTCAGCGGCGAATCCGGATCTCGAACAGCGATGGCCACAGCTTCCCCGTCACGAACAGACGCGTCCGCTGGGCGTCCCAGGCGATCCCGTTCAGCACCGCGTCGCTCGACACCTTGTTGCGCGGCATCAGGCCGGCAAGATTGATCCACCCCGTGACGCGTCCGGTATCGGGAGCGATGATCGCGATGCGATCGGTCAGCCAGACGTTGGCATACACCTGGCCGTCAATGAACTCGAGCTCGTTCAGATCACGGACCGCCACGCCGCCGTCGGTGACCTCAACCCGCCTCGTCACGGCAAACGTCTGCGGGTCGAGAAACCGCAGCGTGGACGTGCCGTCGCTCATGATCAGCTGCTTGCCGTCCTGCGCAAGGCCCCATCCCTCGCCGGTGTAGCTGAACGTCTGCAGCCGCTTGAACGATGCGATGTCGTAGACGAAGCCGACGTTCGTATTCCAGGTGAGCTGCACGAGACGAGATCCCCAGTCCGTCAGCCCTTCGGCGAAATAGCGGGAGTCAACGCTGATCCGCTGGAGCACCTTGCCGCTCTCGAGCTCGACTTTCCGCAGCGACGACCGTCCGTTGAGCCCGGTGCTTTCGTAGAGGACGCCGTCCCTGAAGAGCAAACCCTGGGTGAAGGCTTCGCGGTCGTGGGGATAGACGTTGACGACGTCGTATCCGTAGACGGGTGCGGTCGCCCGACTCTGTGCGCCGATCGACACGGCGGCAGTCAATCCGGCCGCGGCAGTCATGCCAATAAAACCGATCTGCCTCATTGTCCCCGCAGCGGCCCCGCCCGCCGCAGATCGTCAATGGTGAACGGCGTCACGTCCTTCGGTGCGTTGACGACGAAGGCCGCCGGATCGACGCCAGTATTCGGCTCGACCTGGGACAAGGACGCCTTGATGTTGACCGGGAGCCCGGGACCCGTGGAGACCATCTGCACGGACTGCGGAAACGGTCCATTCCCTGCCGTGTAATCGAGCTGCCATCGATCGCGCCGCGCGGAGCGCAGGTGCCATGTCGATCCAGCCTGTTGGAGATACAGCGTCGCCACACGACGCGTCGAGCCTGGCGGCGATGTTGATTCGATTTCGATGGCGGCCCAACCTCCCGCGTGCAAAGTCCCGCCGATCGGTTTCGCGTCAGGGAGCACACAGCCAGTGAACACCGCCATCAGATCGGCGGGATCAAGGGATACGCCGGTCATGGCTTCAAGGATCGCCTCGGGCGGCGCGTTTCGGAGGATCTCCCTCGAACGCGTCATCAGCAGCGTCCCCACCCCGTCTTTGGCGGCAAAAATGAAGACCGGCGAACCGATCGGCGGCAAGCCTTCGAGGTGCATGGAGGACGGACGCTCGAAGCCGGCCAGCACCCGGCCGCCGATCTTTTCCTCGCCTGCGCGTCCCGAGAGCCCGATCTCCAGTTGCAAGTCACGGACGCCAGCACACGCGGACGACACCTGCGTGTGAATGGCCGCAAAGTCTGGAAGCGGCGTGCCGGGATCGGATGGAAGGGTGATTGCCGCTTTGGGAGCGCAGGAGGTCACAAGAACTCCCAACATCCAACACACGAAGAGCACGACGCGGTCGAAGGACACGAAAGATCGGTGGCCTTCGTGTCGGGAGTTGATCACACTAGCGTGGAAGCTTCCGCCTGGCGTCTTCGAGCTTGCGCTCGACCGCGGCTTTCTCGATGCCCTGGCCGTCGCCGGCCAGCGCTTTGTTCCAGGCGGCAATGGCTTCCTGCAAAGACCCGCGCCTGGCATAGACGTCGCCGAGGTGATCCTGGACCTCGGAGTTGGTGGGCAGCTTGTCAGCCGCCGCCATGAGGTACTTGACGGCCTCGTTCAGTTCGCCGCGCTTGAAATGCGCCCAGCCGAGGCTGTCCAGGTACTCCGGACGATCCGGGTCCACGGCAAGCGCGCGGCGCACGAGCGTTACGGCTTCGTCGAGCTGCTCACCGCGGTTGGCCAGCATATAGCCGAGGTGATTCAGGAGACGCGCGTTCGACGGGTCGCTCGCCAGCATCTGCCGGAGCACACGCTCCGCATCGGTGGTTCGCCCGGCGTCGGCATAGGCATCGGCGAGCATGAACTGCACGTTCTTGTTGTTCGGGAACGTCTTCGCCGCGGACTCGGTGATGGTGAGCGCCTCGCTCGTGCGGCCGGCGTCCGAGTACAGCGTGGCAAGCGTCAACTGGGTCTGCAGGTCTCTCGGGTTCGCCTTGGCCGACGCTTCGGCGAGTGCTATCGCGCCGTTGCGGTCGCCAGCCTCGAACAACGCCTGCGCCTGGAAATTCGTGAAATTCAGGTCGTCGGGATGCTGTTTCCTCGCCTCGCCGGCGAAGGCCGCGGCCTGCGTGAACTCCCTGGCTTTCATGAGCGCGAGAATCCGCTGAAGCTTCAGTTCCCGGTTGCTCGGCTGCTCCGCAAGGGCCACGGTGTATGCCGCCGCGGCCTCACGCATCTGCCCGTCCTGCTCGAGGTATCGCGCCAGATCGGCCGCCAGTTCCGGCACGAAGTCGATCACTTCGGAGAGCGTCGCGATCGCGCCCTTCAGATTGCCCGCAGAAACATGCGCGGCGGCCAGCAGGCGCCGGGCGGATTCATTGGCAGGACTCTGAGCGACGACCTTGCTGATGACCTGAACCGCCTTCTGCGGTTCGTTGTTGCGCAGATACATCCGGCCAAGCGTGTACTGCATCTGCAGGTCGATGCCGATGGTCCCGGCCACCGCTCGTTCGAGATGCGTGACCGCGTTCTTGATGTCGTCTGGCGACGCCGACGCTGCCCGCGCGTTGTCAACGGACGTCGCGTAGAGGTAACCCAGAATGCTGTTCGCCTCGACGTTCTTGGCATCGATGGCCAGCGCTTCCTTGGCGGCCTTCTCCGCTTCGACGCGTGCCACCGGACGCTTCCGGAAATGGAGAGCCGCAATCTCCGCCTTGATTTCCGCCGAAGCGGGATCCGCGTTCGCGGCACGCTGCAGCGAGGCCAGCGCTCCGTCGGCATCGCCCGCCGCCTCGAGGCGTCTGGCATGGAGAAATTCGTAATAGGGGTTCGCCTGATTCTGCTGCGCCATGGCGGCAGCAGGGCTCAGCCCAAGCAGAACGAGCACGAGCGCGGCGCAGCGTCTTCGCGAGAGCCGAATTGTCATATCAGGCATGGGGTAAACGATTTTACTTCAAGATGTTATAGTCCCTTTCGGACCCGGAGAAAACATGCCCGTCGACGCGGAACTGCTGGAAATTCTGGCCTGCCCGAACTGCAAGACGCCGGTAAAGCTTGTCCACGATGGCGCCGCCCTGAAGTGTGACCAATGCAAGCGGGTGTACCCCATCAAGGACGACATTCCGGTGATGCTGATTGACGAGGCCACTGTCGAACCCTGAGTTGCAGAGAATCCTGCTCGTCCGCCTTCGAGTTCTCGGGGACGTCGTCTTTACCACACCAATCATCCGCGCTCTCCGCCGCCGTTTTCCTGACGCCCATCTGTCCTATCTGGTCGAGCCAGGGGCTGCGCCCGTGGTGGCCGGCAATCCACACCTCGACGAGCTCATCGTCTGCCCGAAACACTCGGGTACGCGGAGGTTCATCGAGGACTTCAAGCTGGCGCGGCGGCTCCGCCGCAGCCGTTTCGACGTCGTCATCGATCTGCACGGTGGTCCGCGCGCAGCCTGGCTGGCGTGGTCGACAGCGGCCCCGATGCGTATCGGTTACACGATCGCGGGACGGACATGGATGTACACGCACGTTGTCAGGCGTGCACCGAACCTGACACCGCGCCACTCGGTGCTGAACCAGGCGGATCTGCTGGAGCCGCTGGGCATCACTGACATCGACGCAAGCCGTGACCCGCTCGAAATGGCTGATGATCCCGCTGCCCGCGGCCGCGTCGACGCACGCCTGGCGCAGCTCGGCATCACGAGCGAACATACGCTTGCGGTGATGCACGTCAGCGCCAGCAACCCCTTCAAGCGATGGCCAGCCGGATCGTTTGCCGAGACGGCAGCGGCCTTGGTTCGGAACCATCCCGGGCTGCATGTCGTGATGGTGTCCGGGCCGTCAGATCAGGACGCGGCGGCTGCGGCCGTCCGTGAGGCTCGCGCCGCGGCCGGCAGCGCGGGCGAGCGAATCTTCGAAGGGCATCACGACCTGGCTGAGTTGCGGGAACTCATCGCGCGGGCGGCGGTGTACATTGGTGGCGACAGCGGGCCGTTGCACGTGGCCGCGACAACCGACACCCCGATCGTAGAGCTCCTGGGACCAACGCTGCGAGAGCGTTCGTACCCGTGGCGAAGGCCGGAGGCGTTCAGCGAGATGATTGACGTCGGGGCGCTGCCGTGCCGGCCGTGTGACGAGCGGCGGTGCGTGCCGGGTGACTTCCGTTGTCTGACCGGAATTGGCGTGGAGCAGGTGGTGGCAGCGGCTGAACGCGCGTTAGAGACACGAGCATGACCACGACAACGATGACCGCGATTGCGCAGCCGGCCTTCCGGCTGGACCGCGCGGCCTTCTGGCTGCTGCTCGCCTTCGTCGCATCACTCCAGCTCTCGATTGCCGCAGCCGGCATTCTCCTGACAGCCGCGCTGCTGGCATGGGCAGCGGTCCTGGTGCGCGATCGCACGCGGCCGGATGCTCCGTCGTTCATGCTGCCGCTGGCAGTGTACGGAGCGGTCACGCTGGTCTCGGCCGCGTTCTCGTCCGATCCGTGGGCGAGCTTCGTAGACAGCAAACAGCTCGTCCTGCTGCTGATCGTGCCGATGGTCTACCAGGTTGCACGCGGCCGGCAGGCAACGCTCGTGCTCGACACCATCCTTGCGGTGGGCGCGGCCAGCGCAGCGGTCGGCATCGTGCAATACGGCGTGCTCCACTACGACAACCTCCGCCTGCGGCCGGACGGTGCGCTCACCCACTACATGACGTACTCGGGCACGCTGATGCTTGTGCTGTGCGCGGCGGTGGCGAGGCTCGTCTTCGGCAACAGGGATCGCATCTGGCCGGCGCTCATCATGCCCGCGCTGGTCGTGGCCCTGGCCGTCAGCCTCGGGCGCAACGCCTGGGTCGGCGCGTGCGTCGCGATCGGCCTGCTGCTCGCGCTCCGCGATTTTCGATTGACGGCGCTGCTGCCCGTGGCGGTCGCGCTTGTGCTCGCCCTGGCTCCCGACACGATCACCAGCCGTGTGATGTCGATGTTCGATCTGCAGGATCCATCGAACAGGGATCGTCTGGCGATGCTCGAAGCCGGCTCCGGCATGGTTCGCGATCATCCGCTCACCGGAGTCGGTCCGGCGATGATTCAGGGCGTCTATCCCCAATACCGTCCGGACCACGCGGTGCAGAAGGTCAATCCGCACCTGCACAACGTGCCGATGCAAATCGCCGCGGAGCGCGGGCTGCCGGCGCTCGCCGTCTGGGCGTGGTTCATGGCCACGCTGGGAATAGCGCTGGCCCGCCTGTTCCGCCGCTCTCAGGATCGGCTGCTGCCAGCGATGGCGATCGCCGCAACGGCGGCGATGCTCGCGGCCGGCCTCTTCGAGTACAACTTCGGTGATTCGGAATTCCTGATGCTGTTCCTCGTGCTGATCACACTTCCGTTCGCGGCCGTGAACGAATCACCCGCCGGCGCCGCTCGCGCGGCTTAGCCCGTCCCCTCGATGCTGCTGCCTCTCCTTGAACCCGATCGCGCGCGCCAGATTGCTGCCAGCTTCACGGGCGCGCGCGTCATGGTCGTCGGCGACGCCATGCTCGACAAGTTCGTCGTGGGCCGCGTGACGCGCATTTCGCCGGAGGCGCCTGTTCCTGTCGTGACGTTCGATCACGAGCTCCATCGGATTGGCGGATCGGCCAACGTGGCGAACAACATTGCGGCGCTGGGCGGGTCGGCAACGCTCGTCGCGGTCACCGGCACCGACGACGCCGCCGCGACGCTGACGGGGGCGTGCCGGGAAGCAGGCATCGCTCCTGCCATGGTCGGCGACGCGTCCCGGCCAACCACCACCAAGGTCCGCATCGTCACCGAGCGTAATCAGCAGGTGGCCCGGATCGATTACGAAGCAGACACGGAAATCAAAGACGAGATCGAGCAGCGGCTGATCGCTGAAATCCAGAAGCACGCGCCGGAAGCGTCGGCGATCGTCGTTTCCGACTATCTGAAGGGGTGCATCACGCGCGGGGTCATGCAGGCGGTTGTCGCGACGGCCGCCGAGCGAGGGACGCCAGTGCTCGTCGATCCGAAGATTCCCCATGTGGACTACTACGCGGGCGCCACGATCGTCACCCCGAACCATCACGAGGCCGAGATCGCCGCGAACATGCGCGTGCGGAGCGAAGATGAAGCGCGCGGCGCGGCCCGGCTGTTTCGCGAACGGGCGAAGTGCCAGAGCGTGCTGATCACGCGCGGCGATCAGGGCATGTGGCTGTTGACGGACGGGATCGAGGGAAATCTTCCGGCGAGCGCACGCGAAGTCGCTGACGTGACCGGAGCCGGTGACACCGTGATTGCGACGCTCGCTCTTTCGCTGGCGGCGGGAGCGACGCTCACGGAGGCCGCCCGTCTCGCCAACGAAGCGGCAGGAATCGTGGTCGCCAGGTTCGGACCGGCGACCGTTCGCGCCGCGGAACTCCTCAAGGCTCTCGAGAGTACGTAGGGCACCCCTTCAGGGGTGCCGCGCGACTTACCCGCTACGGGCAGGGCGGCAGACCAGCGCCGCGACGCCCACCGCCTTCACGCGCACCGCCCTCTCGTGGGCCTCGTCCACCCTCGCGCGGACCCCGGCCACCCTCGCCCCTGCCTCTCTCAACAGGGCCTCGGCCGCCTGCGCGCGGGCCCCTGCCCCCATCACGGCCTCGTTCCCCACGGCCAGCCTCACCGGGGCCGCGTCCGCCACCTTCTCCACGGCGTCCCTCGCCGGCACCACGGCGTCCGGGTCCGGGTTCGCCGGGCACTCTCACCTGACACGGGTATGGCGGGTTCGGCTGCGGAGCCGGAGGGGATTCCTGCCCCAGCGTCCTTATTGGCGCCAGCACCGCGCCACCGACAGCGAGGATCCCGAGGAAGAATCCGCGACGGTTCATAGAGCCTCCATCCTTCGACGCGCTCGCCGGGAATGTACCCGAAAACGACTCAGTGTCGGAAATGCCGCCTGCCGGTGAACACCATCGCCAGCCCGTGTTCGTCGGCAGCGGCAATCACTTCCTCATCGCGCACCGACCCACCTGGTTGCACCACGGCGGTCGCGCCCGCTTCCGCGACGGCGTCGAGGCCGTCACGGAACGGAAAGAACGCGTCAGACGCAGCGACTGAGCCCTTCAGCAGATCCGCCGACAGTCCGGCTTTCATGCGCGCCAGGCGTACGGCGTCCACGCGGCTCATCTGGCCGGCGCCGATGGCCAACGTCCGGTCCGAGCCTGTGAAGATCACCGCATTCGATTTCACGTGCGCGCAGATGCGCCAGGCAAACCGCAACGCGTGCCACTCCGCCGCGGTCGGCTGACGCTTCGTCACGACCTTGATCTGACTGTCCGGCCAGCCAAGCGCCGCCTCGGTCACGCGGTCCCGGCTCTGCTCGACCACGGCTCCGACCAGCGATCGGATGTCGCGATCGTTGGCAGGAATCCGCTCGAAGTCGACGGTGACCACGCGCAGGTTCGGCTTGGCCGCGAGGACGGAGCGCGCCGCCTCGTCGACGCCAGGGGCAATCACCGCCTCGATGAACGTCGAGACGAGCGCCCGCGCCGTCGCGGCGTCGATTGGCCGATTGAGCCCGATGATCCCGCCGAAGGCGGCCAGGGCGTCGACGTCGCGCGCGCGTACATAGGCTTCGGCGGCGGTCTCGCCGGTTGCCACGCCGCACGGGTTCGTATGCTTGATCACGGCGGCGACCGGCTCGGTGAAATCGAGCACGATCCGAAGCGCCGCGTCGAGATCGAGCAGGTTGTTGTACGACAGCTCCTTGCCTTGCAGCACGGTGGCATCGCCGAACCCGTAGCGCGGGTATTCCGTGTACAGCGTGGCGCTCTGATGCGGGTTCTCTCCGTACCGGAGATCCTGCACCTTGAGCAGCGTGCGCATCCGGAACGCCGGCGAGCCGGCAGGCTGACGCGCGAATCCTGCGTCACCCGGAGTCACCTCGGCGAGCGTGGCGGCGATGGCGGCGTCGTAGAACGACGTGTGCACGAAGGCGCGTCGCGCCAGCGCGAAGCGGAAGCCCGGCGACGGACCGCCCTGGAGATCGAGCTGCTCGAGGACGAAGGGGTAGTCGTCCGGCGAGACCACGACGAGCACGTCCTGGAAGTTCTTCGCGGCTCCCCGCACGAGGCTCGGGCCCCCGATGTCGATCTCCTCGATCAGCGCCTCGAAGGGCGTCGAGCTGTTGGCCGCCGCCTTCTCGAACGGATACAGGTTCACGGCCACCAGATCGATCATCGTGATGCCGTGCCGCGCCGCCGCCTCACGATCGGCGGCCACCGAACGCCTGGCGAGGATGCCGCCATGGACCATCGGATGCAGCGTCTTGACACGGCCGTCCATCATTTCCGGAAAGCCGGTCACCTCGCTGATCGGCACCACGCGCAGGCCGCCGTCCTCCAGCGCGCGGGCCGTGCCGCCGGTGGAGACGAGCTCGAAACCACGCGCGGCGAGGCCGCGGGCGAAGTCGAGCAACCCGCTCTTGTCAGACACGCTTAACAGGGCTCTAGGCATCGCTAATCAGTTGACTCTCCGGACGAGGCACGCGTAGGATAGGCGTGCGTTGAGGGGCGTTCCCACAGCGTTGCAGTCGAGGCCGCGCAAGCACTCGCGGTCTTTTTTTGTGCCCGAAAGCTCATCAGCGGCCCACCGCCGAGCCTCGGGGAACCGGCACACGGAAGACAGGGAAGAAGAACGATGCGCATTACAGGCAAGGTCAAGTGGTTCAACAACGCCAAGGGCTATGGGTTCATTGAGCGCGAGGGCGGCAGCGACGTGTTCGTGCACTACTCCGCGATCAGTGGCAACGGCTTCCGGTCTCTGGAAGAGGGTCAGGCGGTCGAGTTCGAGATCGTCGATGGTCCAAAGGGCCCGCAGGCAGGGAACGTCAGCAAAGCCTAGAACCACGAACAACGACCTGGCCCGGCGCCGACAGTACTCCGTCGCCGGGCCGTTTTTCTGTACTGGCTACCGGACACCCTTCAGCGCCCGCGCCGTAAAGTTTACCTTCCCGTCCTTCATCGCCACACGGAACGCCACTTCGGGACTGCCCTTCTCCTTCAGCCCCGCAACCTGCGTCTTGATCAGATCCGCAAACTTGTGGAACGGCACCGGCTCCTCGCCGGACTGACGACGCGCCTCGGCAATGCTCTCGTAGAGATCGTGCAGCTTGTCCATCTGCTTCAGCGGATCGGAGAAGGTCGTCACGTGCAGGATCTTATCCTCGGGACGCTGCGGCTTCGCCGGCTCGGCCCGCTGCGGCTGCGCAAACGGCCCCGGGCGCCCTTCTTCACGTGCGCGCAGGCCGCGTTCCCACAGATCCGCGAACGTCTGGAATCGCGACTGCAGAGTGGAAAAGCGAAACCGATCACCGGTGTTGCTGATGTGCGAGCGATCGAGGCGCTTGACCATGGCGTCGACACGGCCCCGTGTTTCCCACGGTGGACGCGGCAGCCGGCCGGCGAAGAACATGTTGTACTCCGCCTCCAGCCGCTTCAACTCTCCCTCGAGCATCGTCAGTTCACGAGCGAGGTCGACGCGCTCATCCGGCACAGAGGGATTTTATCGTGTCGGACTAGGATCGCGACGCTCGAGGACGACAATCAGAATCCCGTCTTGACCGTACCCCTGGCGCGCGCGACCTCGAGCAGCGTCGGGTAGAACTGCACGAATGTGCGTTCGACCGCCGTATTCTTCGTGTGGCACTCGACGCACGCGGTAACGTCCTGCCCGGCCAGCGGCGCAACGCTGTCGGCCAGCGGCGCGGCGCCCGCCGGCGCCGCCGCCTGGGGCTTCAGCCGGAAGTTGTAGAAGGCCCACCCGTCCGGGAAACGCGCGTCCTTCACTTCCGCCTCGAGCCCAACGAGCCGTGTCTGATACCGGCCGGTGGTGTTGGGCGGCGCTTCGGTGGCGGACGCACGAAACTCGAGCACGAACACCGATTTGTCGGGCCAGCGGCCTGTGTTCATGAAGCCGCGATACCCGGCGGGATTGACGAAGACGTTCGTGAACGTCGTGTTGCTGTTCGCTCCCTGGTCGTAGGTCAGCCCGATCCCGGAGCCGATGAACACCCACTCGCGGTAGTTGGCCGGGCGCACGAGATGGTCCTGGTTGACGTACTGCGGACCGTCCACCGGCGCCTGCTGCGCGCTCAGCGCAACCGTCGCCACGAACCCCGAACCCAGAACTGCGAACAGGGAACCGAACGAGAACACGAACCGGGAAGCGAGCACCCGGAAGGGCGAACGATTGTTCTTCATTGGCTGATGACTCCAAGCGCCACGAGCAACGGGATGACGACCGCCACGATCGCCTCACCGGCAATGAGGCCCGACGCCAGCGGCACCATGTAGGCCTCGTTCGAGGCGCGGTTCACGCGCCGCCAGATCGTATCCACGACGCTGCCGAGGAACATCACGATGATCACGGACGCTGGAACGAGCATCCCGATCGCAGTGCCCGTCGGCGACGGCACCCATTTGATCTTCCGTTCCTCGAGCAGGGTGAACAGGATGCCGAGCGCCACGCCGACGAACAGCGCAGGCACGGCGCCGGCCGGCAGCGCGTCGAAGCCCTGAGACAGGATTTCGGCAAAGCCTGCCAGGCGCCGTGAGATCGGCGACGACAGCCCGGCGTTGTCGCCGACGATGCCATAGGTCTCGCGGAGCAGCGGGTACATCCAGGCGACGGCCGCGGCGCCGACCGGCGTGCCGAGCAGCTGCATGATGGTCATGCTCTTCGGAGACGACCCGATCATGTAGCCCGCCTTGTAGTCCTGCATCAGCGCTTCGGATTCGACCGCGATGGTCCCCGTCGTGCCGCTCGAGACCATGTTGACCGTCAGATTGCCGGGGGCGATCGCGCCGAAGATGACCTGCATCATGTTCGTCATCTGGCTGATCGGCCCCCAGTTGGTCTCGCCCAGCACGCGCAGGCCGACGAGCATGAGCGGCAGCGACAGCAGGATGGCGAGGCCGGTCAGCCACATGGCGACGCCGAACATCAGCTGCTGCAGCGTCATCAGCGCAAATGCGAGCACGATGACGCCGATCACGACCCACCGCAGCGGAAACGTCGAGGCGTCCGCGCGCGCGCCCGACAGGCGCGAGAACGTCCGCTTCAGGATGCTCCAGCGCAGGGCGAGCGCGGTGAGCCCGCCGGAAACCATCATCGCGGTCGCCGGCCACATCACCCAGAACAGCACGTCAGTGCGGGTGAACGTCTCGCCGATGACTCCGTAGCGCATCAGCAGATACGGCGCCACCATCCACCCGGCAATCGTGCCGAGCAGCATGCTCGCGTTGATGCGCATCCCGACGAGCATGCCGGAGCCGAGCGAGAGCAGGCTCCAGTTCACGCCGACGCCGGTCGTCATCATGACGGCGGTTCCGAACAGCATCGTGGACGGAAACCACTGGAGGACGAGGGCGTCCTCGGTCATCAGCATGAGCGAGGCCGACACCAGGACGCCGATCCCCAGCGCGCGCGCCGCACGTGTCGCCTCCCCACCGCGCGAATCCAGCACGATGAGCGTCTCGGCCGCCGCCACGCCGTCGGCGTAAGTCAGCTTCTCGTCAACGACGAAATGCTGGCGCATCGGAACGGCAAGCAGCACGCCAAGCAGGCCGGCAATGGTGAGCCAGAGGAACGACTGGATCGGGCTGAGGGTGGCCGTGAACGAGACATTCGGGCTGGCCGCGAGCATGTCGAAGGCGGCGAGCAGCACGCACATGAACGCCGTCTGCGCGCCGGCGGTGCCCGCCGTCTGCACCATGTTGTTTTCCCAGCGGGTGTAATCGCGGAAGACAATGCCGAGGGCGAGGTACCCGAAGAACGCGGCCACGACCGACACGTTCGGCCCGAAGCCAAGCTTCAGGACCATGTAGGGATACGAGGCGCCCATCACGGCGGCCACGACCAGACCGCAGAGGATGGCGCGCGGCGTCAATTCGCGCGCACCGGGTGGCCTGACTCCTTCAACCGCGCCGATGCGCGGTTCCATGGCGGTGGTCATATGGAGGCGGAGTCTATCAGGACGTGAGCGGTGAAGGCTGAAGGCCTGAGGCGCATGGCCTAAGGGCTGTCTCAGGCCAAAGCCCTCAGGCCTTGGACAGCCCTTGGGCCTTGGCCCTTAGGCCTTGGGCCTGCTCCCTACGCCGTCGTCGGCGCCGGCGCGTCAACCCCCTGCCACAGGTTGTACGTGCTCAGCTCGTCGCGGCCGCAGGCCTTCAGGTAGCAGAACAGCTGCGTGCGGTAGGCGGCATGGCCGCCGATTACCAGGTTCGTGATGAACGCGCCCTTGCTGACCTTGTTGCCGTCGAAGCCGGTCATCTCGGTGCGGAAATCGGCCTCAGACATGTCGCCGAGCAGCTTCGCGTACTCGTCGCCCTGCTTCTTGAGCACCGCCACCGTCTGGTTCCAGTCGCGGGCTTCGGCAGCCTTGCTGGCTTCCATCCACGCGTTCCCGTCGAACGAGCCGGACTTGGCCGCGCCTATGAGCTGCGGTCCCATGATGGTCATGTAGCGCATCAGCTCCAGCGAGCTGCGCTGCTTCGGCGTCGGGCGGTAATCCACCATCGAGGGTTCGACCTTGTCCGCCAGGTGCGCCAGGATGCGTGATTCCTTCTGCAGGGTGCTGAGAAGTTCGGCTTTCGAGAGAACCATGGATTCCTCCAAACGTCCGGCGCGGCCGGACAGTACATCTGGTCCGCCGGAAGGCGGACACTACGGGCTAGAAGATGGTTGCGATCGATTCGGCGGCGAAGTCGAGGACCTGCGTCGGCAGCACACCGAGATAGAAGATCATGGCAATCGCCACGGTCAAGGCGGCCATGCCCAGGCCGGGAACGGTCACGGGCCCCGGGAGGCCGGCTTCTCGGTCCGCCATATACATCATCACGACCACGCGCAGGTAGAAGAACACGGACACGACGCTCGTCAGCACGCCGACGATCGCCAGCCAGTAATAACCGGCGCTGACCGCCGCACTGAAGATGTACCACTTGCCGATGAACCCCGCCGTCGGTGGCAGCCCGCCCAGCGAGAGCAGGCAGACCGTCATCAAGGCCGCCAGTGCCGGCCGGGTGTTCCAGAGCCCGGCGTAATCGCGCAGCTCGTCGTTGTCGCGGTCGCGCGAACCGAGAAGGGCGATGGCGCCGAACGCCGCAAGGTTCGTCACGGAATAGGCCAGCAGGTAGAACAGGATTGCGGCCTTCCCGACCGAATTGGCGGCCACGAGGCCGACCAGCAGGTAGCCACCGTGCGCGATGCTCGAGTACGCCAGCATGCGCTTCAGGTTGGTCTGCGCGACGCCAACGACCGTCCCGAGGATCATCGTCGCGGCGGCGACCCATGCCACGAGCGGCGCCCAGTCGCCACTGAACGGCTCGAACGCCGAGAGGAACACGCGGGTAAACGCGGCGAATGCGGCGACCTTCACGCCCGTGGACATGAAGCCGGTGACGATGGCGGGCGCGCCTTCGTACGCATCCGGCGTCCACATGTGGAACGGCACCGCGGAAATCTTGAAGGCAAACCCGACGAGCAGCAGCCCGACCGCCAGCAGGATCATCGGGTTGTCGCTGAGCGCCTGCGCCGACAGGAACGAGCCGACCGCCTCGAGCCGCGTGCTGCCGGCGACGCCGTAGGTGAACGCAATACCGTAGAGAAAGAACGCACTCGAGAACGCCCCGAGCAGGAAGTACTTGAACGCCCCCTCGATGCCCTTGGCACTCTCGCGGCGGACGCCGGTAAGCACGTAGACCGCCAGCGACAGAATCTCGAGGGCAATGAAGATCACCAGCAGATCGGTCGCCGTGGCCATCATGATCATGCCGACGATCGAGAAGAGCACCAGCGCGTAGTACTCCCCGGCCGGAATGCCGTCGCGGTAGACGACCTGCGACGAGAACATGATCGTCAGCGCGCCAACGACAACGAGGATGAAGGTGACGAACAGTCCGAAATTGTCGGCGACGATAACGCCGTAGCCGACGACGTTCCGGTTCCAGAGGAGCGCCGCGGAGAGCGCGGCCCCGCCGAGGCCGATCAGCCCCCACCAGCCCATCGGCAGCCGCTCAGCTCGCCCCCGGAACGCCTCGGTGCCCAGCGTCGCCAGCGCGGTGAGCGTGACGCAGAGCATCGGGATCAGGGCGTCGAGATCAGTGTTGAACATTCAGCACCACCTCTTTGCCGCCTTCGGGTTTCTTGACCTCTGGGTTCTGGACGCGAACCGGTTGGGAGAAACCAACCTGCTCCACCACCTTGCGTACCGCCGGCTCCATCGGCTTCAGGAACAGCATCGGGAACACGCCCATCACGATGGCCATCGCGCACAGCGGAGCTGCCGCCGCCCATTCACGCGGACGCAGGTCCGCCAGCTTTGCGTTCTTGTCGTGCGTCACCTCGCCGTAGTAGACACGCTGGAACATCCACAGCATGTAGACGGCCGAGAGGATCACGCCCAGACCGGCACCGACGACGTAGCGCGGATCCCACCGGAACGCGCCGAGCATGATCAGAAACTCGCCGACGAAGCCGTTCAGCCCGGGCATGCCGATCGACGCGAGCGTGATGATCAGGAACGCCGCGGTCAGCCGGGGCATGACGCTCTTCAGCCCGCCGAACTCGCTGATCAGCCGTGTATGCCGCCGGTCCGACAACATGCCGACGATGAGGAAGAGCCCGCCGGTGCTGACGCCGTGCGCGAGCATCTGGTAGATGGCGCCCTGCACGCCCTGCACGTTCATCGCGCAGATGCCGAGCACGACGAACCCGAGGTGGCTCACCGAGGAGTAGGCCACCAGCTTCTTCATGTCCGGCTGCACCATGGCGACGAGCGCGCCGTAGATGATGCCGATGACGGCAAGCACGGCGATCCACGGCGCGAACTCGGCCGCCGCCGTCGGGAACAGCGGGAAGGCAAAACGCACCAGACCGTAGGTCCCCATTTTCAGGAGGACGCCCGCCAGGATGACGGAGCCGGCGGTGGGCGCCTGCACGTGCGCGTCGGGGAGCCACGTGTGAAACGGGAAGAGCGGCACCTTGATCGCGAACGCCAGCGTGAAGGCGAGGAAGAACCAGCGCTGCGTCTCGGGCGCGATCTGCAGCGTGTAGAGCTTCAGCAGATCGAAGGTGTAGCTGCCCGTCGCGTCGCTGTGCAGGTACGCCAGGCCGAGGATGGCAATCAGCATCAGGACGCTGCCGGCCATCGTGTAGAGCATGAACTTGATCGCCGCGTAGATGCGCTGGTCGTAGCCCCAGATCCCGATGAGGAAATACATCGGAATGAGCATCGCATCCCAGAAGACGTAGAAGAGGAAGAGGTCGAGCGAGAGGAAGACGCCGATCATCGCCGCATGCAGGGCGAGGATGAAGACGCTGAATTCCTTGACCTTGTGCTCGATGCCTTCCCACGACGAGAGCAGGGCGATCGGCGTCAGGAAGCCGGTCAGGACCACCAGCATCAGGCTGATTCCGTCCAGGCCGACGTAGTAGTCGATGCCGAACGCCGGAATCCACGGCACGCGCTCGACGAATTGAAACTCGCTGGAGCCCTGGTCGAACCTGGCCCAGAGGACGAGGGTGAGCGCGAAGGCCACCAGCGAAATGGCGAGCGCCAGCCATCGAATCATCCCGTCGCGCTTGCCGTCGCGATTCGGAATCAGGAGCAGGAGCAGCGCGCCAGCCAGTGGCGCGGCCCAGGACAGAGTGAGGAGGGGCATCATCGCCACAGGTAATACCCCAACACGACAACCACGCCCATGAACAGCGAGCCCGCGTAGGTGCGGACCGATCCGGTCTGCAGACGCCGCAACACCGCGGAACCGCCAGACACGAGCGCGCCGGTGCCGTTCACGGCCCCGTCGATGATGCGCACGTCGAACCCGCGCCACAGCCCCTGCTGCGACACCACCTTGATCGGCTGGACGATCGTCGCGTCATACAGCTCGTCCACGTAGTACTTGTTCAGCAGCAGCCGATAGAGGGGCGCGAATGTCTGCGCCAGTGATGCGGCCAGCTCCCTCCGCCATAGCCAGATGAAGGTGGCAATCGCAATGCCGGCAAACGCGATGAGCGTTGACACGCCCATCAGGGACAGTTCGAGGCTGGCGTGGTCAGCCTCACCCTCCGCCACCGCCTCGTGAAGACCAAAGGCCGGTTCCAGCCATGCGTGCAGCACGTTGTGCCCTCCCAGCGCATGCGGAAGACCGATGTAGCCGGCCGCAATCGATCCAATCGCCAGCACGATCAGCGCTAACGCCATCGCCGGAGGGGCATCGTGGAGGTGGCCGTGATCATGAGCACCATGACCGTGACCGTGGTCATGACCGTGTGCGGCCGGAGCGCCATTCCGGCGCTGCCCGAAGAACGTCAGATAGACGAGGCGTGACATGTACGTCGCGGTCAGGAGCGACGTCAGCGCGGCGACGAACCACAGAATGGTGTGACCCTCGGCGAACGTCTCGAACAGGATCTCGTCCTTGCTGAAGAAGCCGGCGAGCCCGGGAACGCCAGCGATGGCAATCGTCGCGATCGCGAACGTAGAGAAGGTGATCGGCAGCTGCTTCCGCAAGCCACCCATGTTGCGGATGTCCTGCTCACCGTGCAGCGCGTGGATCACGGCGCCGGAGCCGAGGAACAGGCAGGCCTTGAAAAAGGCGTGCGTATACAGATGGAAGATGCCGGCGCCGAACGCGCCGACGCCCATCGCCAGAAACATCAGGCCCAGCTGAGAAACGGTCGAATACGCAAGCACCCGCTTGATGTCGTTCTGGACGAGGCCGATCGTCGCGGCCATCAAGGCCGTGATGGCGCCGATCACCGCGACGATGAGCATCGTCTCGGGCGCATGACTGAAGAGGACGGCGTTGCGTCCGATCATGTACACGCCGGCCGTCACCATCGTCGCCGCGTGGATGAGCGCCGACACGGGCGTCGGACCTTCCATGGCGTCGGGCAGCCAGGTGTACAACGGAATCTGCGCCGACTTCCCCGTCGCTCCGATGAAGAGGAGCAGCGTGGCGATCGACACGATGCCGAACGACGTCTCCGGCTCGACCTGGCCGACCGCCTGCGCCACGCCCTGGAAGTCGAGCGTGCCGAAGCGCGCGAACAGCGCGAGCATGCCGAGGATGAACGCGTAGTCGCCGATCCGGTTGACGACAAACGCCTTCTTGCCGGCGTCAGACGCGGACTGCTTCTTGAACCAGAACCCGATCAGCAGGTAGGAGCAGAGGCCGACGCCCTCCCAGCCGACGAACATCACCGGGAAGCTCGAGCCGAGCACCAGCACCAGCATGAACGCCGCGAACAGGTTCAGGTACGAAAAGTAGCGGGCGAACTCGCTGTCCACCTCGTCGTGCATGTAGGCGGTCGAATAGATGTGAATCAGCGAACTGATGCCGGTGACGACCAGGATCATCACCGCCGAGAGCGGATCCAGGCGGAAGGCCAACGGCAGCGTGAGGTCGTCAGAGGCCAGCCAGGTGTAGACCACCTGATCGATCGACCGATCCTCGGCCGGCATCCCGACGAGCTGCCACCAGACGGTCACCGACACGGCAAACGACGCGAGCATCGCCAGCGAGGCCAGCCCGCCCGATACGCTCTTGGGCAGACGGCGGCCCAGCGTCGCGTTGACGACGAAGCCAATCAGCGGAAAGAGAGGGATTAGCGCGAGCACGTCACCACTTCAGAGATGTAAACGCATCGGGATTCAACGATTCGCGATGCCGGAAGAGCGCGATAATCAGCGCCAGCCCCACCGCCGCTTCCGCCGCGGCCACGGTCATCACAAAGAACGTGATGATCTGCCCGTCGACGTCGCCCCGGTACCGGCCGAAGGCCACGAACGTCAGGTTCACGGCGTTCAGCATGATTTCCACCGACAGCAGAATCGTGATCAGGTTCCGGCGCAGGAACACGCCGGCGGTGCCAATCGCGAACAGCACCGCGGACACGATCAGGTAGTGGTGAAGGGGGATCACGATTCGCCCTCCCGGCGCGCCAGGACCACGGCGCCGACCATGGCCACCAGAATCAGGATCGACGTCGCCTCGAACGCGAACGCGTGTCGGTCGAAGAGGACCTTGCCAAGCTCGCGAACGTTGCTGACGATCGCCGGGCCTGTCTGCGAGCCCACCGGCGCCTGCAGCTCATTCGCCCGCACGAGCGCATAGGCCAGCTGCAGGATCAGCACGCCGGCGAGCACGGCGCCCACGCGTGCCATGCCCGGCCGGCGCAACGGATGGGTGCGATCCCATTCCGCCGCGTCCTCCTGCGGCGCGTTCAGCAGCATGACGACGAAGAGGAACAGCACCATGATGGCGCCGGCGTAGATGATGATTTGCGCCACTGCCACGAACGGCGCGTCGAGCTGGATATACAGACCAGCAAGCGCCGCGAATGCCACGATCAGGAACAGCACGCTGTACATCGGGTTGCGCTGCCCGATCACGAGCGCAGACGACACAACCAGGATGCCGGCGAGCAAATAGAACGTGACGATCTCAGGCATTGAAGTACAGCACCAGCGCCGCCGTGACGATGAGATTGACCACCGAGAGCGGGAACAGGAACTTCCACCCGAAGGCCATCAGCTGGTCGTAGCGATATCGCGGCAGCGTCCAGCGCATCCAGATGTAGGTGAAGAGGATGGCGCCAACCTTCAGCAGGAACGTCACCCAGCTCAGGCCCAGCGTGTCGAGGAATGGAAGGCCGTGCCAGCCGCCGAGATACAGGTTGGTGGCGACCGCCGACATCGTCGCCATGTTGATGTATTCCGCCTGGGGAAAGAGCGCGAACCGCACCGAGCTGTACTCGGTGTTGTAGCCGGCCACCAGCTCCTGCTCCGCTTCGGGAAAGTCGAAGGGCGCACGGTTCGTCTCGGCGACGCCCGCAATCACATAGATGATGAAGCCCACCGGCTGCAGGAAGACGTACCAGCGCGGGATGAAGCCGAACCAGGTGCCCGCCTGCGTGTCGACCATCTCGCGCAGCGAGAGTGACCCGGCGAGCAGGATGACCGCCGCCAGCGACGTGGCGTACGCCAGCTCGTAGCTGATCATCTGCGCCGACGCGCGCAGCCCGCCCATCAGCGAGTACTTGCTGTTGGACGCCCAGCCGGCGAGCACGATCCCGTAGACGCCCATCGAGGTGACGGCGAATACGACGAGCACGCCGACGTTGACGTCAGCGACGCCAAGCTTGACAGGTTCATCGAGGAGGCCGAAGAACGTCGTCTCGCCCCCCCAGGGCACAGTGGCAAAGGCGGCGAAGGCGGCAGTGACGCTCAGGATCGGCGCCAGGGTGAAGAGCCACTTGTCGGCGCCCTTGGGCCTGAGCTCCTCCTTCATCAGGAGCTTCAGGATGTCGGCCAGCGGCTGCAGCAGGCCGTGCGGCCCCACCAGGTACGGGCCGTACCGCTGCTGCATGAAACCCATGATCTTCCGCTCGGCGAGCACCAGCAGCGCCGACGCGTTGATCAGCATGAAGAACGTCAGGCCGATGATCCCGAGCTGGATGCCGGATCGGAGATCCATCGCCTAGTGCGTCCCCGCCAGCACGCCGTGACGTGCTCTCCAGCCCGCTGGCAGCGTGCACCGCCCCTCGCGGATGTGGGCCTCGAACTCCTGCCGGAAATGATTCAGCGTCGTCAGCACCGGCGTCGCCGCCGCGTCGCCGAACGCGCAGAGCGTCTTGCCGACGATGTTGGTCGCGACGCCGAAGAGCAGGTCGATGTCCTTCATCTGCCCTTCGCCGCGCTCAACTCGCTGCAGCAGCTTGTACAGCCAGTCGCCGCCTTCGCGGCAGGGCGTGCACTTGCCGCACGACTCGTGGCGGTAGAAGTGCAGGAGATTCATCGCCAGCCACACCATGCAGACGGTGTCATCCATGACGATGAGACCGGCGGAGCCCAGGAGCGACCCTGCCTTCTGGATGTGGTCGAAGCTCGCGGGCGTATCGAGATCCTTGTCGAGCAGGATCGGCACGGACGAGCCGCCGGGAATGATCGCTTTGAACGCCCGGCCGTCCTTCATTCCCTGCGCGTACTGCTCGCCGAACACCAGGTCGCGCAGCGTCGTGTGCATCGACGCCTCATAGACGCCGGGGCGCTTCACCTGCCCGCTGACGCAGAACAGCTTCGGCCCGCCATTCTTCTCGGGCCCGAGCCCGGCAAACCATTCCGGCCCGTGCAGCACGATCAGCGGCACGTTGCAGAGCGTCTCGACGTTGTTGACGGCTGTCGGACAGTTGTAGAGGCCTTCGACCGCGGGAAACGGCGGCTTCAGGCGCGGCTGCGCACGCTTCCCTTCGAGCGATTCGATGAGCGCCGTCTCCTCGCCGGCTTCGTAGGCGCCGGCGCCGCGATGGATGAAGACGTCGCAGTCGAATCCGCTGCCGTAAATGTTCCTGCCCAGGTGACCGGCCTGATACGCCTCAGCGACCGCGCGCTCGAGGGTCTCCTGCACGTGCAGGAACTCACCGCGGATATAGATGTAGGCGACCTTGGCGCCGATCGCGTAGCAGCCGATGGCGCACCCTTCGATCAGCAGGTGCGGATTGCGCTCCATCAGCACGTGATCCTTGAACGTGCCGGGCTCGCTTTCGTCGGCGTTGCAGGCAATGTACTTCGGCTTCGGCGTGTCCTTGAGGACGAACTGCCACTTGAGGCCCGTCGGGAAGCCGGCGCCGCCGCGGCCGCGCAGGCCGGAGGCCTTCACCTGCTCGATGATGTCGTTCGGCTTGAGCGTCAGCGCCTTGCGCAGCCCCTCGTAGCCGCGGTCGTTCTTCAGATAGAAGTCGAGCGTGAACGCGTTCGGCTGCCGGACGTGATTGGTGAGAACTGGCTCAAACGACATAGAAACCATTAACCACGAAGATCACGAAGACCACGAGGAATACAGGAATCACCTTTGTGTTCTTCGTGTTCTTCGTGTGCTTCGTGGTTCATTTTTTCTCCACATGCAGATGACATCCGGTCAGCGCGGTGTAGCCGCGCGCCCGGAGGTCGTCCACGAACTGGCTCGCCTGCTCCGGTGCCAGGCGCTCGTGCCAGCCGTCGTCGTTGATCATCAGCACCGGCGCGCGATCGCAGGCGCCGAGGCATTCGACTTCCATCAGCGTGAACATGCCGTCGGCGGTCGTCTGGCCGGGACCGATTCCGAGCTTCGCGCTCAATTCCTCGGTCACCCGCTCGGCGCCGAGCAGGGCGCACGACAGCGTCCGGCAGACGTTCAGCACGTACTTTCCGACCGGCTTCGTATAGAACATCGTGTAGTACGACACGACGTCCTCGACTTCCGCCGGCGTGCAGCGGATCTGCTCCGCCACGAACCGCATCGACGCTCCCGAGATGTATCCCTGCTGCTTCTGCACGAGGAACAGCGCGTAGAGAATCGCCGACTTGCGCTGGTCGGCCGGGTAGTGCGTGACGAGCTCGTCGAACGTGGCCTGGTGCTCCGCCGTGTACTTGAAGGGCTCTCCGGCCTCGGCGAGCTTGCGCTCGGACCGGTGGAACGTCGCGTATTCGACTCGCGGATGGAAACTCACCGGTCGCAGTCCCCCATGACGACGTCGTTAGAGCCGATGACGGCGACGACGTCCGCAATGAGGCCCCCCTGGACGACCGACGGCAGTGCCTGAATCGCCATGAGTGATGGCGCACGCATCTTCACCCGCCACGGCCGGTTCGTCCCGTCGGAGACGATATAGGTGCCATGCTCGCCGCGCGGACCTTCAATCGGCACGTAGGCCTCGCCCGCCGGCACGGTGAACCCCTGCGAATAGATCAGGAAGTGCTGAATCAGCGCTTCCATCTCTGAATAGACCTTGTCCTTCGGCGGCGGCACGACGCGCGGGTCGTCGCACGCCCAGACGCCGGACGGCGTGATGCGTGACAGCGCCTGCCTGGCGATCTTGACGCTCTCGCGCATCTCCGCCACGCGCACCCGATAACGCGCGTAGACGTCGCCCTCGGTTGCGGTCGGGACCTTGAAGTCGTAGGTCTCGTAGCCGAGGTACGGGAAGTACCTGCGAACGTCGTAGTCGGACCCGGCGGCGCGAAGAATCGGCCCGACGAGGCCCCACTGCATCGCCTCTTCCTGCGTGACGACGCCGACGCCTTCGGTGCGGCGGCGGAAGATGTCGTTCTTCGTCAGCAGCCCTTCGAACTCGTCGATCTTCCCAGGGAACCGGTCGAGGAAGGCGGTGACCGTCTCGTGGAAACCACGCGGCAGATCCTCACGAAGACCGCCGATACGGATGTAGCTCGGGAAGAAGCGGAAGCCGGCAATCAGCTCGTTGATGTTGAGGAGCAGCTCCCGCTCGCGAACCGCGTAGAACAGCATCGACACGGCGCCGATTTCCATGCCGTGCGTGCCAAGCCAGATCAGGTGGCTGGCGATGCGCTGCAGCTCCGCGATGAGGACGCGGATATCGTTCACGCGGGCCGGCATCTCGAGCCCGAGCAGCTTCTCGACAGCCATGGCGTAGGCCAGGCTGTTGGACTGCGCGCCGAGATAGTCCATCCGCTCGACCAGCGGGATCACCTGCTGCCACTTCTTCTGTTCGGCGGTCTTCTCGATGCCGGTGTGCAGGTAGCCGATGGTCGGCATCACCGACTGGATGACTTCTCCATCGAGCTCGAGCACCAGGCGCAGCACGCCGTGCGTGCTGGGGTGCTGAGGCCCCATGTTGACGGTCATCGTCTCAGTGCGTAGTTCAGCCATCAGTGCGTCCGCTTCACCCGATCGCGTTCGATGTTGGCGCGGAACTCGTTCTCGCTCACTTCGAGCGGCTCATACGTCTGCGCGCCCTTTCGAATCTGAACGGGGTAATCCTTGCGCGCCGGGTGCCCTTCCCAGTCTTCCGGCATCAGCAGGCGGCGCAGGTCCGCGTGGCCGGCGAAGACGATCCCGAACATGTCCCAGACCTCGCGCTCCAGCCAGCCCGCGCCCTTCCACACGCCCTGCACCGTCGGCAGCGTCGCACCCTCGGCGACCCGGACCTTGAGGCGGAGCCGCAGGCGCTTCGAAATCGACAGCAGGTGGTAGACGACCTCGAACCGCGGCTGGCGCGGGATGTAGTCGGCGGCGGTGATCTCGATGATCGTCGTGAAGCGAAGCCCGTCGGCATCGCGCAGCGCCCGGCACGTGTCCACCAGACGCTCGGCCGGCACGTAGATCGTGGCGAAGTCCACGCTGGGAACCGCCTCGAAGGACGCGCCCGGAACGAGCGGCGCGAGCGCGGCGATGATGTCGGGGGCGTTCATGCTCGCACTAGGCCCGCGAGCGGGCGATCTTGTTCTGCAGCTGCACGATGCCGTAGATGAGCGACTCCGGCCGCGGCGGGCAGCCGGGAACGAACACATCGACCGGCACCACCTGGTCGACGCCCTGGACGATGGCGTAGTTGTCGAAGACGCCGCCAACGGAGGCGCACGCCCCCATGGAGATGACCCACTTCGGATCCGGCATCTGGTCGTACACGCGGCGCATGGCGGGCGCCATCTTCCGCGAGAGCCGGCCCGCGACGATCATCAGGTCCGACTGGCGGGGCGATCCGCGGAACACCTCGGCGCCAAAGCGCGCGATGTCGTAGCGGCTGGCGGCCATCGCCATCATCTCAATCGCGCAGCACGCGAGGCCGAACTGGGCCGGCCAGATCGCCGAGCGCCGCGCCCACTGGACCACCTTTTCAACGGTCGTCGTCAGCAGCGGCAGTTCAGGGTCGAGTCCGTGATCGTGCGTCTGTGTGGCCATGCCTGCCCTATGCAACCTTCCGCTCGGCCTGTTGATGGCCGCGCACGCGCCGCACCACCGCCGGCCCCCAGTCCAGAAGGCCCTTCCGCCAGACATAGACGTAGCCAACGGTCAGGATCAGGAAGAAGGTCAGAATCTGCGCGAACCCGTACCATCCCAGATCGCGCAGGGCGAGCGCCCACGGATACAGGAACGCGATCTCGATGTCGAAGAGGAGAAAGATCATCGCCACCAGGTAGAACTTGACCGAGTGGCGTTCGCGCGCATCGCCGACCGCGGGCATGCCGCACTCGTACGGCGCCAGCTTTTCCGGAGTCGGGTTCTTGGGTCCGAGCAGTACTGAGAGGCCGATCATGACGCCCGCAAAGCCAACACCGAGGGCAATCATGATCACTACACCCAGCCAGCCGTCCATCAAGACCTCAATGCAGCGTCCGGCCATGCCGGAGCGAGGAAGGTAAGGAGTCGGACTGCTTCACCAGCGCGTCCCCAGACGCGCTTGTGAAGAGTTTCCCAAACCTGCCCATGCTATAGAACGCGGCCATTTCCGTCAATTACTCCAGCGCTCGAGGTGAACAAACCGGGTAAGATGCGCGCAGCGGGAATCAAAGAGGTCGTATGAGAATCCGAGTGTCGGCGATTCTGGTAGCCCTGATCCTGACGATGGTCGCGGGCGGCGCCCAGCAGACTCCGACTCCGCCGGCCCAGCCCTCCTCCATCGACACTCCAGTCTTCCGGGCCAACGTGGATGCCGTTGAGCTCGACGCGTTCGTCGTCGATGCCCAGGGCAACCCGGTCACCGATCTGACCGTAGAGGACTTCGAAATCATAGAAGACGGACGGCCTCAGCCGATCACGTCGTTCGCGGTCGTCGACATTCCAATCGAGCGCATCGGGGCGCCCGCCCCGACGCTCATTCCGGACGTCCGATCGAACGAACGGCCGGAGGGGCGCATCTACCTCTTCGCCGTGGACGAGATCTCTCCGTCGCTGGTCGCGAACCTGCGACTCCGCCTGCGCCAGTTCGTCGTCGATCACTTCGGCGAGAACGACACCGCAGCCATCGTCTACGTCGGCCGCGGGCGATCGACCGACGGGCAGGACTTCACCAGCGATCGCAACCTGCTGCTCAAGTCGATCGACCGGCTGAGTGGCGGATTCGGGGCAAGCGACATCGAGCAGGCCGCTGTCCAGAACGCGCCCGAGGGCTCGGCGGCTGCATCGATACGTGAGGCAAACGCGGCACAAACGGCGGGGGGGGCGCCGGCGATCGGAGGCGAAGTTGCGGTGACAGCGGCACAGGCGCTCGCGCAGCTCGAACAACAACAACAGCAGGCCCAGCAGGCGCAGTTGAACGGGTCCGGCTCACTGCTCAACAGCGAGGCGGAGTATCTGCTGCGGCAGCGGATGCAGAGCCTCCGCTCGCTGGTCGAATACATGGCCAATATCGGTGGCCGCCGAAAGTCGATCATCTATGCCACGACGGGCCTTGGCACCAGCGTCTATGAGGCGCTCGATTACAACGGCGGCGTGCGCAGCCTGGCCATCGAAGATCTGCATGCCGCCATTACCGCGGCAACCCGCGGCAACGTGACGATCTATCCGATCGATCCGGCGGGCCTCACGCTCGCCCGGGACATCACCGGGCAGGTTTCGGCCAACGTGGATCCGCTGACGGAAGTGTCGCAGACACGGATCGGACGCATGCAGGATCTGCGGGGCCTGGCGGAAGCCACCGGCGGGTTCGCCATCATCGACACCAGCAATTTCGGCGACGCCTTCAGCCGAGTCGTCCGGGAGAACAGCACCTACTACGTGCTCGGATTCTCAACGGCCACGGACCGGACGGACGGGCGATACCACTCCGTGCAGATTCGTGTGAAGCGCCCGGGGCTACAGGTTCGATCGCGCGGTGGATACCTGGCGCCGCTCTACCGGAAGACGCCGATCATCACTCGGGCGTCAACGCTGGCGCCGGCCGTCGTGGATGCGCTGCAGAGCCCGATTTCGGTCTCCGGCGTCCCGATGCGGATGTTCGCCGCCGCTTACAAGGGGCCTGACAAGCTCGCACGGATCGCGGTCGCCGTCGAGTTCGGCGTGGACGGCCTCAACCTGGTCGAACGGCAGGGGCGGCTCGTCGGGGATCTCGCGCTGGCGCTCCGGCCCACGACCGCTGAAGGCAAACTGATCGAGGGACAGCGACACGAAATGGTGCTGGCGTTCAAGCCGGGCACGTTTGCGCTGACCCAGTCTCGCGGCGTCCGCGTCCTCACCGAGATGGCGCTTGCGCCAGGGCGTTATCAGTTGCGCGCAGCCGGGGGACCGGCGGTCGGACGCGCTGGCAGCGTCACGTACGACCTCGAGATTCCAAACTTCTCAAAGGATCCACTGACCCTCAGCGGCATCACGATGACGTCGTCGACGGCAAGCAAGACGGTCACGGTCTGGCCACGAGCGCGCCCGCTCGACGGGATCCTTCCTGGGCCGTTCACGGTGGCTCGGGAGTTCAATGCCGATGAGACGGTGACGCTGTACGCCGAGGTCTACGAGAACGGCAAACATAAAGCACACACCGTGGACTTCAAGGTCGAGCTGCGGTCGCCGGCGGGGCAAGTGGTGTCGCGTTTCAACCAGCAGCGCTCGATCAATGCCAACGCAACGAGCACCCTCGGCTTTGTGGCTCCGGTCAGGCTGCTGAACGCTGATCCGGGCGCCTACTCACTGTGGGTGGAAGCGGTGTCCAGCGGATCGAAGACATCGGTCTCGCGAGAGATTCCGATTCGCATTCGCTAGCGGCCGCGGCGCCCTACTCCCATTCGTAGCCGGGCTC
Organism: Vicinamibacterales bacterium; assembly: GCA_035537775.1. Lineage (GTDB taxonomy): Bacteria > Acidobacteriota > Vicinamibacteria > Vicinamibacterales > UBA2999 > Gp6-AA40. The sequence goes on along the minus strand of DATLLQ010000094.1, from coordinate 40,071 downwards.
GGTCGTCAGCCGGTCGTCCTCGACGGGAACGCCCATCGAGAAGTGGTAGAGGCTCTGCCACTCCAGTCCGGAGAGCCCGGCGGCCTCGTGCACGGGATTGTCGTAGAAGCAGCCGATGCCCGTGGCACGCGCACCAGCGGCCTCCGCCTCGAGGTAAAGGACCTGGCCGAGCATGCCGCACTCCCAGAACAACCGCCGGTAGAACCAGTCGCCCCTTTCCTTCAGTGAGGATTCGAGGCGGGCGATCATTCCCAGGCTGAAGAATCCATCCGCTGCGATGTCCTGATCGCACGAGACGCGGTTTGCGACCCAGCCGACGTCGAACGGTAATAACAGAAACAGACCATTCGAATCGTTCGAATCGTTCGAATCGTTCGGATCGTTCGAGTCGTTCGAGTCGTTCATGGGTTCCCAGAGAAATTCCGAACGCATCGCGGTCCGCCATTCGGCCGTGACCGACGGATCGCGCATGTACGCGTAAACGCCGGGCGTCAGGCCGTCCACGCGGTGCACGAAGATCAGCAGGTGAACCTGCGGTGGCCAATCGATGGCGTCCCATGGCGCCTCCGCCTTCGCGCCGTCCTGCGCTACGGCGGACAAGGCCGGCTTGGTCCGCTCGAGCATCGACATGAACGTCCGGCGCGGCAGCGACGAACGCGCATCGAAGGCCACGGCGCTGCGCCGCTGCAGGATGATCTGCCGAGCCGGTTTTTCCGGGACGGGTCCCATTGTGATCGGTGGGGCGGGTGCGGATACCTGTGGCGTGGGTTCCGCGGCGCTGTCCGTGCCACCGACGCGGACCCGCCAGTCCCCTTTTCCCATGACCCGCCTGGTGGCGTTCGCAACTTCATCGATGATCGGCCACTCGACGCGGGTCGGGCTGAGCGCATTGGCGCGGCCTGCCCACCGCCCAGCACGTGCCGCTTCCACAATCCGCTCGGGATCGGCTGCGAGCCAGGGGGCGACCTCACCAGGCGTCACCACCCCGACACACTCGGGCTCTTCAAGCTCCGCTCCGGCGAAGTCGCCTGCGCGGTCGAGGCCGAGCACGGCGGATAACTGCGCATCCGTCCATTGCGGCAGCAGCACGAACCGCCAGCCAAGCAGCGCCGCCGCAAAGCGCAGCGCCGCGATGGCATGGCCGGCGTCATGCTGGCAGTAGCGGAAGGCGCGCTCACCGTACTTCCACGCTTCCCGCCAATGAATGGAGGTGATCGCCACCAGGAAAGCGCCGCCATCGCTGCCTTCTACGGGCCACGGCGCCCCGCGCAACAGGCAGCGTTCTTCCAGGGCATGCTCACGCGGCGCGTAGTGCGCGACACGCGTGGGCTGAATCAGGTACGCCTCGGTCGGATGGAGGTTGCCGCTCGACGGGTTGACGCGAAGTGCCCACCGGGCGCTTCGATACTCCTTCCAGGCGGAAAGCCCCATCGAGCAGCGGAAGAACTCCGCGATGGTGCTGCTGGTTACGGGATGAACCGCGGCCCCGCCAGTGAACAACGCGTCGTACGGAGTGGCGCCGGCAATGCTCTCGCGCGGCAACGGCAGAAGCGTCGCGCCCTCATAGCGCCGGAAAGGATCGGGCTGAGTCGCCCAGTCGAGACGGCCAGCCGACCGGGCGAATCGGTTGAACTCGTGCTTGGTGGCCTCGTGGTACTCGAGGGCCGTTACTTGGACAGTTCTTTGATCCGTCGGTCGAGCTCCGCGATCGCCTGACCGAGCTGCTGTTTGCGCGTCGCGTGTGTGGTCACCTCGAGCTGACGCTGCATCTCGGTGCGCGCCAGCCGCAGTGACTCGAGCTGACGGGCCCGCTCGGGGTCGCCGCCCTTGCCGGCCTGACGCGCTTTACGTTTTTCCTGTTCCCGCTCTTCCATTCGCTCGGCGAGGCGGGATTCCGCGTCGACGAGTCCTTCTCCGGCATCACCCATCAATCAGTTCCTAACGAATAAGATTCACGCGTCGAACCCAGAACCTGAACACGAACCGAGAACTGAGCACCCGGAAGGGTGAACGACATAATAGCGTAACGTGCAACCGTTTCACCCGGCGGTGCGTGAGTGGTTCGAGTCGACGTTCCCCGCACCGACAAAACCACAGCGGCTTGGATGGCCGGTTATCGCTCGCGGTGAGTCCACGCTCATCCTCGCGCCCACCGGCAGCGGCAAGACGCTCGCCGCATTTCTCTGGTGCCTCAACCGTTTGATGTTCGAGCCGGCGCCGCCGCGTGCTGAACGCTGTCGCGTCCTCTACATCTCGCCGCTCAAGGCGCTGGCCGTGGACGTGGAGCGCAACCTGCGCGCGCCGCTCGCCGGTATCGCCGGCGTGGCCCGCGAGCGCGGCATTGCATCCACTGTACCTGAGATCGTCATTCGCACGGGGGATACACCCGCTCAGGAGCGTTCGCGGTTTCTGCGCGAGTCCGCGGACATTCTGATCACCACCCCGGAATCGCTCTTTCTGCTCCTGACCTCGAACGCGCGCGCCCGACTGACGACGGTCGATACGGTGATCATCGACGAGATTCATGCGCTGGTGCCGACCAAGCGAGGGGCGCACCTGGCGTTGTCGCTCGAAAGGCTCGAAGCATTGCGCGAGGGCGCTGAAGCGCCCCGCCAGCGGAAGCCGCTCCAGCGAATCGGCCTCTCCGCTACACAGCGCCCGCTCGAAGAGGTCGCACGCTTTCTCGGCGGCACCGAACTGCGGGCCCTGCCGAGGCCCCGGCGGGCCGCGAGGAAAATCCATCGCCCGAAGCCGGCTTCAACCCATGACGAGGTGGAAGCCGAAATCCATGGGGAGTTTGGCGCGGATCAGAAGCCGCCCGTCTTCCGGCCGGTCGTGGTGGTGGATGCGTCGGAAAAGAAGCAGCTCAATCTGAGGATCGACGTCCCAATCGAGGACATGGTGCGGAGCCCGGGCGAGGCGCCCTCAATCTGGGCGTCCATTCACCCACGACTGCTGGAGCTCATTCGGGCCCACCAATCGACACTGCTGTTCGTGAACAGCCGGCGGCTCGCGGAACGTCTCGCGGGAGCCCTGAACGAACTGGCCGGGGAGCCGCTGGTCCGATCGCACCATGGCTCTCTGGCGCGCGAGTCGCGCAGCGAGGTCGAAGATCTGCTCAAAGCCGGCCGCATCCGTGCCCTGGTGGCGACCTCCTCACTCGAGCTGGGCATCGATATGGGCGCGATCGACCTGGTCGTGCAAATCGAAGCGCCGCCGTCGGTGGCCAGCGGCCTGCAACGCGTGGGGCGCTCCGGCCACCAGGCAGGCGCCGTCAGCGAAGGCATCATCGTTCCGAAGTTCCGCGGCGACCTGGTGGCGTGCGCGGCGGTCGCGCGTGCGATGCACGACGGACAGGTGGAGTCGACGCGCTATCCACGCAACCCGCTCGACGTGCTGGCGCAGCAGATCGTGGCCATGGCGGGACTGGAGACGTGGGACGTCGATCATCTGTTCGCCACCGTGCGGCGCGCGGCGCCGTTCGCCGATCTCAGCCGGCACATCTTTGAAGGCGTCCTCGACATGCTCTCGGGACGCTACCCGTCGGACGAGTTTGCCGAGCTGCGGCCGCGCGTCACATGGAACCGCGTGGACGGCACCCTGGCCGGGCGCGAAGGCGCCACGCGTGTCGCCATCGCCAACGCAGGAACGATCCCCGATCGCGGCCTCTACGGCGTGTTTCTCGCGGGGGCAGATCGGCCGGTGCGCGTCGGCGAACTGGACGAGGAGATGGTCTTCGAGTCTCAGGTCGGCGAGACCTTCACGCTTGGCGCATCGACGTGGCGAATCGAGGAGATCACGCATGACCGGGTGCTCGTCTCACCAGCTCCGGGAGAGCCCGGCAAGATGCCGTTCTGGCACGGCGACCGCGCTGGCCGCCCCGTGGAACTGGGCTACGCGATCGGGAAGCTCGTGCGCGACCTCCGCACGATGCCGCGGCCGGCGGCGCTCGATCGACTGAGGCGCCTCCACGATCTCGACGCAACGGCTGCTGAAAACCTGATGCGGTATCTCGACGATCAGGCGGCAGCGGGCGCGGTCCCCGACGACAGAACGATTGTGATCGAACGCTGCCTCGACGATCTTGGCGACTGGCGTGTCTGCCTGCTCTCACCGCTGGGCAGCCGCATCCACGCGCCGTGGGCCATGGCAGCGACGGCGCAGATTCGGTCGCGCACCGGACTGAACGTCGAAGTCATGTGGGGCGACGAAGGCTTCGTCGTGCGGTTTCCCGATGTCGAGACACCGCCGGACCCTGCGTTGCTCATCCCGGATCCAGACGAGGTGGAGGGCCTCGTGCTCCGACAGCTGGGAGCGACCTCGCTCTTTGCCGCGCGGTTCAGGGAAACGGCGGCTCGTGCGCTGCTCCTTCCCCGCCGCCGGCCCGGCAGGAGGACGCCCCTCTGGCAGCAGCGGAAGCGCGCATCGGATCTGCTGGCCGTCGCTTCGCGCTTCGGATCGTTCCCGGCTCTCCTGGAGACGTACCGCGAGATTCTGCGCGACCACTTCGACATGCCGGCGCTGGCTGATACGCTCCGCCGGCTGCAGGCGCGAACCACCAGGCTTGCCACCTTCGATTCAAAGGCGCCCTCTCCATTCGCGGCGTCCCTGCTCTTCAGCTACGTTGCCAACTACATCTACGACGGCGATGCGCCGCTGGCAGAGCGGCGCGCACAGGCGCTCTCGGTCGATCAGGCCCAGCTTCGCGAGTTGCTTGGCGACGCCGAACTTCGCGAGCTGCTGGACCCTGAGGCAATCGAGCAGATCGAACGCCAGCTTCAGCATCTGGACGACAGATATCTGGTCAAGACCAGAGACGGTCTGCACGACCTGCTCATCCGCATCGGCGATCTCACGGTCAGCGAGCTCGAGGCTCGCACCACGGTGATCGACGCGGAGGCGGAAATATCGGCGCTCGCTCGAGCCGGCCGTGTCGTCGAATTTTCAATCGCGGGCGCGCGTCGCTACGCAGCGGTTGAGGACGTCGCGCGGTATCGCGATGCGCTCGGAGTCCAGGCCCCTGCCGGCATTCCAGAGTCGCTGCTCGAGCCGGTACGGGACCCTGCCGGCGACATCGCCCTTCGCTATGCGAGATCGCACGGACCATTCACAGCCGGAGAGTTCGCCGCTCGCTACGGCCTGGGCGTCGCGGTCGCCGACGCGGTGCTCCGTCGCCTGGTCTCCGAGGATCGGCTGATAGAAGGCGAGTTCAGGCCGGGTGGAACCGAACGCGAGTGGGTTGACGCGGGTGTGCTCAGAAGCATCCGGCGGCGATCGCTTGCGAAACTCCGGCAGGAGGTCGAGCCGGTTGACGGCGAGGCGCTCGGACGATTTGCCGTCGCCTGGCACGGCGTCGGAGCAGGCCGCAGAGGACTGGAGGCACTGCTGGACGTCATCGAACAGCTCCAGGGCGCGGCGATCCCCGCGTCCTCACTCGAAACCGACGTGCTGCCGGCGCGCATCGCCGATTACCAGCCCGCCATGCTCGATACGCTGATGGCGGCAGGCGAAGTCGCATGGGCAGGCGTCGAGCCTCTCGGAGGACGCGACGGGCGGGTCGCGCTGTACCTGACAGATAGTGCCTTGCGACTTCGTCCCCCGGCCGCGGAACGGAATGCGCCGGGCACTGTCGAACCAAAGGGCCGCGCCGCTGACGTCATGGCCTGGCTGCGGCACCATGGCGCGTCGTTCTTCGGCGAGATTCATCAGGGCACCGGTGGCGGCTTCCCGCAGGAAACGGTGGACGCGCTCTGGGAACTCGTCTGGCTGGGCGCACTCACGAATGACACGCTCCATCCGCTGCGGGCCTACCTCAGGCACGACGACACGCGCGCCGCGCGCCGTCTCCGCCGGGGCTCCGGCGCGCAAGGTCGTCCGGAGCCGTTTCGATCGCGGCGGCTGGTTCCGCAGACGGCGGAGGGGCGCTGGGCACTGATCGACACGAGAAAAGCAAGCCGCACGTCGGTCACGGAATGGAGCGCGGCGACCGCACAGCAACTCCTCACGAGGCACGGCGTCGTCACGCGCGAGACAGTCGCGTCTGAAGGAGTGCCCGGAGGCTTTTCCGCCGTCTACGACGTGCTGAAGACGATGGAAGAGTCTGGACGGATCCGGCGCGGATACTTTGTCGGCGGCCTCGGCGGGGCGCAGTTCGCCCTGCCACCCGCTGTTGACATGCTTCGGTCCTTCCGCGACGTGCCCGACACTTCACATCACGTTGTCGTCGCCGCAACGGATCCTTCCAACCCGTATGGCACGGTGTTGAAGTGGCCATTCGACACCACACAGGGCAAGCCCGACGACGACAGCTCGCTCGACGGCCGCGGTGCGACACGATCGGCCGGCGCCCGCGTCATCCTCGTGGATGGACTCGCCGCCGGTTACCTGCGACGGGGAGAGCGAGACCTGCTCCTCGCCGCGCCTGAGGCCGAGCCACGCCGCTCGCGGGCCATCCGCGAAGTCGCGCGTGCCCTGCTCGAGCTCGCGATCGCCCGGGAACCGGGGCGCCAGGGATTGCTCATCGGGGAGATCAACGGCGTCGCCGCCGCTACTCATCCGGCAGCTCACCTGTTCGTGCTGGAGGGTTTTGCGATTACGGCGATGGGGCTGCAGACGAGGATCATCCACGGCTCGCACGGCGCTGTGCCGAGTGGCATCGCGATTGCGGAGAAACGGCATGGAGGGACATCCATGGCAGACGCACCGCACACACCTGAACGCGCCAGCAGCGAGATCGAGCACGATGCAATCCGTTCATCCAACGACCGCGATCAGGCGGCGGAACGGGAAGGAATCGAAACCGAGCACAACCGCGGCTATGACGACGCGGTGAGAGGCGTGAAATCGGAGGAACAGGAAGACTTCGGCGACGTGGACCCCGACAGCGCGGAATCAGCCAACTCGCGCGACGACACGATCGACGACGTCTGACGACCGGTAGTCAGATCAACTTGCCGACAGGGCCGAGATCGAGATTGAGGTCTTCGACTGGAATGCCGAACCGGGCCGCAAGATCGCGGACGGTTTCTTCCAGCGTCATCAACGCACGGCCGATGTCTTCGGTCTGCTGATCGGTGAGCGTGCCGCCTTCCATCCGGCGGATGGCCTGTCGCTCGAGCAGCTTACGGATGAACTCGACCAGCGTCAGCACGAGCTGGGCCACCGAACGCTGCACCTCGTCCGGATCCGCATTCCAGCGAAGTGGACTCCGCCCGGCTGCCTGCTGCAGCTCGCGGCGGAGGTCCTCGAGACGCGCGACTTCGGTCACGGTCAAGGTCCCGGCCTTCGCAACCAGCTTTCCCCGGCGCTTCGGCGAGGCAGGCTTCGCCTTCCGCGCCTTTGCTGAGCGGGCCTTCGATGAACGCGTCGCCACTGATTTCTTCCGGGCCATGCGTGTTTCAGTCTGACGCAGCGAACGCATAGGGCGGCCATGGTCCGCTGACGACCGCTGGCAGGCCGGCGGCCGCCGCCGCGCGCTGGCTGGCAGTCCGGTACCGTTCAGCCGCCGCCCGTGGGATCAGGTGGTACACCGTCGAAATTCCGTCACGATGCTCGACGCGTTCGTCGCGCACCCATCTCGCAACCGCGGAGCGCACGGGCTCGAAACCCGGAACCTTCCGCTGGACTGTGGACTCGCGTAACCGGGCTCGCAGGTACTCCCGCCCGCGCCGTGACGGTGGCGCCTCCGCCGACGCTGTGCGTTTGCGCACTTCCCGCGTGTCCATCGCACCACCCACGATCCTGATCGTCATCTGGGCTCTGCCCCGAACGTTCGACAGCGCGCGCGAGAGCGTGGCGGAGCGAGACGACAGGATGAACGCGAGCTCTTCAACGGGCATCACCGTGCCGAAACGCGCGGGGAGCACTGCGGGGAATCTATCGGACAGCTCACGGATCGTTCTCTCGTATCGGCGCAGATGCGCTGGAGACGACTCCTGAACGCCCGGCTGCAACCGGACGACTGCTGCAAGGGCGCCCTGGGAAATAACATCCAGGCGACCGCTGGAGCGCGTGCGCACCGACGACGGTCCCCGGGCGCCGACGATCGCATACACGTGCGCGAGCCTGCCGGTCAGCCGGTCGGTGCGGGCGTCACGCCCACGGCTACCGGTTCGAGGCACGGCGGACCGCCGACGCTCGCCGCGCACGGCGTTCATGATGACGCTCCATGAGGTCGGCCTTTTCGTTCGGCAGGACGCGGTCGGCCGCGCAGAGCAGCAGCGACAGCCTGGCGTAAATCAGGTCGACCTGGGCCAGCGCAATCGTCAGGTCTCCGCTCAGCACGACCCCCTTGTTGAGCACGTTGTCGACGATGTCGAGGAGGGAGGCGTCGTTCGAGTCGAGGACGAGATCGGCGTCGCTCTGGCGGGCGGCACGCGAGCGAAGCGGTTTCCTGGCACGTGCAGCAGCCATGCGATCGTCAGCGGCTGGCGCCGCCGCCCCTGCCGCCTGCCGCATCAACAAAGTTGTATGCGGGCCACGGCCCCGTCAGCGACACCACGAGACCCGATCCGGACAGCTGCCGCGCGTGCTTGCGCAACGCCGATCGAAACGCGCCGGCGCGGCGGACCGGCACCAGAAATGCCGCGTCGAGCAGGAGGCGGGAGCCGGGCGCCATCTGCTCGGTCGCCCGGCGGCGCCGGGCGCGTGTGGCTTCCCTGGACATGGCGCGGTAGAGACGATCGGCGGCATGCCGCGCGGACGACAGCTGGACGCGTGTGACACCGAGGAGGTCGCGCTTGCGAGCCAGATACGCCGATCCCGACTCGTTCCGGGTGGCGCCACGCACGCGGCGTGCGCGGTGATCGGCCTCCACTGCCTGCCGGGCCGCGTTCTCGTCGAACGACAGGCGAAGGCCCCATTCGAGCTGCCGCTCGAGTTTCGTCAGGATCCGGTCGATCCGCCGCCGCTCACGCGAGACGTACTCGAGTGCGCGCTCGTCGGACATGAATATCGTGAACAGCTGCATCGGAAGGACGGCCGGAGCAGCGAGAAACTGCTCCACCACCGCCTCATGCGCCATCGCCCGTCGTCCGACCCAGTCCAGCTTCTGCAGTCCCGCTGCGATTGCCGGCTGGTCGTACTGCGCGGCGGTCACGGACGACACAACGGCCCACGTGCGTTCACCGGCAGGCAGCACACGAACGGGCTTCGCACCCGGCATCGCAGGCCCGCCCTTCGGCACGAGCGGCATCCTCGGGCTGCGAACGAGGCAATAGACGTAGGTCACGGTCACTGACGCGTTCGATTCGTTCGGGTCGTTCGAGTCGTTCGAGTCGTTCTCGAACCCGAACGACTTGAACGATTCGAACCACTCGAACGTTCCGAACGGTTCGAACGATCCGAACGTTCCGAACGATTCAGTGCATCAACGGGTTCATGAAAGTCGCCGGAGACTGACGCCTCGACCTGGAACTGGCTGTCGCCCGTCGTCTCGATCGGCTGCGCGGCCGTTTCGATGGGGCCGTCGCCACCCTCGCGACGCGTCTTGATCTCGCGGATGCGTGCGAGGAGATCCGATTCAATCTCCCGGAACTCCTCCTCGGAGATCTCGCCCATCTCGCGACGCATCTCGGTCTCGAGCAATTGCTCGCGCAGCACCGAGTCGTCGTTCATCTCGGCTTCGGCCGCGGTGAGCGTCGTCTCGAGCACCCAGCGGATGCCGGAGATCATGAGCGAGTCGAGGATGAACACTTAATTCCCGTATAAATCCTTTTGAGATTTCGGGTTCGGGGGCTGGGACTTGGGTTTTTCCTGATGCTGGCCGGCCCGCTCGAGCTTCAGCCGGATGTTGACGAAGTTGTACGGCGGCCACGGCCCCGTGTACTTGAACGTCAGCTTGTCGTAGTGCGACGCGATGTCCTTGATGCGCCGGTCGAACGCCTGCTCCAGGTTGCGCTGGACCAGAAACGCGGCGTTCATGATCATCTTGTCGCCGATGGCCTTGTTGACGCGCGACGCGACGGACACGTCACGCAGGCGCTGTAGGAACTCGGCCATGTACCGTTCCGAACGCTGCTGCAGCGCGGCGTCGATGAGGCGGCCGTACTGCATGCGCGCGAAATAGGTTGACCCCTTCTGCGACGAGATCTCGGACTTCAGCCGGTGGATGTCCTCGTCCTCCTGCTCGATGGCGCGGACGATCTCGTCACGGTCCCAGAGCACCTTCAGGCCGAACTCCAGCTTGTCCTGCATCTTGTTGAGGACGTCGGCGAACGCCTCGTAGGCGGACCGCAGCAGCTCGAGGATGTCTTCGCGGGTCTTGAAGATGGTGCCGAACGACATCGGGATCACGGTGTGATCGCGCATCACCGTCTCGTTGACGCGCTCGTGGGCCAGCACGTTCTCGCGGGTCGAGTCGAGCGGCGCAATCGGCACGTCGGAGACGACGGCGGCCATGTCCTTGTAGTTGATGGTGTAGACGTCAGGCCACGTTTCATCCATCCCGATGGCGCCGAACCGGAGCGGCTGCGTCGAGCGGATGATGCAGTAGACGTAGCGGCCGCGTCCGGCGCTGGCGCGATCGACGTCGGGCATGATCGGCTTCGGCGCGCGCTCGACAACCCGCTCGACGCGTGTCTCGGTGCCACGCACCTCGGTCTCATGCGTCACGCGGGTGAGCGATTCCGACGCCGCTCTGCTGGCGCGTGCCTGGCGGCTGTTGCGTGGATCCTGCACCGCCTTCCGCGTGTCGGCCGCGCCGCGGCTCTGCATGCTGCGCGGCATCGCGGAGCGCTGCGGGCGGGAACCGCGGCTCGCGGCGCTCTTCACGGACTTGCGGGCTGCCTTTGCCTTCGCCATTGAATACTCCGGCACCGCTGACGGGTGCCCCTGTGACCCTACCGCTGCTTCGCCCTGGCCTGTTCAGCCTATCCCTGTTTCGCCTTAACCCTGTTTTACGGTGTTCAACATCCGTTTCACTTCGACCACGAGATCATCCGGCAGGCACGGTTTCGTGACAAAAGAGTCGCAGCCTGCCTTGCGCGCGCCTTCCGAGGCACCGGCCAGCGCGTGGCCGGTGAGCGCGACGATCGGAATGTGCCTGGTCTCCTCGTCGGCCTTCAGCACCCGCGTGGCCTCCCAGCCGTCCATGCCGGGCAGCGACAGGTCCATCAGGATCAGATCCGGCTTGAGCGACCGCGCTTGTGACACGGCTTCGTTGCCGTTCCTCGCCTCGGCGACACGAAACCCGGAGTACTGCAGATACTCCGCGTACATCTCACGCGCATCCTGGTAGTCGTCGACAACGAGGATCAGGGGATGGGTCTCTGTAGTCATTGTGGGGCTTCCGAGGGAATCGTCAGGGTAAAGAGCGAGCCTTCGCCGAGCGTACTGTGCAGCGTGATGCGGCCGCCGAGTGCGCTCGCCAGCCGCCGGCAGATCGCCAGGCCGAGACCCGTGCCGCCGTACTGGCGCGACGGCGAGTCGTCCACCTGACGGAAGTCTTCGAAGATCTTGTCGTGGTGCTCCGGCGCGATGCCGATCCCCGTGTCCTTCACGATGATGCTCGCCATCCGCGTCGACGGGTCGAAGTCCACGCCGATCTCGATGCGGCCCTGGTGCGTGAACTTCAACGCGTTGCTGAGCAGGTTGACCAGTACCTGCTTCACCTTCTGCCGATCGCTGACCATCAGCGGAGACTCGGACGCCAGCCGCGAGGTCACCAGCAGCTTCGAGCGCGAGATGACCGGGTCGAGCTCGGTCATCACCTCGGGCACCAGCTCGTTGAGGCTGAACTCGCTGATCTGCATCGGCATCTTGCCCGCCTCGATGCGGGTGATGTCGAGAATCTCGTTGATGATGGTCAGCAGGTGCCGGCCGTTCGAGTCGATCCGCGTCAGCTGCCGCCGGATGTTGCCCGGAAGGTCGCCGGCGACGCCCTGCAGGAGCATGTGGGTATAGCCGAGGATCGCGTTCAGCGGCGTCCTGAACTCGTGCGACATGTTGGCCAGGAACTGCGACTTCAGCCGCGACGCCTGCTCCAGCTCGATCGCCTGCCTCCGAAGCAGCTCGTTCTGCGTAGCCAGTTCCGCCGTCGCTGACTGCACGCGCATCTGCAGCTCGTCGGACGCCGATCGCAGCTGTTCGTACAGGCGAGTCCGCTCCAGCGCCTCGCGCCGGTCGTGCAGGATGGTCACAACCGCGGTCAGCTCGCCGGTCTCCGTCAGCACCTTGCCGGCGATCGCCTCGACGGGAATCGTCTCGCCGCTCAACGGGTTCATCAGGCCGATCTCACCGCGCCGGATCTCGCCCGGTCCGCTCTCCCCGAGCAGCAACCCGGAGATGAAGGACGAAAAGTGCGCATCGTTCGACTGCACGGTGCGCTGTGCGGTCGACGGCGCATCAGGGCCTACGGTGAACAGCTCTTCCGATGGGGCGTTCATCAGCACCGTGGCCCCGCTCTGGTCGGTCACGATGATCGGGTCGGCCACCGAGTCGATGATCAGGTTGAGGCGATCGCGCTCGGCGCGAACCGCGGCCTCGGCGACGCGTACCTTCTGGTAGTTCTCCTCGATCTGCTCGGTCGCGCGACGAAGGTCGGTGATGTTACGCAGCACCGAGACGATGCCGGTGCCTTCGCGCGGATCTTCGACCGTCGTGCTCAACACCTCGAAGAGGAGGTCCGAGCCGTCGCTCGGATCAACGAGGAGGAGCTCGCGAGCCTCGGAAGGGGCCTCCACGACCGTGCGGGACAACGCTGCCGAGAAGAGCATGTTGTTCAGCTCGACGGCGCGGCGACGGCCCTCGCTTTCCTCTTCCGTGGCGGCAAAGAGCTTCTCGGCGCGGGAGTTGGCGACAATCAGCCGGCCTTCCGTGTCGGTCAGCATGATCGGATCGGTCACCGAGTTGATGATCGTGAAGAAGAGCGCGCGCTCGCGGCGCAGCTTCCGCAGCTCTTCGGTCAGGCTGCCGCGCCCGCGAATCTGATCGAGCTTCTGGCCGAGCACCGTCACCAGCCAGTTGACGTCTCCGGTGACGGACGTTCCGGTCTTGAGCAGAAGCAGACCGACGCCCTCCGCATCTTCCTGGCGGTCGCCGCGCAGCGGCACTGCCAGGACAGGCGACGCGCCAAAGCCCGGGTGCCGTCCGTGACCGTTGTCGCGATTCCCGCGCAGCGTCATCGGCGCCGGAGCTGTCAGGGCACGCACCAGTGGATCCTGCAGGTGGGTCAGTACAGCGGCATATCCCTCGACGTCGTCGTGCGAGACGCCGACACCGGCGACACCGACCAGCATCCCGGCATCACCATCGATGGACAGGCAGACGGAACGGCGTACGCCCGCGTGCCGGGCGAGCCATTCGAGGCTGGCCTGTGCGCAGCGTGGCAGATCCTCATGATGAACGAGGAAGTATTCGAGCAGCTCGAGGCGGGCAGCTGCGTTGACGAGCGGCGCGCTCGTGCGGCTGACTCGCCGCAACGGAACCGAGCTGAGAGAGTGCCTGCTCAATGGATCCCCTGCCCCCCCGGCGGGGTGCCCTCCGATCGCGTGGCGCCCCTACCCGAGCGCCGAATCAGCGTGGCCGGCGGCGCGAGCCGGCCGGGCTCGGCGTCCGCGGCGAGACCGTCGTGGCGCCTTCGAGCTGCGCCCGCAACGCGGCGTTTTCAGCGGAGATCTCCTCATAGCTCCGCGCTGGCTCCAACGCCGGCCGTGCAGCGGCGGTTGCTGCGCCGACCGCCTCGGAGTACTTCAAATAAGTGTCGATCGAGGCGACGACCACACGCGCCTCAACGGTGATCAAATCGATGCCGACAAGAGAGACTCGCACCCATGCGTCGATGACGATCCCCTTGTCCAGAACTCGGTCAAGGACGTCGATAAGACTTGTCCCGCCCGCTGCCCGTTCAACAGCCATCAAACACTCCTTACCGGCTCGTTACGCCTAGTCCTTGCCCGACCGAACCGCGCGCGATCGGCGTCCCGTCGTGCGCGTGAGCGCCGCCAGCTTGCGTTCGAGCAGCCGGAGCTCCTCGCGCAGTTCGAGGTTCTCCTGCATCACCTGCTCGCGCCCCGGCGACAGATGACGGTCGTACTTCCACCAGTCCAGTCCGATCGCTTCCGCCTTGTCGATCGAACAGATCATCAGCCGGATGCGGATGGTGAGAAGCTCGACCTCGGCCAGGGACACCTTGATATCGCCGGCGACGACGAGACCTTTGTCCAGCACGCGGTCGAGGACGTCCACTAGCCCGGCATTTCCTCGGCTCGGACTTCCTGTCAGGTCTGTCGGCATGCGTTGTAGATGTGGTGCGGCTCGTTTTCAGACACGCAGGAGGCGTGCGGACGGCGCCCTTTGTACAAAGTGCGCGCGGACCGACGAAGTATAGATCGCACCCCCCCTATCCTCAACGGTCGGGCCGCCGATGTCCAGCGGGGCCGTAGCACGGCCGGGCTAGGTCTGGGCCTGTTAGAAAGTACACTGCCTGAGCGGATGATCTCGCGCTGCGCGGCGCTGCTTCTCGCCACCTCCCTGTTCGCGGTCCCCCCAGACGCGTTCGCTCAGGAAGATCTCAAGCGGCTGTCGATCGAAGAATTGATGCGGATCGACGTCACCTCCAGCTCCAGGCGCCTGGAGCCTGTGGGGACGACTGCGGCCGCGATTTCTGTCATTACTTCAGACGATATCCGGCGCGCCGGCGTGACCACCATTGCCGACGCGCTGCTGCTCGCGGACGGCGTCCACACCGCCCGCTTCAACAACGGCACCTGGGCCATCTCGCCGCGCGGGTTCAACTCCAACACCGCCAACAAGCTGCTGGTGATGATTGACGGGCGCACCGTCTATTCACCGCTCTTCTCCGGTGTCTTCTGGAACATGGAGGACTACGTTCTCGGCGACATCGACCGCATCGAGGTCATTCGCGGTCCCGGCGCCGTCCTCTGGGGCTCGAACGCCGTCAACGGCGTCGTCAATATCATCACGCGCCATTCACGCGACACGCAGGGCACCCTCGTCTCGCTCTCGTCCGGTCCCGAGGATCCGTTCATCGCGGAGGCGCGATACGGCGGCGCCCTCTCGTCCGTCACCTGGCGCGCGTACGCCAAGCTCGCGGCGCGCGACGATCAGCGGTTCGCCACGGGCGCGCCATCCGGGGACGCCAGACGCCGCGGGCAGATCGGATTTCGGCTCGATGGGGGCGCGCCAGCCGGATCGACGTGGCTGCTGAAGGGGGACGCGTTCCACAGCCGGGACCACCTGCCCGATCGTCCACACGGAGAGTTCACCGAGCTCGATCTGCAGATGCGCTGGTCGATACCGATTGGTGGTTCGCGGTTCGACGTGCAGTCGTACTACCGGCGTGAGTATCGTCGCGTTCCGCAGCAGCTCACCCATCACATCGACGTCTTTGACGTCGATGCGCAGCAGACGCTCCGGATCGGCGGGAGACACGACATCGTGTGGGGCGCCGGAGCCCGCGTCAATCGCGACGGCACGGACGGCAGCGCGACGCTCGCGTTCGATCCGATCGACCGCGTCTACCCGGTGAGCAACGTGTTCGTGCAGGACGACATCGCGATCCTCCCCACCCGCCTCTTCGTGACGCTCGGCGCGAAGTACGAGCACAACGCGTTCAGCGGCGGTGAGTTTCAACCCAACGTCCGTGTGCGCTACCTGCTGCCGCGACGCCAGATCATCTGGGGATCGATGGCGCGAGCCGTCCGCCGCCCGACGCGGTTCGACGATGACATCGTCGTGACTGGCCCTGGCGGCGTGGAGCTCGCTCGAGGATCGGATGCGTTCGAGTCCGAGTCGCTGGTCGGGGGCGAGATCGGGTATCGGATTCAGCCGTCCGGATTCTTTTCGCTCGATGCAACGGTCTTCAGGCAGCGGATCACGGACCTGCGCAGCCAGGAGCTGCTGCCGTCAGGCCTTCCGGTCGTCGTCGGCAACACGCTCGAAGGACTCGCGCGCGGCGTCGAGGTCGGCGTCAACCTGCAGCCGTTCGAGTGGTGGCGGACGCACGTTGGCTACACACGGCTGGAGACGGAGATCAGGCGAGCGTCGGCGAGCCGCGACGTCGGCGGCGGCGCCACCGAAGCGAACGATCCGGACCACGTCTTCGGACTGCGCTCGTCAGTCGATCTTCCCTACAGGATCGAGCTCGATGCGCTGCTGCGCAGCGTCGCGGCACTGCCGAATCCGGTCGTGCCGTCGTACACGGAGCTGAACCTGCGGGCCGGGTGGTGGGCGACACCACGCACCGAGATCTGGTTTGCGGGCCAGGATCTCCTGAACAACCGCCATCCGGAATTCGGGCCCGCGCTGCCGACCCGGGTTGAGTTCGAGCGTTCCGTACGCGTTGGGGTCACGGTCAGGACGCCGTAATGCCCCGGCGCCTTTCTCTCGCGCTGCTTGCTGTCCTCTTCCCGCTGGCCGTCCCGGGCGCCCAGGTCATCTCGGACGAATATCGCGTCAAGGCCGCGTATCTGTACAACTTCGTCAGATACGTCGAGTGGCTGGAGCCGGTCAAAGCGCCGCTGACCATCTGCGTCGCCGGACAGAATCCCTTCGGTACGGTGCTCGAGGACCTTGTCCGGAACGAACGCGTGCGCGGGATTCCGCTGCGCACAGAGGTCGTCCCGGGGCCCGTGGACGAATGCAATGTGATCTTCACCCCGAGAACCTCGAACGTCCAGGCCTACCTGAAAGCAGTGGCGGGCACGCCAACGCTCACGGTCGGCGAATCCAAGGGGTTCATTGACCAGGGGGGCCTGATCAACTTCGTCCTCGATCACGGCAACGTGCGGTTTGAGATCAACCGGTCGGGGGCGGAGCGTGCCGGGCTGCGCATCAGCTCACGTCTCCTGCAGCTCGCCCGCCTCGTCGAACCCGGAGTCGAGGAGCCATGACGCCCTTCCGCGATCTGCCGATCCGGCGGAAGCTGCTGCTGCTGACCCTGGCAACCACCGGCGCGGCGCTGCTCGTGGCCAGCACCGGGTTTCTCACCTGGGACATCGTCGAGCGGCGACGGGAAATCAAGGAAGACGTGGAGGCCGAATCGCAGGTACTGCCGGAGAGCATGGCCGCATCAATCACCTTCGACCGTCCGGAGGAGGTCGAGCGAACGCTGGCGCTGCTGGAGATCAGGCCTCACGTGCGGTTCGCATGCGCGTACAAGACCAACGGTCAACGCGTCGGGTCATACAGTCGAAACCGTGAACGATGCCCGGCCGCCCCGCCGGCGGAGAGTTCATTCGGCTGGAACACCTACGAGATCCGGTCTGACATCACCTACGAAGGCGATCACGCCGGCATCTTCTACATGTCACGCGACATGGCGGACGTTCACCGCCGGCTGGCCGTGGGAACCAGCATCATCCTGGCGCTGCTGATTCTCGCCGTGAGTGCAGCCCTGGCCCTCGCCCGCCGCATGCAGCGTTCCGTGTCGGAGCCGCTCCTCGACCTGGCCGATATCGCACGACGGATCTCCGCCAGCCGCGACTACTCGATCCGCGCAGCGCCGATGGCCAACGACGAAATCGGCGTCGTCGTCCGTTCCTTCAACGAGATGCTGGATCAGATCGCGGATCGGACGGCCGAGCTGTCGAAGGCCAACGCGGAGCTGAAGCATGAAATAGTCGAACGCAAGAAAGTCGAACGTGACCGCATCGCCGCGCTGGAGCGTGAGCGGGACGCCAACCGGCTGAAGGATGAGTTCCTCGCCACCCTGTCGCACGAGCTCCGGACTCCGATGAACGCGGTGCTCGGATGGGCGCGGGTCCTGCGCTCAACGGGATCTGATGTCTCGACGCACGAACGCGGCCTCGAGAGCATCGAGCGAAACGCGCGGGCCCAGGCGCGGCTGATCGAGGATCTGCTCGAAGTGTCGCGCATCGTCACGGGTAAACTGCGGCTGCAGGTGCATGAAGTGGACCTGGCGGCGATCGTCGACACCGCCGTGGACAACGTGCGCCCGGCAGCAATCGCGAAACGACTGCGGCTCGACACGCAGATCGACGCACGGCCGGCGCTCACCACCGGCGACCCCGATCGGCTTCAGCAGGTGGTCTGGAATCTGCTGTCGAACGCGGTCAAATTCACGCCGCCGGAAGGCCAGGTCACCGTCACCCTCGTCCAGAGAGACGGGTTCGTCCTCACCGTTCAGGACAGCGGCCCCGGCATCGAACCGAAGTTCCTGCCCTATGTCTTCGACGCGTTCCGGCAGGCCGATGGCAGCGCGACCCGCGAGCACGGCGGACTGGGCCTCGGGCTGGCGATCGCGAAACAGCTCGTCGAAGCGCACGGGGGGACGATCCGGGCACAGAGTACCGGCAAGGATCAAGGCGCTCGCTTCGAGGTGTTCCTGCCGTCCGTCGTCGATACCAGGAAGCCGGCGGCTGCGGATCTCCCCGACCCGGACGCCCTCGATGCATCGCTCCTGACCGGAGTTGACGTGCTCGTCGTGGACGACGACGAGGATGCACGGCTGCTGATGCAGATGACACTGAGCCGGTACGGAGCGGCGGTCACCACCGCAGGATCGGCACACGAGGCGCTGGCGGTGCTCGATCGCTCACTCCCGGACGTGGTGCTGAGCGACATCGGCATGCCGCACGAGGACGGCTACGATCTGCTGCGGCGGCTCCGATCGAGGCCGGCCGAGCGCGGCGGCACGATCCCGGCCGTGGCGGTGACCGCCTATGCGTCAACGACGGATCGGTCTTCGACGCTGGCCGCAGGCTATCAGGGGCATGTCGCGAAGCCGTTCGAGCCGGGCGAAGTCGCCCGCCTCGTACGACGGCTCGTCACGCCGGATCAGACGGTGGGGCGAAGCGCATAGACCGCCGTTTACTTGCCACCCGCAACTTGTAAGTTGTAACGTGTGCGCGTGGCGACGCAGTGTTCCTTCGATATCACCTCGAACGTCGATCTGCAGGAAGTTGACAACGCGCTGAACCAGGCGCGCAAGGAAGTGGCGCAGCGCTACGACTTCAAAGGCTCGAAAGCCTCGATCGAATTCGACACCAACGAATCGAAGCTCGTGCTCTTGGCGGACGATGACTTCAAGCTGAACGCGCTGTGGGAGATCGTGCAGACGCGGCTCGTACGGCGGAACGTTCCGGTGAAGAACCTGTCGCGCGGGCCCGCGCTGCCGGCCGCCAACAGCACCGTGCGCCAGGAGATCTCGCTGCAGCAGGGCATTCCATCCGAGAAGGCGAAGGACATCGTCAAGTACCTGAAGGACGCGAAGTTGAAGAAGGTCCAGGCGTCCATCCAAGGCGATCAGTTGCGCGTCACCTCTCCGTCCAGGGACGACCTCCAGGAAGCCATGCGCCTGCTCCGTGAGCAGGATTTCGGCGTGGCGCTGCAGTTCGGGAATTACCGGGGATAGCGTAGTGTCCGCCTTCAGGCGGACTACCAACTACCAACTACCGACTACCGACTGTCCAACCAAAAAAAGAGGGCCTGGATCCTGCGGGGGAATCCAGGCCCTGAGGCCGGCGCGGGCTGCGTGGGACTCGCGTCGGCTTATCCGAGACTTACTACCCTTGGGTTCGTCGACCTGTCCGCCATCGCCGTGGCCATGGCGACAGCGGACATTCTCGTTTCGTTCTTAGAAATCGAACTGGACCGACAGACGCGCGAAGCGCGGGCTGAGCAACCCGGTTGCCTGCCCCCACTGCTCGACAACTGCTGTCGCCGGGTTGTCCGCGAC
This sequence comes from Vicinamibacterales bacterium, assembly GCA_035537775.1. Lineage (GTDB taxonomy): Bacteria > Acidobacteriota > Vicinamibacteria > Vicinamibacterales > UBA2999 > Gp6-AA40. Next base: position 20,414 of record DATLLQ010000094.1, on the reverse strand, counting down.
GTCGTAGTTGTCCTGATACGTCCGCACCGCGTCGTTGTTGAACAGGTTGTAGATGTCAACGCCGACGTTGATCCGCTTGTTGGCGAACCGGAGGTTCTTTCCGAGCTTCAGGTCGAAGATCGTGTAACCCTCGCCATACAACTGGCCGGTGTTGAGCATATTGATCGTCTGCTGTGTGGCGGTATCCGTGGTGGAACCAGCAGTTGCGATGAAACACCCCACTTGACCGGCCGTTGCCCCGGCGGGACAGGGCTGCGTCGCACGGTAGGCGCTGGTCGGTTCCCAGATCACCTGGTCCTTCTGGAACGCGTGGTTCGCGGCACGCTCGACGCCCGGCCTCCACTGGAACACGGTGCTGACCAGCACGTCGATCTTCGGGATCGTGTAGGCAGCGGTGCCTCTGACGTTTGTTTCCCACCGCGTGTACGGGTTGCACTCAGGCGTCATGCCGTCGTTCTGCCTGATGTTCGGGCGGTTGACCTGTGCGAAGCACAGGTCGCGCACGGCCCGGCCGGTGCTGGTGCCGCCGTTGACGCGCAAACCTCTCAGGCCCCACTTGTTGGTACCGCGCCAGACGAAGTTCGTGTCCACGCCGTTCCAGTTGTAGGCCAGCACGTCCATGATCGTCACCGCGCTCGGCTGGCCGCCTCCCAGGGCAGTTGCGTCGGTCGACAATCCACTGATCGTGTAGCCGCCGCCCCCCGGAAGGTCAGGATGGTTTGGCGCAATGACCTTGTAGAAGTCGAAGCTCGAGTTGGCAATGTGGTTCAGATAGTTCTGATTGCAGGTTTGCAGGTCCTGAGCACCATTGAACCGATCGCACCCGAGTCCGATTGTGTCCGTGACCGTCAGGTTCGAATAATCCCTGCGGTTGTAGGTCACCTCGACCGAGAAGCGCGGCAGGAGCTCGTGCTGGATGCCGATGCCGAACTGCCACTCCGAGCGACGCTTCCCCCACCCATCGAGCAGGGTGTCACCGTAGACATCGCAGTACGCCTTCACGTTCGCCGGAATACCAGCTTCATTGCGGCCGCACTGGGTGGTGGCCAGACCGATAGGCGTACCAGACGCATCCAGGCTGAGCGGATCCCGGCCATATCGCACGCTGTCCTGCCCTCCGACCGAGGTCGGCCCGCCGCAGATATCCGCCGCGCTCTGCGCGGCGAAGTTCAGCAGGTCGCAATCGACGACGCGGTCACCGTCCACGTCCGTCCAGGTCCGCGTGTATCGGTTGATCGTCCGCTGGGCCGGGTTGGCGTCGGCATAGATGCCGCTGATCGAGGCGCCGGACAAGTACTTGCCCATGTTCCACTTGACCGACGTCTTGCCGGTGCCGAAGATGTCCCACGCCACGCCCCACCGCGGGGTGAAGTCGTTGTAGGAGACACCGTCAGTGTTATCGGGCGTGCAGTAGCCCTTCTGCCCGGAGAACCCGCCGCCAACCTGCACGGGCAGGTACGGCTCGTTCGCGTTGCCCTGGGTGAGTCCGTTCCCGATGCCCTGGATGCACGTGCCGGGGTAGCTGCTGAATGCATGGTCGTAGCGGAGCGCGCCGCTCAGCGTGAAGCGCTTCAGCGTCCAGAGATCCTGCACGTAGAAGCCGTTGTAACCCACCCGGTTATCAATGGTGGACGGCCCTGTGTTGACGGTAACGCGATCGGGCACCGGCCGGCGCGCGCTGTTGAACGGATCGTTCGCGTAGTACAGGCTCGTGTTGCCGCACGGGTATGGATTGGCAGCGGTCGGGGCAGTCGTCAGACAGGCCGCCGCCGGCGTGAAGTATCGATACTCCAGACGGGTGTTGCCGGTTCTGTTGGTCCGGGTCTGCGAGAAGTAGCCGCCGTCGTACCCGAACTTGGCGTTGTGCGAGCCAGTGACATAGGAGATCGACGCGCGCGGGCGCCAGTCGTCGAGGTTCCTCTGCTCTGCGGCGCCGCCGATACCGTCAGCCCATGGCCCAGAAGGCACGCCAAAGAGCGCCGCGGAGGCGTTGATCTGCGTCACCTCGCTGTCCGCACCGACGGTCGATCCGAACTCGATCACGCGCGGAATGTCCGGATTCGGCGTGTAGTAGCGATGCTGCGAGAAGTCGTAGAGCTGCCGGTTCGCCGCCAGGCCCGCTTCGAGCAGGATCTTGTTTGTCAGCGGATTCGTCCACGATGCCTGAATCAGCCGGGCAGGGTGCACCTGACCCGACCACCAGCCGTCGCGCGCCGTCCAGGGTGCCACGGAGCCGTCGCACGGATCCTGGCAGGTCAGCCCCTCATCCCAGAAGAAGTTGAACTTGTTCTTCTGTGACGCCTGGAACGTGATGCGCACGTTCGCATTGCGCGTCATGTTCATGAGCGTCAGCGGTCCCTGCGAACGGTCCGCCTGGTAGTTCGCGCCCCACTTGCCGGCGTTGGCGTTGTCCCAGATGCGTTCGACCTGCCGGCTCCACGCGTCCTTCTGCCACGCGCGCGCCGTGCCGAAGAACCAGAGGCGGTCGCGCATGATCGGTCCGCCAAACGCGCCGGACGTGTCGTAGTCGCGGATGAGCGGGTAGCCGCTCACGATCTCGGGAAAGCTCTTGTTGTTCTTCGAGAACCACGATCCGCTGAACAACCCGCCCTCGCGCAGCGAGCCATCGAGGTTGTAGTCTCCGCGCGTGAAGGTCATGAAGTAGTTGCCAGCGAAGCGGTTGCCGCCGGTGCGCGGGATGATGTTGATCGACGCGCCGCCCGTCTCCGATTCGCCGAGCGCACCGGAAATCTGCACGTTGACTTCCTGCGCGTTCGCGACGTCGGCCACATACCCACCGGTCATCCCCATGATCCCGGCGCCGCCGCCGGTGTTGATGATCGTCCCGTCCACCATGACGCGACCCTGCGTCAGGCCGTCGTTGTCGCTGGCCGCCGTATGTGAGGCCAGGTTGTAGATGTTGTTGTTGCACCAGACGCCAACGCCGCCGACGCAGTCGGCACCAAGGCCGGTTGCGGTCAGGCCAGGCGTGAGCGTCAGGATGCTGCGGATATTGCGCGTCGTCGGGAGATCGCGAATGTCGGCGCCCTCAAACGTCGAGATCTGACGCGCGTTTTGCACGTCAACCGTCGGTGCCTCGCCGACGACTGTCTCCGTGACGTTGAGCTGACCGACGGTCATCGTGGCGTTCACGGGCGCGGTGAAGCCTGTCGTCAGCACGACGTTGTTCTGCTGCTGCTTGGTGAACCCCTCGAGGGTGAACGTCACGCTATACGTGCCGACGGGCAGGCTGGTGATTCGATACAGCCCTGCCGCATCGCTCGTAGTCGAGCGGACTTTTTCAATGAGCGCGGGGCTCGTCACTTCAACGAGTACGCCCGGTATTACGCTCCCCTGAGCGTCACGTACGGTCCCGGCTATGTTGCCTTGCTGGGCCAGGACTGATGCTGGCAGCAGCATCAGAAACGCGGCAAATACGACTGACCATCTCACGCATCGTGGCATCGCGGTCCTCCAGTCGGGGGGCTGGGAGCCCCATAGCGGCGGAAAGTTGTGGCGGTTCCCTTTCGTTCCTTCAGGCGCTTCTCGGGCGCGACGGAGCGCCGAGCAAGCGCCTCCCGTTGACCCCGCAGTCAGGGGTCACGTTTTACGCCCGCAAACACAACCTGTCAAGAATTTTGTTAAATGACCGTTAAATCGTTGTAAAAACATGGGGTGGCGGACCCAGTAAGACAAACGAAAACGTCGTTTTTCCCGTCCATACGCGTTTTCGCAGCGCTATTTCTGCTCGCAGCTGCGATGTCCGTGGCCACAGGCCAGCCGCTGCGCGCCGACGCTCAGCCGGCGGACTTCGTCGAGGCGATCTCGGAGCTGACAGCCGCGCTGGAGGGCACCTACGGCGACGAAGGCACCCGGATCAGCGCCGCGCTCGACAGGATGTCCAGAGCGCTGGCTGCGTGGGATCGGCAGATAGCAGCAGCCGAGTCCGAACTGCGCAGCACTCCAAACGTTCCTCCGTCAAATCTCGCCGAGAGGCATGTCTCGCTGGGCCGGATGTATGCCGATCGCGGCCGTCTCGCTGACGCGCTGGCGGAGTTCGACACGGCCTCCCGGCTCGCGCCCACGCGTGCGGACGTGCACGTGCTCCGTGGTCTTGCGCTGCGAGAGCGCGGCAACCCCGCGGAAGCACTCCAGGCGTTTCGGCGTGCGCACACCCTGGGCCCGGGCGACCCAGTCATCGCGTACTACCTGTTCCGTGAGGCGACGATCAGTGGAAACACCGATGCTGCGCAGGAGGCATTGAAGACGCTCGCCGCTGCCTATCCGAAGCTCCGGCAGGCGAAGAAGGGAGTGACGTTCAGCCGTCTCGCGCCACTTACGGGCCTCGCCACTGGCCCGCCGATTCTTCCGCTTGCCGCGTACAGTCAGGCGTTCCGCGACCTCGCACGCGGAGATTACGAACGCGCAATTGCCGGATTCCGGACTGCCGTGGCCAGCGACCCGCTCGTGGCAGACCCGGCGGCCGGGTCGGGACTCATGGCGCGCGCCTTCGCCGCTCTTCGACAAGGGCGCGTGACCGAGTCGCGGTCTCTGCTCGAGCAGGCCGGCCCGCCACGGGATTCGTCGGAGGCGCACCGTGTACTCGGTCTCGTCTACTGGGCACAATCGGACTACGACCGGAGCATTGCGGCGCTGACGACCGCTATCAGCCTCTCTCCGCGTGATGAACGGGCGCGCCTGGCGCTCGCGCGCGTGCTGAATTCGGCGGGCCGTGATGCGGACGCCGAACGAGCGCTCCACGACGCCGTTCGCGTTCTGCCTGATTCCGTGCTTGCACACTGGTGGCTGGCGTTGGCCTATGAGCAGGTCAACCGGCTTGCCGAAGCGCGGAAGGAAGCCGAGCAGGTCACAGCAGCGGCGGTCTTTGGCGAAAGCCAGCTTCACGCAGCCATCGGGCGATTTGCCCTGCGCGCCGCTGACGGTCATGGAAGCGTCGACGCATTCGCGCGCGCCACACGTGCCAACCCGAACGACCCGGCGCTGCACAGGTCCCTTGCCGACGCGTTGCTGCAGCAGGACCGCCCAGACGAAGCGTTGGCCGAGTTCGTGGCGCAACTGCTCATCGATCCTCTCGACGCTGCAGCCCATGCCGGCATCGGACAGATCCACCTGCAAGCGGGCCGCGACGGCGACGCGGTAGACGCGCTCCGGCGTGCCACGGATCTGGCACCAGCCAACACCGAGGCGCGATATGCGCTCGCCAGCGCGCTGGAACGCCTCGGCCGCTCCGGCGAAGCCGCGCAACACTTCGCGCGCGTCGAACAGGGGCAGCGCCAGACGCTGGCCGATCGGCGCCGCGAGCTGTCCGCGGCCGCACTCAAGCAGGAGGCGGCGTTACGCGCCGCCGAAGGCCGCGTCGACGCCGCTATCGGCCTCTACGAGCAAGCGCTTGCGATCGAATCGGATCCCGTCGTGTACGGCCGGCTGGCCGATCTGTACGCAAAGGCGGGACGCGCCGCGGATGCGATACGCGCCCGGGCGATGTACGAAAAGGCAATGAAAGACGATCGCTCGGGCAGGATCCCAGCGCAGTGAACCGTCTTCGGCGGGGCACGCTGACCTGGGCGCTCGCCGCTGCGATGGCGGGAGGGTTCATCAACGCCGCCCCCGGTGGCCAGACACTTCCACCTGGCCGCTCTACAACGGTTCGATTCGCTGACGCGACGCGCGAGGCAGGCATCGACTTCCGCCACGTCAACGGCGCGAGTCCCGACAAGCATCTGGTCGAAACCATGGGCTCCGGCGGCCTCTTCTTCGACTACGACGACGACGGCTGGATCGACCTGTTCCTCGTCGATGGAGGTTCGTTCGCCGATCCGGCGGTCGCCCGGCGGGCACGGCATCGCCTGTTCAGGAACCGCGGCAATGGCACGTTCCAGGACGTCACCGCGCAGTCCGGGATCCAGCACCGCGACTACGGGATGGGCGCGTGCGCGGGTGACTACGACAACGATGGCCGGGTCGATCTCTACGTGACGAACGTCGGACCGAACATGCTGTACCGCAACGCCGGCGGCGGCGCGTTCGCCGACGTCACACGAACCGCCCGCGTCGGTTCGACGCTCTGGAGCACCAGCTGCGCCTTCGCGGATCTCGACAGGGACGGCGACCTCGACCTCTTCGTCACCAACTACGTCACCGCTGACCCGTCCCGGAACCCCTACTGCGGAAACGCCGCGCTGAACGCACGCGGTTACTGTCATCCGCTCCAGTTCGACCCGCTGCCGAACATTGTCTACCGCAACGACGGCAACGGCACATTCACCGATGTCAGCGCGGAATCCGGCGTGGCGGCGTATCGCAGCAACGGACTCGGCGTCGTCATCGCGGATTACGACGATGACGGGTGGCCGGAGGTCTTCGTCGCGAACGACGCCATGCCGAACTTCCTGTTCCGCCGCACGGGGCAGTGGCGCTTCGAGGAGGCTGCGCTTCGTGCTGGAGTCGCGGTGGCGAGCGACGGACGGGCGCGCTCCGGGATGGGCACCGACGCGGGCGACTACGACGGCGACGGGCATCTCGACCTGGTCGTCACCAATCTCGATTCAGAGATGTACAGCCTGTATCGGGGACTCGGTCGCCAGTTGTTCGCGTACGCGACCCCCGAGAGCGGCATCGGACCCGCGACGCGTCCCTTCGTTGGTTTTGGCGTCGTCTTCTTCGACTTCGACCACGATATGCAGCTCGACGTGGCGTTCGCGAACGGGCACCTCATGGACAACCCTCTGATGAGGCGCGCGGGAGCGACCTACGGGCAGCGGAACCTGTTGTTTCGCAACATCGCGCCGCGCCGGTTCGCAGACGTGACCGCCTCCGCCGGTCAGGGGTTCGCGCTCGAGAAAGTCAGCCGCGGTCTGGCCGCCGGCGACATCGACAACGACGGCGACCTGGATCTGCTCGTCACCAACAACGGCCAGACCGCGGATCTCCTTCGCAACGATGGCGAACATGGCAACGCGCTCATGGTCGGCCTCATTGGCAAGCACAGCAACCGCGACGGCATCGGCGCCAGACTGCGGCTGACCACAGGGACCCGCACGCAAATCCGCGAGGTGAAAGCGGGCTCGAGTTATCTCGGACAGAACGATCTGCGCCAGCACTTTGGGCTTGGAACGAATCAACGGGCCGATCGGCTCGAGGTGCGCTGGCCGAGCGGGCGGAACGAAGTGATTCCGAACGTGGCGGCGAACCAGATCATTGCAATTCGCGAAGGCGATGGGATCGTCAGCGCCGCGCCGTTCGTGCGCTAGCCGAGGAAGGCGTGATCGTCAGTGCGGAAGCGCGCGCCGCCTCGTGTTGCACGCCCCCTCCCTCGCGCGCCACATAGAAACGGTCCACGCTCAGCGACTCGGCAGTTTCGCTATTGCCGTTTGGCCATCGGATTGTGAGCTTATCCACCTTCGTCGCCGCGCCAAGGCCGAAGTGCGCGCGCATGTCGTTGTGCGACATGTAGCTCCCGCCGCTGCGGACTTCGACGGTCTGCCGCCGTGCGCCGGTCTCGATCACGACCTTCGCTCCGATGGCCGACCGATTGCCTCGAACCCCTTCGAGCCGCAGGGTCATCCAGTGGCCGCCGGTCGAGTCGTTGCGCAGGAGTAACGGACGGCCATCGATGGCTGACACCAGAATGTCGATGTCGCCGTCGTTGTCGACATCGCCGAACGCGGCGCCGCGGCTCGACTGCTCGAGGAGCAGTGGTCCGCCGACCTCCGTCGTGATCAGGCGGTACTGACCGCGACCGACGTTTCGCAGGAGCTGGTTGCGCTGACGGTACGTACTCGTGCCGGTCCGCTCGACGTCGGGATACACGTGACCGTTAGCGATGAAGAGGTCGAGCAGGCCGTCGTTGTCCACGTCGACGAACCCGACGCCCCAGCCGAGGTACGGCCCCAGTGTGGCGGTCAACCCGGAGCGGAGACTGGAATCCACGAAGAGGGCGTCACCCTGGTTGAGATAGAGCGAGGTGTAGTCCTGCGCGAAATTGGTCTTCACGAGGTCGAGGCGGCCGTCCCCGTTGACGTCTCCCGCGTCGACGCCCATCCCTGCCTGCTCGCGCCCATCGGCGCTGACCGCCAGGCCTGATTGCAGCGCGCGCTCACTGAACGTCCCGTCGCGCCGGTTCTGGAAGAACAGATTCGGCGTCGAATCGTTGGCGACGTAGATGTCCGGCCAACCGTCGTCGTCGAGATCGCTGAACAGGACGCCGAACCCGTAGTATCCGGGATCTAGGGTGTTGGTGGCCTTCGTCACGTCGGCGAACGTGCCGTTCCCTTGGTTGCGATACAGCGCATCGGGCTCGCCAGGCAGACCACGCGGGCCGCAGAACACGTCGATGTTCTCGAAACGGCAGGATGACCGCTTGCCGCGCGTCGGCACCTTGCCGGGCACGAACCGGACGAAATTGGCAACGAACAGATCGACGTTGCCGTCGCGATCGTAATCGCCGAATGCGCAGCCGGTGCTACATCGGGGATCGCGCGCCTGCGTGGTGGCAACGAACGAACGCCCACTGATGTTGCGCCACAGCACATTTGGACCATACGCCGTGATGTACACGTCCTCGAAGCCGTCGTTGTCGTAATCGGCCACGCAAACGCCCGTGCCCCAGCCGGGTCTGGTGAGGCCGGTTGCCGCCGTCACGTCGGTAAACCGGTCGCCGTCGTTGCGATACAGCGCAACCATTGGATGACTCGCCGCCTTCTCGGTAAGCGTGGAACCGTTGACGAACAGCACGTCGAGATCGCGGTCGTTGTCGTAGTCGAAGAGCGCGACGCCGTTGCCTATCGTCTCGACGATGAAATCCTTCGACGGGGTCCCCGAGATGTTGAGGAAGGAGGCCAGGCCCGTTGAGCCCGACACGTCGGTGAACCGGATGGTCGATCCCTGCGTGGCCCGGGGTGGATCGGCGCCCACGGCGAGCAGCACGACAATCGCCAGTGCGCCGAGGGCTCGGGCCATGAGATCGGGGCAGAGTCTATCCTTCATCGTGTCGAGGGAGACGGATCTTCGAATTGGCGTCGCTGGTCGTCGCGCGTAGACGAGCGGAGGCGTTCGAACTCCCTGAGGTGCTGCATGCCTTCGGCGGTCTTCCCCATCCGGACCAGCGTGTTGCCGAGCGCGTAGCGCGCCTGTGGGTCCATCGGATTCAGCGCGACCGCCCGGCGCAGGGTGCGTTCCGCGGCGTCGAACCGCTCCGCGGCAAGATGAATCCGGCCGATGGCGCTGACCGTCGCGCCATCCTCGCCGCCGAGGAACACGGCTACGAGGAATTCCGTCAGGGCCTCGTCAGCGCGTCCGACACGAAAGAAGGCGAACCCGAGATCCTTGTGAGCCTGGGGCTCGTTCGGCAGCAGCCGCGCGCGCCGCGTCAGCGCGTCGATGACACGTTCATACTCCTGATGGCGGTGCGCGAGCTGGGCAATTCTCCAGTGGACCGCAGCCTTCCCGGCGACGATGGGAAGCGCCACCACTTCCTCGAGCGTTGAGAGAGCGTCAAGGCCACGGTTCTGCAGATCGTAGACGACGGCCAGCGCCCAGCGTGCGACGCCGGACGCTGGCACCGCCTCGATGGTCTGCCGCAGGACATGCTCTGCGTCCGTCACGTTGCCCGCCTCCGTGAGCATGGCGCCAAGCGCTACCCCCGCGCGCTCGTCGTGCGGTGCAAGCCGGACAGCGTCGCGAAGGTGACGGACGCCATCTTGCCGCCTGGCCCCAGCGCGATAGGCAAGACCGAGCAGACGATGCGCCTCTGACGACTCCGGAATCGCCTCCACCGCAGCCTCGAGGTGTTGGATCGCCGCGGCGGTGCGGTTCTCGCGCATGGCGGCGGCTCCCGCCCGCACGTGCGGACTCAGACGCGCCCGGTCACTGAGCAACGGGTCGGTTCCGAGAGCAGTCCGAAATCGCTCCATCGCTTCGCGGAACCGACGGCTGCTGAGCAGGGCAAAGCCCTCTGCATAGTGCGCCGGCGCAAAGACGGGGGTGCGCGCGGCCGAATCAGGAATGAGTTCGAGTCGTATGAACGGCGCCGGTGCGGGCGCCCCGGGCTCGCGCGTCGCGGCCGCCAGGACCGCGGCCGACAACTGAAGCTGCTCCGGCGCGTTGGGCGACGGGCGCGACGCGGCCAGATAGGCGGCCACGGGATCCGCGCTGTCAATCTGGCTCGCGGCCGCAAACGTGTCGGCGGCTTCGGCAGGACGGCCCGTGGCTTCCTGCAGGAGGCCATACAACAGGCGGGTCGCTGTCCGGTCGGGTGCCGCCGCAATCGCCGCAGCGATTGCACGCGTCGCCTCCTCGAATCGACCCTGCTGCACGTAGAAACGCGCAAGTTCGGCGGGTTCGCCTCCCGTCCGCCTGATCGCCGCCTCCTCCGCGATCTGCGATTGCTCCCAGGCGTCCAGAATGGCCGCCACACGATCGAGGGCCGCGGCCGCAAGTGGCCCTTCGTCCCCGTAGCGCCCGAACAGCGCCGAGTGAAAGGCGATGAGCGAATCGAAGAAGTCGTCCTTCTGGGCCGTTGCCAGACTGGCGTGGAGAACCAGCCAGAACGCGAAGAACACGCTGATGAATAGGCGTTCTGAGGACATGACCGCTGCTGAACCCATAACAACGAATAGGGCCTGGATCCTGCGGGGGAATCCAGGCCCTGAGGCGGACACGAGCTGCGTGGGGCTCGTGCCAGCTTATCGTGCGTACTTCTTCGTGGTCTTCGCGGTGACCTTCGTGCTTCAGAAGTCGAGCTGAATCGAGAGCCGCACGAAGCGCGGGCTCAGCAACTCGGTCGCCTGCCCCCATTTCTCGACGGCCGGCGTTGCCGGGTTGTCAACGGCGTCGAAGTTGTTTTCGTAAGCCCTGATCGCGTCGTTGTTGAACAAGTTGTAGATATCGACGCCGACGTTGAGGCGCTTGTTCGCGAACCGGACGTTCTTCGACAGCTTCAGGTCGAAGATGCTGTAGCCCTCGCCGTACAGCTCGCCGGTGTTGAGTAGATCGACCGTATAGGCCGTTGCGGTCGTGGTGCCTGTCGCGACGAAACAACCCACACCTGTGGTACCGGCCGGGCAGGCCGCCGTCGCCCGTGCAGCGCTGCTCGCCTCCCAGGTTACCTGGTCCTTGGTGAAGGTGTGGTTCGCGCTGCGCGGGACGCCTGGCCGCCACTGGAACACCGTGCTCACGAGAACATCTGCCCAGGGCTTGTTCGGCAGAATCGTGTAGGCGGCGGTGCCTCGGACGTTCGTGTCCCACCGCCTGTACGGGTTGCATGCCGGCGTCACGCCGTCGTGCTGCTTGACGTCCGGGCCATCGAGCGAGGTGTGGCACAGGTCACGCACGGAACGACCCGTGCTGGTGCCGCCGTTGACGCGCAGACCGCGAAGGCCCCATTTGTCGGTGCCGCGCCACACGAAGTTGGTGTCGACGCCGTTCCAGGTGTAGCTCAGCTCGTCCATGATCGTCACCGCCGAACCCGGGGTGACAAAGAACGCGGCATTCGGGTTGGCCAGACCACGAAGCACGTATCCGCCGCCACCTGGCAAGTCAGGATTGCTTGGCGCCACGGCACTGAAGAAGCTGTAGTTCGCGGCGGTGAAATTCAGGTAGCCGTCCTGGCACGCCTGCGTCTCCTGCGCGCCATTGAAGCGATCGCAGCCGATCCCGAGCTGATCGGTCACCGTCAGGTTCGAGTAACTCCGGCGGTTATAGGTCACCTCGGCGGAAAAGCGCGGCAGGATCTCGTGCTGGATGCCGAGGCCGAACTGCCACTCCGACCGGCGTCTGCCCCACCCATCGAGCAGGCTCTGTCCGTACACGTCGCAGTACGCCTGCACTGCAGCTGGGATGCCGTTTTCGCTACGTCCGCACTGCGTGGTCGCCAGACCAATCGGCACGCCTGCCGCATCCAGGCTCAGCGGGTCGCGACCGTATCGCGTAGCGTCCGGGAATGGGAAGGTCAAGAACGGATTTGGCCCGGCGCAGATATCCCCACCCGACGCGCTAAGGTCCTGCGCGTTGAAATTCAGCAGGTCACAGTCCACTCTGCGGTCGCCGTCCACGTCGGTCCAGGAACGGACATACTCGTTGACCGCACGCTGCGCGGGATTGGCGTCGGCATAGATGCCGTTAATCGCCGCCCCCGCCAGATACTTGCCCATGTTCCACTTGACCGACGTCTTGCCGGTGCCTAAGACGTCCCACGCCACGCCCCACCTCGGCGTGAAGTCGTTGTAGGCGACGCCGTCAGTGTCTGGCGTGCAGTAACTGTTCTTCCCGGCGGACGTGCCGCCAACCTGAATGGGCACATACGGCTCGTTCCCGCCCGCGCCAATGCACGTTCCCGGGTAGTGGCTCGTCGCATGGTCGTAGCGGATAGCGCCGCTCAGCGTGAGCCGCTTCAGCGTCCACTGATCCTGCACGTAGAATCCGCTATAGGCCACTCGGTTTTCGATGGCGGCCTTCCCCGTGTTGATATTGACCCGCGTTGGCACCGGCCGCATCGCCTGGTTGTACGGGTCGCTCGGGTAATAGAGGCTCGTGTTGCCGCAGGTTGACGCCGCGGGATTTGCGGCGTTGTAACAGCCCACGGCGGGCGTGTCGTATCGATACTCCAGCCGCGTGTTGCCGGTGCCGTTGCGCCGGGTCTGCGCGAAGTAGCCACCGTCATATCCGAACTTGGCGTTGTGTGAGCCGGTGACAAAGGAGATCGAGGCGCGCGGGCGCAGGTCATTGAGGTTCCGCGACTCGGCCAGGCCGCCTATACCGTCGGAGATCGGTCCCGACGGCAGGCCAAGGAAACGAAAATCCGTGGCATTGAGCGCACCTGTCGCATCCACGCCGACGGTCGTTCCGAATTCGTTCACCCACGGAATGTCCTGGTTGCTCTTGAAATAGCGGTGATGAGAAAAGTCGTAGAGCTGCCGGTTCACGGACGCACCCGCTTCGAGCAGGATGACGTTCGTCAGCGGATTCGTCCACGACGCCTGCATCAGCCGGGCGGGATGCACCTGACCCGACCACCAGCCGTCTCGCGAGGTAAAGGCCGCCACGGCGCCGTCACACGGATCCTGGCAGGTCAGCCCCTCGTCCCAGAAGAAGTTGAACTTGTTCTTCTGTGACGCCTGGAACGTGAGGCGCACGTTGGCGTTGCGCGTCATGTTCATCAGTTGCAGCGGCTGTTGCGACCGATCCGCCTGGTAGTTCTGTCCCCATATGCCGGCGTTCTTGTTGTCCCAGATGCGGTCGGTAGGGTGACTCCACGAGTTCTTCTGCCAGGCACGCGCCACCGAGAAGAACCACAGGCGGTCGCGCTTGATCGGTCCGCCAAACGCCCCTGACGTGTCGTAGTCGCGGATGAGCGGATAGCCGCTGTTGATCGTGGGATAACTGGCGGTGTTCTTGGAGAACCACGAACCGGTCAAGAAGTTCCCACCACGCACATTGCCATCGGTGGCATACGCCCCCTGCGTGTAGGTCATGAAGTAGTTGCCGGCGAATCGATTGCCGCCGGTGCGCGGAACGATGTTGATCGACGCGCCGCCGGTTTCCGATTCGCCCAGCGCCCCTGAGATCTGCACGTTGACTTCCTGGGCGTTGGCGACGTCGGCGACATAGCCGCCGGTCATCCCCATGATCCCAGCGCCGCCGCCGGTGTTGATGATCGTCCCGTCCACCATGACGCGGCCCTGGCCGAGCGAGTCGTCGGCGAGCGTGTCCGCGGGGGCGAAGGCGCCTGTTGGTTGGGTGTCGGCGTGAGCGCCCAGGTTATAGATGTTGTTGTTGCACCAGACGCCGACGCCGCCCACGCAGTCCGCGCCCAGGCCGGTCGGGGTGAGCCCCGGCGTCAGGGTCAGGATGCTGCGGATGTTGCGCGTCGTCGGGAGTTCGCGAATGTCCGCGCCCTCGAACGTCGTCACCTGACGCGCGTTCTGCACGTCAACCGTGGGCGCCTCGCCGATGACTGTCTCGGTAACACTGAGCTGGCCAACGGTCATGGTGCCGTTGACGGGAGCAGTGAACCCGGTGGTCAGCGCCACATTGTTCTGCTGCTGCTTGGTGAATCCTTCCAGCGAGAAGGTCACCGAATAGGTGCCGACGGGAAGATTCGTGATTCGATACTGCCCGTTCTGATCGCTGTTCGTTGAGCGGACTTTCTCAATCAGGGCAGGGCTTGTCACTTCGACAAGCACACCCGGCATCACGCCTCCCTGGGCGTCACGTACGGTCCCGGCTATGCTGCCTTGCTGGGCCAGGACTGATGCTGGCAGCAGCATCAGAAACGCAGCGAGTACGACTGACCAACTCACGCATCGTGGCATTGCGATCCTCCAGCCGTCGAGAACCAAGACAGGCCCTTGGCGGCGGAATTTAGTGGAGGGCTTCCCCAAGCTCCCCCGTCCCCTCATCGCAGACACTTAGGGCGCAACGGGGCGTCCTAGTGCATTTCAATTACCCCGCAGTTATGGGGTCACGTTTTACGCCCCTAAGCACAGCCTGTCAAGAATCTTGTTAAATAAGGGTTAAATCGTTGTAAAACCGTGGGGTCATGGGGTCGGTCGGACTAACGAAATCGTCGCTTCTCGCGTCCATATCCGTTTCGGCTGCGCTGTTTCTGCTGTCATCCGTGACCGTGGCAGCCCAGCGGACGACCCCGTTTGCCGAGGCCTTGATCGATCTGACTGAAGCGGTCGAGGGAATCTACGGCGATGAAGGCGCGCTGATCGCGACGGTGCTCGACAGGATGTCGAGTGCGCTCAAGGCGTCATCGCCCGTTTCCGCCACCGTTCTTCACGATGCGCTCGGCAGCATGCCCGTCATTCCCCTCTCCACGTATCGCGAAGGGTATGCGCGCATGGCTCGGGGCGAATTTGAAGCCGCGATTGTCGAGCTTCGCCGCGCGGCATCCCGCGATCCTCTAACCGCGGATCCAGCCGCGCGATCGGATGCCGTCCAGCGCGCCGTTGCGTCGCTCAAGCAGGGACGACTGCTCGACGCGCAGTCTCTCCTCGAGCGGTCCGACGTGCTTCGGGATTCCTCGGAAGCGCGCCGTGTTCTCGGGCTCGTGTACTGGGCTGCGTCCGACTACGAGAAGAGTGTCGAGCAGCTCGAAGCAGCGATCCGGCTGAATACGGGTGACGAACGCTCCCGGCTTGCGCTCTCGCGGGTCCTGAGTTCAGCGAACCGCGATGCCGACGCTGCGCGCGTACTCGAAGAAACGATTCGCGCGATCCCGGACTCCGGCCGAGCGCACTGGTGGCTGGCGATGAGCTACGAGCGTCTCAATCGCTTTGCGGACGCACGGGCGGAGTTCGAACGCGCGGCAGCCGCAGCGGTAGCAGGCCAGAGCCATCTTTACGGCACGATTGGCCGCCTCGCCTCTGGCGCGACGGATCTCGATGGTGCGGTTGACGCGTTGACGCGCGCCACCAGGGCTGAACCGAACAATCCGACATGGCACAGGCTGCTCGCCGGCGCCCTCCTTCATCAGGATCGTGCCGGCGACGCCCTCGCCGAGTTCATCCAGGCGCTGCTGCTCAATCCCGGGGATGCAGAGGCGAATTTCGGGATCGGGCAGATTCACCTGAACGCCGGCCGCTACGCTGAAGCGGCGAGTGCATTCCGCCGCGCGACGGACTCGAATGCGAATGCGATCGATGCGCAATACGCGCTCGCAACTGCGTTGACACGCCTGGGCAACAGCAAGGAAGCCGCACGCTACTTCGAGCGCGTCGAGCTGGCCCAGAAACAGGCGATGGCGAGCCGGCGGCGAACTCTCTCGATCGACGCGTTGAAGGAGGAGGCAGCGCTCAAGACCGGCGCGGGAGACCATCAGGCCGCGACGGCACTCTGGCGGCAGGTCATCCAGCTCGATCCCCAGCGGGCGTCCAATCACACCGGGCTTGCGGCCGCGCTTGCCAGTGCCGGCCAGGACGACGGGGCCATCGTCGAGTACGAGCGCGCTGCCGCCCTGGGCGCCGAGCCGGTGGTCTACCGTCAACTGGCGGATCTCTACGCAAGAATCGGACGCGCCCCGGATGCTGCACGCGCACGGGTCCGGTATGAAGCGGCGTTGCAGGGCAACGCGAGCCGGGGCCGGTGACCACAAGGACCGTCGTTGCTGCGACCCTGGTCGCGCTCGCATTCTTCGCCGTGAGCCACGTGCACGGGCAGAAACAGCCGGCCGGTGTGACTGGCGGCGGCGTGCAGTTCACCGACATCAGCGCCGCCGCAGGCGTGAGCTTCCGCCACACCAACGGCGCCAGTCCCGACAAGCATCTCATCGAGACCATCGGGTCGGGCGGGCTGTTCTTCGACTACGACAACGACGGCTGGATAGACATCTTCCTGGTCGATGGAGGTTCGCTCGCGAACCCGGCACTCACCCGGGAGGCCCGTCATCGCCTCTTTCGAAATCGGGGCAACGGCACATTCGACGACGCGACGGCGTCGTCCGGCATTCGACACGTCGATTACGGAATGGGCGCGTGCGCGGGCGACTACGACAACGACGGCTGGGTCGATCTCTATGTCACCCACTTCGGCCCCAACACGTTGTATCGCAACAGCGGCAAGGGCGCCTTCACCGACGTCACGCAGACGGCTCGTGTGGGCTCGCGGTCGTGGAGCACCGGCTGCGCGTTCGCGGATCTCGACCGGGACGGCGATCTGGACCTGATCGTGACGAGCTATGTCTCGGCGACCGAGAAACACAACCCGTTCTGCGGGAACGCGCGGCTGAAGACACGTGCCTACTGTCATCCGCTCAGGTTCGATCCGCTGCCCAGCGTCGTCTACCGCAACGATGGGAAAGGGACCTTTACAGATGTCAGCGCCGAAAGCGGGGTCAGCGCGTTGCGCGGCAACGGACTCGGCGTGGTGATCGCGGACTATGACGACGATTCGTGGCCCGAGGTGTTCGTCGCCAACGACAGCATGCCGAATTTCATGTTTCGCCGATCCGGTCCGTGGCGGTACGAGGACATCGCCCTGCGCGCGGGAGTCGCCGTCGCCAGCGATGGCAAGGAGCGCGCGGGCATGGGAACCGACGCCGCGGACTACGACGGCGACGGCCTGCTCGACCTCGTCGTGACCAATCTCGACTTCGAGTCATTCAGCCTCTTTCGAGGCCTCGGCAACCGGCTGTTTGCCTACGCGACGCCCGAGAGCGGGATCGGGGCAGCCACGCTGCCGTTTGTCGGCTTTGGCACTGTGTTTCTCGACTTCGACAACGACGGGCTCACGGATCTGGCATTCGCCAACGGACATATGCTCGACAACGCATCGCAGTTCCGTGCCGGAGCCACACACGCCCAGCGCAATCTGCTCTTCCGGAACATGGGCATGCGCCGTTTCGCGGATGTCACTGCGGCGTCCGGCCCAGGGTTCGCGATTGAGAAGGTCAGCCGCGGCCTGGCGGCAGGCGACATCGACAACGACGGCGACCTGGATCTGCTTGTCACGAACAACGGCCAGAGCGTGGACCTGCTGCGCAACGACGGCAGTCCTGGTCACGCGCTGCTCGTCCGGCTGATCGGCACACAAAGCAATCGAGACGGCATCGGCGCCCGCCTCCGTCTCACCGCGGACGCACGGACTCAGGTGCGCGAGGTCAAGGCAGGATCAAGTTACCTGGGACAGAACGACCTCCGGCAGCATTTCGGCCTTGGGCCGGCGACTCGGGTCGATCGCCTGGAAGTCCGATGGCCGAGCGGCCGGCTCGACGTCGTTCGGGACATTCCTGCCGACCAGATTCTCACGATCAGGGAGGGTGCCGGCGTCGTGGGTAATCAGGCACTCAGGCGGTAGTTCGTTTTCCTACTACCTCGTCCTGTCAGGTAAAGTCATCTTGTGGCAGTTACGGTTCTCATCGCGCCCCCTGAACACCTGGGTGGGCTTCAGGAGCAGCGCGGTCTGAAAGGCGCTCAGGCCTTTGCGGACAGCGACGCGCACATGGCGCTGGACGTCATCACGCGTGATCGCCCCCAAATCATCGCCCTCGAGCGGGACTTTGCCTCCAGCCGGCGCGGCGTGGCGCTGATGAACCGCATCAAGGCAGACCCGGCGCTGGCCTCGACCGAAATCCGGATCGTCTTCTCGCGCCGTGCGCCGCGATTCAAGGTCAGCAGGGCAACCAGCGTCATCATCGACGGCAACCCGGCGACAGTCATCGACATCTCGCTGGTGGGGGCTCAGGTGGTTTCCGCGACCTCGCTGCGCCCCAACCAGCGCATCCGCATGTCGCTCGACGTCGATCCCGGGCTCCGGTTCAACGCCAACGTCGCATGGGCCGCTTTCGAGCTGCCATCAGAGGGACCGCGGTACCGCGCGGGCATCCAGTTCCACGACGCGAACGCCGACATGCTGTCGCGCCTGATCGACGCGATCGCAGTCGATCGCTAACGCGAAGACCGGCGCATCGGGAGCGCATCGGCCAGCGCCTGTGACAACTCCGTTGTCGTAAAGGGCTTCCTCAAAAGCGGGGCATCCTGCGGGTCGAGCGGTTCGTCCGGGGCCTCGCGGCTCATGAACGCCACGCGCACGAACGGCCGCTGCTGTCCGACTGCCCACGCCAGCTCTCGGCCGTCGATGTCCGGAAGGCGCAGTTCGGTGAGCAGCACGTCGATCCGGAGCTGCTCCGCCACGACGCGCATCGCGTCCTCGCCACTGGCGACGACCACCACGTCACATCCGAGCGCCGCGAGCTGGCCATCCACCGCCAGCCGCAACTCCGCATCGTCTTCGACCAGCAGGACGTGGCGCATCGCCGGAACACTCTACTTCTTCTTCTTTTCCTCCCACACCACTTCGGTTTCGCCGTTGGGCTGCAGCTTCAGGATGGCGTTCGAGATGCGATCGGTAGGAACCTTCAACGGCAGGTGCGCTTCGTACACCAACTCCTTCGGTCCGGCCGTGCGCAGTTCGAACTTCACATTGTTGCGGCGAAGCAGCTGCTCGAGGTCGCGGCGAAGCGCCGCCGGATCCGCGACGGTGACTTTCAGCTCGAACGTCTTCAGACGCTCCGGCTCGAGCGACTCGACAATCCAGAGGACGCCGAGGATGAAGAGCGTTGCAAAGGCCGCAAGGCCATAGAGCTCCACGCCCGACGCGAGGCCAACCGTCAGGCAGCCGAGCATCACCGACGCGTCCTTCGGATCGTCCACCTTGGTGCGATAGCGAATGAGGCTGGCGACGCCGACAATGCCGAACGCTCTCGCCAGGCTCGCACCGACGATCAGCATGACAAGCCCGCCCACGACCGCCAGAACGATCTGCGTCTGAATGACGGGAGCGGACCGCGGAGGCGTGCCGCGGGCTCTCGGGCGGAACGCGAGTACCGCGCCGAGGACGGCGGCGAATGGCAGCGCGAGAAACGCGCGCGCAACCATTGCCACATGAGCTTCGAGAATATCGGGGACGTATCGTGAGAACTCGGGAGGAAGGGCTTCTGCCTGCATCGCGTCGTTTCTTGCCCGCCACCAAGCGGCCGTACCCGCTACGGTCGAGTTCGCGGCGAAAACTCCGCTGTACGTTTTAGCAAGGCACGTTCCAGCATACGGATCAGGTCGGGCGGGGATTCCCGGATGGCATCAGCTTTGGTAGCTGTACGGTTCCCGATGCCTGCCGACACGCTGCCGCTCTCGACGTACCGACTGCAGTTCAACTCGAGTTTCACCTTTCAGGACGCGGCGGCGATTGTGGATTACCTGCACGCGCTCGGCATCTCACACTGCTATGCCTCGAGCTACGTGAAAGCGGTTCCGGGCAGCGCGCACGGGTACGACGTCGCGGATCCCACACGACTCAATCCAGAACTCGGCGATGAAGAGTCGTACGCTACGTGGATCGCGCGCCTCCGGGCGCACGGGATGGGCCACATCCTGGATATCGTGCCCAACCACATGGGCATTGCAGGATCAGCGAACCCCTGGTGGCAGGACGTTCTCGAAAACGGCGCCAATTCGCGTTACGCGCCGGTCTTCGACATCGACTGGACGCCGCTCAAGCCGGAGCTCGTGGACAAAGTGCTGCTGCCCGTGCTCGGAGATGCGTACGGCGCTGTGCTCGAACGCCAGGAGATCCAGCTCGAGTACGAACATGGAGCGTTCCGCGCCCGCTATCACGATACGCTCCTGCCGATCGCGCCTGGCACCTACGACCGCATTCTCTGCATCGACAAGGAACGGCTGATTCAGGACATCGGCGAGAGTTCCGAAGAGGGCATTGAATTCCTCAGCATCCTCACCGCGATCCGGCATCTTCCCAGCCGCCAGTCAGCAGACCCCGAGCAGCTGGCTGAGCGCGACCGTGAAAAGGAAGTCGTCAAGAAACGGCTCGCAACGCTCACGGCCCACTGTGCACGAATCCAGGATCACGTGCTGGGCGCGGTCCGTACGCTGAACGGC